>NZ_JAUJXA010000010.1:0-214765 GCF_031931935.1 Pseudomonas sp. rhizo25
GCTAGCGTGTAGTCACGCTGGCTCCGCCTTTTGCCCGAATCCATTGACTCCTCCTGAAGATAGGTCAGAAGGCGTAAACCTTATTCAGGACGGGACACAGCTCACAAAAAAGCCCCGCCTGCATCACTGCAGGCGGGGCTTTTTATAGCGCCGGGTAAGGCTGGCTTACATCATACCGCCCATGCCACCCATGCCACCCATATCTGGCATACCGCCGCCAGCTGCGCCTTCAGCCTTCGGCTTTTCAGCGATAGCAGCTTCGGTGGTCAGGATCAGGCCACCGATGGAGGCTGCCGCTTGCAGCGCGGAACGGGTCACCTTGGTAGGGTCCAGGATGCCCATTTCGATCATGTCGCCATAGACGCCAGTCGCAGCGTTGTAACCGTAGTTACCCTTGCCGTTCTTGACTTCGTTGACCACAACGCTTGGCTCGTCACCGGAGTTGGCAGCGATCTGGCGCAGCGGTGCTTCAACGGCACGACGCAGTACCGCGATACCGACGTTCTGGTCAGCGTTGTCGCCAGTCAGGTTAGTCAGGGCTTCCAGGGCACGGATCAGCGCAACGCCACCGCCAGGTACCACGCCTTCTTCAACGGCTGCACGGGTTGCGTGCAGGGCGTCTTCAACGCGGGCTTTCTTCTCTTTCATTTCGACTTCGGAGCCAGCGCCAACCTTGATCACTGCAACGCCGCCGGACAGCTTGGCCAGGCGCTCTTGCAGTTTTTCACGGTCGTAGTCCGAGGAGGTTTCAGCAACCTGTGCACGGATCTGAGCGATACGGGACTCGATGTCGCCTTCAACGCCAGCACCGTCAACGATGATGGTGTTTTCCTTGGAGATGGTCACGCGCTTGGCGCTACCCAGGTTTTCCAGGGTGGCGCTTTCCAGGCTCAGGCCGATCTCTTCGGAGATAACGGTACCGCCGGTCAATACAGCGATGTCCTGCAGCATGGCCTTGCGACGATCGCCGAAGCCTGGAGCCTTGACGGCCGCGACTTTAACGATGCCACGCATGTTGTTCACGACCAGGGTCGCCAGGGCTTCGCCTTCAACGTCTTCGGAAACGATCAGCAGTGGGCGACCGGCTTTGGCAACGGCTTCCAGCACTGGCAGCATTTCGCGGATGTTGGAGATCTTCTTGTCAACCAGCAGGATCAGCGGGTTGTCCAGTTCGGCAACCATGGTCTCAGGCTTGTTGACGAAGTACGGGGACAGGTAGCCGCGGTCGAACTGCATGCCTTCTACAACCGACAGTTCGTTTTCCAGGCCCGAGCCTTCTTCAACGGTGATCACGCCTTCTTTACCGACTTTTTCCATCGCCTGGGCAATGATGTCGCCGATGGAGCTGTCGGAGTTGGCAGAGATGGTACCTACCTGAGCGATGGCCTTGGTGTCGGCGCATGGCTTGGACAGGTTCTTCAGCTCAGCCACGATGGCGATGGTCGCCTTGTCGATGCCGCGCTTGAGGTCCATCGGGTTCATGCCGGCAGCGACGGCCTTGTAGCCTTCGTTGACGATCGCCTGGGCCAGGACGGTAGCGGTGGTGGTGCCGTCGCCTGCGTCATCGTTGGCACGGGAGGCAACGTCTTTGACCAGCTGCGCACCCATGTTTTCGAAACGGTCTTCCAGTTCGATCTCTTTGGCTACGGAAACGCCGTCCTTGGTGATGGTCGGAGCGCCGAAGCTCTTCTCGATGATCACGTTACGACCTTTCGGGCCGAGGGTCGCTTTTACTGCATCAGCCAGGACGTTGACACCGGTGAGCATTTTTTTGCGGGCGGAATCGCCGAATTTAACTTCTTTAGCAGCCATGATCGATATTCCTTAAATACTTTGTAGTAACGGGAAAATGAGCGAGGAAATCAGTCTTCCAGAACGGCGAGAATTTCGTTCTCAGCCATTACCAGCAGGTCTTCGCCGTCTACTTTCACAGTGTTGCTGCCGGAGTAAGGGCCGAAAACAACCTTGTCACCCACCTTCACGGCCAGTGCGCGTACATCACCGTTCTCCAGGGTCTTGCCTGGGCCTGCAGCGACGATCACACCGTGGTTGGCTTTTTCAGCAGCCGAACCTGGCAGAACGATCCCGCCAGCGGTTTTCTTTTCTTCTTCGCTGCGACGGATTACGACGCGGTCGTGCAGAGGACGAAGCTTCATTGTCGATCTCTCCTAATTGTGTTTTTCATCGGCCGGTATCAATTCCGGCGGGTTAAATTCCGGCGGTGCCGGTCGCGACTCGCTGGGCGAATCGCGGAAGTCTGTCTAGTGTCACCACCAGAAACCTTGCGGTGACCGTTACATAAGGGCGGCTGTGGTTATTACAAGGGGGCAAGGATGAAATTTTTTGTGTCGGCGGCGGGGTGAATGCAACACGGCACCCGAGGGTGCCGTGCCAGTGAAGCGCTTATTTGCTGTCGCGATGTTCGAATTCGCCTTCGATCACATCGCCTTCGCGTCCCAGGGGCTGGCGCGGAGCCGGACCGCCGCGGGGTTGCAGGTCGTCGGCGAAGGCGCGTTGGCGAATCGCGGCTTCTTCGGCGCGCTGGCGCATTTTGCCCGCCAGCAGCTTGCGCGTGAACGGCAGCAGCAGGACCAGGCCGACCACATCGCTGACAAAGCCCGGCAGGATCAACAAGCCACCTGCCAGCGCCATCATCAAGCCCTCCAGCATGGTCTGGGCGGGTAACTCGCCGCGGTTCAGGCTTTCACGGGCACGCAGCGCCGTGGCCAGGCCGGCGACGCGCAGCACGAGGACGCCGAGCATCGAGCCGGCGATGATCAACAGCAATGCCGGGAAAAACCCGATCGCACCGCTGACTTGAACGAATACGAACAGCTCCAACACCGGGAACAGCAGAAAGAGCAATAAAAAAGGGCGCATCAAATGGTTCCTCAACGCAAGAATGCCTTGCCAGTCCACCTTAGATGACGTCGCCATTTCGTGAATTCAAGCATTGGCGGCGGTTATTTTCGGCCAGGCCTCGGCGTGAGCCAATGAAACCAAGGCTTCGCGCACTTGTGTCGGCGTGTTGCAAGGCGTTGCGAAGGGCAACCAATGCAGGGACTGGCCGATACGCAGGTGCATGCCTTCGCTGTCGATGCCAGCCAATTGCGCAGGCTCGGACGTGGGCAACCCGCTGAGCCCGACGTAATGGGCGATGGCCTTGGTGTGATCGCTGTTCATGTGCTCGATCATGCTGCGTTCGGCCTTGCCGGCAAACGGGTTGGCCAAGGTCAACTGATCGACCCAGTGAATCGCGCCAAACCCGCCGATATACCGGTGGCGCACCGGCTTGAGCACCCAGAAATCGAAATCGTGGGCCTTGTGGTAGTTGGCCGAATCGGGGAAATAGCGGTAATAGCGCTCGGCAGCGGCTTCAATCACTGCCTGGTCTTCAAGCTTTTCGGCTTCGGCCAGGTAGGTCAGGCGCCCCACGGCCTGCACATCATCGGCCCCGCGCTCACCTACCAGCAGCGAGCACTTGGGATCTTTTTGCAGGTTGTGGGTGTGCTGGGCGATGCGGCTGATCAGGATCAGCGGGCGGCCCTGCTCGTCAAGGCAATAGGGCACGACCGAGCCAAAGGGAAACCCGGGCATGGCCTTGGACAGTGTGGAGAGAGCCCCACGGTATTCCTTGAGCAACAGCTCTCGGGCGTTCTTGGCAACGTGCACGCTCAACGTATGACTCCTCGGTGTTCCGCCGTCCATGGCATATGGGAATGGATCTCAACACAAGGTAATCAATATCCGCGCAGGTTGCCAGGGTGGCCGACGCAGGTTTTACCAGGCCACACCAAAGCCTGCGGTGTAGCGGGTCTTGCTCAAGCTGCTGTCGGAGTTGCCGCTGACCTCGTTGCGCTCGGCCTTCAAGTTGAGCGAGGCCCATTCGGTGACCTTGTAGCGCAGGCCCATCTCGGCATCCAGGGAATACTCGGCCGGCCCGGCCAGGGGCTTGCCCAATTCACCGTTGGTGAAGAACTCGACGGTCTTGCCCACCAGGTAGCGGTTGTAGTTCCACTTCATGGCCAGGGAATAGAAGTTGTCCTTGCCGCCGTCGGCATATTCATAATCGGTGCGGTTGACCAGCGAACCCAGGGAGAAGGCGCCCAGCTCATCGTCCCAGAACTGATAGCCCGGGCCGGTACCGACAACGCGCTGGCGAGCCAGGTCTTCGACCTTGTCGCGCTTGTAGGTCAAGCGGCCCTGCCAGAACCAGTGCTCGGTGATGAAGCGGTCCAGGCTGTATTCCAGCGCCCAGTTGTCGGTGGTGGTGACGTCATCCTGGAACTCGCGGTTGTATTCACCCTTGCCCGTATGACGCCACTGGCCGTGACGGGCCGACGTCTTGAAGTCGACGTCGTAGTCGTTGGTGTCTTTGTCGGCACGCTTGTAGTCCAGCGCCAGGTCGACGTTGCCCTTCCACACCAGGTCTTCGATCACTGGCTTGGGCTTCATGATCTGCTGGATACTTGCCAGCTCCACGGTCTTGGGTGCCTCGCCGTTGGCCAGCACCACCTTGCCGTCATCCGAGGCGTGCAAGGACTTGGCCTTTTCGCCGCTGTAGGCGTCCTGCTTGACCAGCAGTTCCTGGTCGCTTTCCAGGGTCTTGACCTGCTTCCAGTCCACCGGGATGGAGCCAGCGTAGGTGGTCTGGATCAGCAATTTGCCGCCATCGAAGACTTTGATCTTGCCGGTCAGGCGATCACCGTTTTTCAACCACACGGTATCGGCGAGCAAGGGCGTGGAAGCACTTAAAACAGCAAGGCACAACAGGGTTCTGGACAACATAAGCAGATACGGGGCTCAGGGGTGGCGAAAATAAGGGGCGTTATAGTGTTACATGGCTAGAACTGACTCAAGGATTTATATTGAGTTCAATTCTCATCGCCATGTTTACAGACGTTTCTGACAAAACAACGACGATCTCAACGGATATCCCCACACAGTGAATCTACCTGCCGATACGCCGCAAAGCCCCGCCGACATGCGTCGTACCGCCTTGTACCTGACGCTGGCGCAAGTGCCGGAAGGCTGCGTGGTGAGCTACGGCGAGCTGGCCCGACTGGCCGGCCTGGGCCGCGCCGCCCGCTGGGTCGGGCGCACCCTGAGCCAGTTGCCCGAGGACACGCGATTGCCCTGGCATCGGGTGCTGGGTGCCGGCGGTCGGATAAGCCTGCCGGTGGGCAGTGCTTCGGGTGACGAACAACGTGCGCGTTTGCGTAGCGAAGGCGTCACTATCTTGAACAATCGCGTTGATATTCAGCGTCATGGCTGGCGCCCGGTAGAGCACAGCGGTTAGAGTGCGCGCTTTGTTTCCGCAAATCTGAGGCAGACTCCAGCCCATGCCCCGTAAAACCTGGCGCGCCGCGCTCGCCGCCTATGCCAGCCCCTCGACGTTAGTGCTGTTGTTGCTCGGTTTCGCCGCCGGCATGCCTTACATGTTGGTGTTCTCGACGCTTTCCGTGTGGCTGCGTGAAGCCGGTGTGGCCCGCGAGACCATCGGTTATGCGAGCCTGATCGGTCTGGCCTACGCCTTCAAATGGGTCTGGTCGCCGCTGCTCGACCAATGGCGCCTGCCGTTACTCGGTAAATTGGGGCGTCGTCGTTCCTGGCTGGTGCTGGCCCAGTCGCTGGTGATCCTCGGATTGATCGGCATGGGCTTCTGCGATCCGCAAAAACACTTGTCCTGGTTGATCGCCATTGCGGTGGTGGTCGCGTTCGCGTCGGCCACCCAAGACATTGCCGTGGATGCCTATCGCCTGGAAATTGCCGACGACAGCCGCCAGGCCGCCCTGGCCGCAAGCTATATGTCCGGTTATCGCATTGCCGCACTGCTGGCCACGGCCGGCGCACTGTTCTTTGCCGAAGGCTTCGGCTCCACCGGCTTCAACTATAAACACTCGGCCTGGACCGGCACCTATGTGCTGTTCGGCGTGTTGATGGTTCCGGCCCTGCTGACCACCCTGTTGATGCGTGAGCCCGATGTGCCCCTGCGCACCCAGTTGCAGGCCGGGCGCTACAGCTTCGTGCACCAACTGGTGTCGGTGTTCGTGTTGATCGTGCTGCTGGTGTCGGTGCCGGCGATGTTCACCCAGCTGTACAACACTGACTTCGCCAGCGTGCTGTTCCAGGGTGTGAGCCTATGGGAATTGCTGATGGAAGACCGCGCATTCCTGCGCGCCATCCTCTATATCACGCTCACTTCGCTGTGCCTGTCGGCCATGGGGCGCCGGGGCCTGGCGCCGGTGCTGACGCCGGTCAACGACTTCATCCTGCGTTATCGCTGGCAGGCACTGTTGCTGCTCGGGCTGATTGCCACCTATCGCATGTCCGACACGGTGATGGGCGTGATGGCCAACGTGTTCTACATCGACCAGGGCTTTACCAAGGACCAGATCGCCGGGGTGAGCAAAATCTTCGGCCTGATCATGACCCTGGTCGGCGCCGGCATGGGCGGCCTATTGATTGTGCGGTTCGGTATCCTGCCGATCCTGTTCATCGGCGGCGTGGCCTCGGCCGGCACCAACCTGTTGTTCGTGATGCTCGCCGACATGGGCCCCGACCTGCAGATGCTGATCGTCACCATTTCCCTGGATAACTTCAGCTCGGGCCTGGCCACGTCGGCGTTTGTCGCCTACCTGTCGAGCCTGACCAACCTCAAGTTCTCCGCCACCCAGTACGCGTTGCTCAGCTCGATCATGCTGTTGCTGCCACGCCTGATCGGCGGGTATTCGGGGGTGATGGTGGAGAAGTTCGGTTACCACAACTTCTTCATGATCACCTGCCTGCTGGGCCTGCCGACGCTGTTCCTGATTGCGTTGCACTGGTTCCAGGAAAATAGGCGTGCACGGTTGAACCCCTCTGAAGAAACGGATCCCTTGTAGGAGCGAGCTTGCTCGCGAAGAACTCACAGACACCGCGTTCTCCCCGGTTTCCCACGTCATCGTTGACGATCTTCGCGAGCAAGCTCGCTCCTACATAGCTCATGCCTGTACGCGAGCAGCAAGCGCCCGTACAATCCCAAGTCATTTCAAGTCCAAGCAACCGACAACGGCCTACCATGCGTACCAGTCAATATTTGCTCGCCACACAGAAAGAAACGCCTTCCGACGCGGTAGTGATCAGCCACCAGCTGATGCTGCGCGCCGGCATGATCCGCAAACTGGCCTCCGGCCTGTACACCTGGTTGCCCATGGGCTTGAAGGTGATGCGCAAGGTCGAAGCCATCGTTCGTGAAGAAATGAACGCCGCCGGCTCTCTGGAAGTGTTGATGCCGAGCACCCAACCGGCTGAGTTGTGGCAGGAATCCGGGCGCTGGGAAGAGTACGGCCCTGAGTTGCTGCGCTTCAAGGACCGTCATGGCCGCGATTTCTGCGCCGGCCCGACCCATGAAGAAGTCATCACCGACCTGATGCGCAACGAGTTGAGCAGCTATAAGCAGTTGCCACTGAACCTGTATCAGATCCAGACCAAGTTCCGTGATGAAATCCGCCCACGCTTCGGCCTGATGCGTGGCCGCGAGTTCATCATGAAGGATGCTTATTCCTTCCACGCCGACCTCGCGTCGCTGCAGGTCACCTACGACCGCATGCACCAGGCCTATTGCAACGTGTTTACGCGCCTGGGCCTGAAATTCCGCCCGGTTGAAGCGGACAACGGCTCCATCGGCGGTGCCGGCTCCCACGAATTCCACGTGCTGGCCGAATCCGGCGAAGACGATATCGTGTTCAGCAACGGCTCCGACTACGCGGCCAACATCGAGAAAGCCGAAGCCGTGCCACGGGAAACTTCCCGCCCCGCACCGACCGAGGAACTGCGCCTGGTCGATACCCCTGACACCAAGACCATCGCGGCCCTGGTGGAAAAATTCAATCTGCCGATTGAAAAGACCATCAAGACCTTGATCGTGCACGCCGAAGAAGAAGGCAAGCTGATCGCCCTGGTCATACGTGGCGACCACGAGCTCAACGAAATCAAGGCGGCCAACCAGCCTGGCGTCGCCAGCCCGCTGGTCATGGCCTCCGACGCCGAACTGCGTGACGCCATCGGCGCCGGTGCCGGTTCCCTGGGCCCGCTGAACCTGCCGCTGCCGATCATCATCGACCGTTCGGTAGAGCTGATGAGCGACTTCGGCATCGGCGCGAACATCGACGACAAGCACTACTTCGGCGTGAACTGGGAGCGCGACCTGCCGGTGCCGACCGTGGCCGACCTGCGTAACGTTGTCGCCGGCGACCCAAGCCCGGATGGCAAGGGCACCCTGGAAATCAAGCGCGGCATCGAAGTCGGGCATATCTTCCAGCTGGGCAACAAGTACAGCAAGGCGATGAAGTGCGAAGTGCTGGGCGAGAACGGCAAGCCGATCACCCTGGAAATGGGTTGCTACGGCATCGGCGTTTCTCGTGTGGTAGCCGCTGCCATCGAACAGAATAACGACGAAAAAGGCATTATCTGGAGTGACGCCCTCGCACCGTTCCAGGTGGCCCTGGTGCCACTGCGCTACGAAACCGAGCAGGTACGCGAAGCCACCGACAAACTGTATGCCGAACTGACGGCCGCCGGTTTTGAAGTGCTGCTGGATGACCGGGACAAGAAGACCAGCCCGGGTATCAAGTTTGCCGACATGGAACTGATTGGCATCCCGCACCGGATCGTGGTCAGTGACCGCGGCCTGGCCGATGGCAACCTGGAATACAAGAGCCGGACCGAAGCCGAAGCCCAACCGTTGCCGGTGGCTGACGTGCTGTCTTTCCTCCAGGCGCGCATTCGTCGCTGAAAACCAGACCAAGAGACGTCATGTTCAAGCCACACACCAGAGCCCTGGGGGGCGCCGCCTTGTGCGGCGCCCTGCTGGTCAGCGGCTGCGCCAATCAGATGTCGCAACGCAGCGAGCACGAAGAGCGGATCGAGCGCAAGTTGCTCGACCACAGCCTGCAGATCGATGTCGGCGAACCCAAAGTGCTGGAGCTGCCGCAACGCCGGGTTCGCATCCATGAGCAGAAGACCTTCGAGGTCACCGAATTCGAAGTCACCCGTCGTTACGACCGCTACACGCCCTACCAGCCCTGGCGCAAACTCTATGAGATGCCGCTGGGCGCCGTGGCGTTGGTGGCCGGCGTGGGCGCCAACGTGGCGAATATCTTCGCCCTCGGCAACTTGCCCACGAGCGTGACCCGTGACTGGTTGAGCTACGGCGTGGACGGCATCAACCCGTTCATGAACGTGCAATCCCACGGCCGTGCGCAACAGAACCTGGCAGCCATCGATGAAGTCCAGCGTGACAAGCGCCTGGAGTACTCGAGCCTGCCCTGGAGCGAACGCCCGGTACAGGTCACCGCCGGCAAGCAGACCCATGAGCTGACCACCGACCGCAACGGCATACTGCGCCTGAACCTGTTGGACAGCCCATTTGCCGAGCAAGACCTGAACCGCGTCACCACCTTGAAGATCAGCGTCGAAGACGGCCAGGATGACGTGCATACGGACTCGACCCTGGCGGTCAGCAACAGCCTGCGCGGCAAATTGCTGGAAGCCCATGGGCTGATCTACGACGACCTGGAAGATGACGAGGTGAACCAGTGGGTACACCGGGTCAAGCGCCTGTCGGAACTGGGCCTGGAAGAAGAAGCCAGCGAACTGGAGCAAAGCCTGATCGAGCTGACCCGCAATGATCCGGAATTGCAGCAGGAGTTTGTGCAGGCACTGACCAAGGATGCGGGGCGCTTGGTGGCAGACCCTGGCGCACGCTGATCCCAGGCTTTTTTTGTAGGAGCGAGCTTGCTCGCGAAAAACGTCAACGATAACGCGTGTTTCCTGGAAGAACGCGGTGCCTATGAGTTTTTCGCGAGCAAGCTCGCTCCTACAGAGAGCACCCGGTTTTTACCAGGAAAATTCGAGCTGTTCGTTACCGCCGCTCAGGTCCAGCAACCGCACCCCAATCCCCAGCAATCGCACCGGTTTCCCCCCACGGTTAAACGCCTGGGTCAGCAACTGTTGATAACTCTCCAGATCCCGCCCTGCCCCGGCCTGTTCCAGTGTCGTCTGGGTAAAGTCATGAAACTTCACTTTTACAAACGGCTTGCCTGCCCGGTAGCTGCTGTCTATGCGCGCCATCCGCCCGGCCAGGGTTTCCATCAGCTCGGGCAGTTTCGCCAGGCAGCTTGAGAGATCCGGCAAGTCCACGTCGTAGGTATTTTCCACACTGATGGATTGTCGACGGCTGTCGTTCTGCACCACGCGGTCATCAATCCCACGGGCCAGGCTCCACAGGCGCTCGCCAAAACTGCCAAATTCGCGCACCAGCGCCAGTTTGTTCCACTCGCGCAACTGCAGGCAGTCTTCGATACCCAGGCGTGCGAGCTTATCCGCCGTGACCTTGCCGACGCCGTGCAACTTGCTGACGCGCAACTGCGAAACAAAGTCTTCGACCTGGTCCGGGGTGATCACGAACAGGCCGTTGGGTTTCTTCCAGTCGCTGGCGATCTTGGCCAAGAACTTGTTCGGCGCCACACCGGCAGACACGGTGATATGCAGCTGGTTGGAAACACGGCGGCGGATATCCTGGGCAATGCGCGTGGCACTGCCGCCAAAATGCGAACTGTCGGAGACATCAAGGTAGGCTTCATCCAGCGACAACGGCTCGATCAAGTCGGTGTAGTCGCGAAAGATCGTCTGGATTTCCTTCGATGCTTCTTTATAGGCATCCATGCGCGGCTTGACGATGGTCAGGTCCGGGCACAGCTTCAAGGCATGGCGCGACGACATGGCAGAACGAACCCCGTAAGCCCGTGCTTCGTAGTTGCAAGTAGCGATCACGCCCCGACGGTCCGCCGAGCCACCCACGGCCAAGGGCTTTTGCGCCAGGCTCGGGTCATCGCGCATCTCAATGGCGGCGTAGAAGCAATCACAATCGACGTGGATGATTTTGCGCTGCGTCATATAAACGGGGTGTGAACCAACGGGTGGGCAGTATCGCATTCACACCTGTATATAGCACCAGTAGTTTGATTCTTCCTTCCAAGTGGTAGGAAATTTCTCAGATGAATTTATTTTCTCAATCGAATTCAGCCTTCCGATAGAGCTGAAAGCCTCGGCCTGACTGGCCCCGAGCGGTTCAAGGCCGCACTTTTGAGAGCTAACCGATTGAAGCACAAGCGCTTTTCTTCGATTAACGGGTTGACACACTCGCGTTCCTCTGTAGAATGCCGACACACAGACGCGGGATGGAGCAGTCTGGTAGCTCGTCGGGCTCATAACCCGAAGGTCGTCGGTTCAAATCCGGCTCCCGCAACCAAACATCAAGAAAGGCTACTCGAAAGAGTGGCCTTTTTTGTGCGCGTCTGTTTTTCATCCCCCTCTTACCAAAAACGCGCCAACACCTTGATTTCAGAATAATTCGCACTAATTGGCCCCATCGGTGCATTAACGGTTGACACCCTGCCGCTGGGCTGTAGAATGCCGCCCACAGACGCGGGATGGAGCAGTCTGGTAGCTCGTCGGGCTCATAACCCGAAGGTCGTCGGTTCAAATCCGGCTCCCGCAACCAAACATCAAAAAAGGCTACTCGAAAGAGTGGCCTTTTTTGTATCCGGTGAAAAAGTTCTCCTGAAACAATGACATGGCATCTTTCATGAAACCGTACAGGGTTTGTAGAGTCCATCTCATTGCACGCTAGGCTCAATGCTCAAGCGCTTCCCTCTACGACCAATGGCCGCAGTCGCCCCACCCGGTGATCCGCGTTAATATTTGTAATTATTTTGTCCATAGGGATTGGTAACTTGGCTGGATACCCCCATCCTGTCGCGCACAATCCACGAGGTGATTGATGCGCGCCAACTCGTCTGAACCACAAGACACTGTCACAGCAGAACAACCGATCACGCCCACCCGCTTGCGCTGGCTGGATCTGTTGAGCAAGTACCGGCAGCCTATCGGCCTGGCGGTTACGCTGCTGTTGTTTGCTATCGCCCTGATCGCTTGCCGACACCTGCTGCTGGAACTGGATCTCTATGCCCTGCATGACTCGATCCTGGAGGTGCCCAAGCCATCCCTGCTCGGCGCGTTTGCAGCGGCGGTCGCCGGCTTCGTCATCCTGCTCGGCTATGAATTCTCCGGTGCCCGTTATGCCGGGGTGAAGTTGCCCGCCAAGACCCTGGCCCTGGGTGGCTTCACCGCCTTTGCCATCGGCAACGCCATTGGTTTGTCGATGCTCTCGGGCGGCTCGGTGCGCTACCGTCTATATGCACGGCATGGCATCGGCGCGTCGGAAGTAGCGCACATGACCGTGTTCGCCAGCCTGGCCCTGGGCTGTGCCCTGCCGCCACTGGCCGCATTGGCCACCTTGAGCAACCTGCCGGCGGCCTCGACTTACCTGCATTTACCGCAAGGCCTGCTCGGCGGCATCGCCGGTGCCGTGCTGCTGCTGTCAGCCGCGTTGTGCATCGGTATCTATCGCCGCCGCCTGCCGGAACAGCCCTATCCCGACAACCTGCTGGTCAAGGCCGGACGCCGTACGCTGCGCCTGCCTGGCCGTCGCCTGACCTTCCTGCAACTGATCATCACCGCACTGGACGTCGCCGCTGCCGCTACCGTCCTTTATATGTTGTTGCCGGAAGCACCGCCCTTCGGTCCGTTCCTGCTGGTGTACCTGCTGGCCCTGGCCGCCGGCGTGCTCAGCCATGTGCCGGGAGGCGTGGGTGTATTCGAAGCGATCCTGCTGGCGGCCTTCGCCGACAAACTCGGTGCCGCGCCCCTGGCTGCAGCCTTGCTGCTGTACCGGATGATCTATGTGGTCCTGCCGCTGTTGATCGCCTGTGTGTTCCTGCTGGTCAACGAGGCCCAGCGTCTATTCCAGACCCAGCAAAGCCTGCGGGTGGCCTCGGGGCTGGCGGCGCCAGTACTGGCCGTACTGGTTTTTTTGTCCGGCGTGGTCCTGCTGTTTTCCGGCGCCACGCCAGAAATCGACTCACGCCTGGAAAACATCGGCTTCCTGATTCCCCACCGCCTGATTGACGCTTCGCACTTTGGTGCCAGCCTGATCGGCGTGTTGTGCCTGCTGCTCGCCCAGGGCCTGCGTCGACGTTTGTCGGCAGCCTGGATGCTGACCATGGTGTTGCTGCTGGTGGGGGCCCTGCTCTCGCTGCTTAAAGGTTTCGACTGGGAAGAAGCCAGCCTGATGACCATGACAGCGGTGCTGCTGGCGATCTTCCGTCGCTCGTTCTACCGCGCCAGCCGCCTGACCGAATTGCCTTTTTCGCCGCTGTACCTGGTGGCCAGTGTCTGTGTACTCGGCGCTTCGATCTGGCTGCTGCTGTTCGCCTATCAGGACGTGCCCTACAGCCATCAACTGTGGTGGCAGTTCACCCTCGACGCCAACGCCCCACGTGGCTTGCGCTCATTGCTGGGTGCCGCGGTACTGCTGGTAATCGTGTCGCTGACCTGGCTGCTGCGCACTGCACGCCCGGTCATCCACTTGCCGACGTCGGAAGAACTGGAGCGCGCCACCAAGATCCTGATGGCCTCCTCCCAGCCCGACGGCGGCCTGGCGCTGACTGGCGACAAGGCGCTGCTGTTCCACCCCAACGACGAAGCCTTCCTGATGTACGCCCGTCGCGGACGCAGCCTGGTGGCCCTGTACGACCCGATCGGCCCGACCCAACCGCGTGCCGAGATGATCTGGCAGTTCCGTGACCTGTGCGACATCCATCATGCCCGCCCGGTGTTCTATCAGGTCCGTGCCGAGAACCTGCCGTACTACATGGACATCGGCCTCACCGCGATCAAGTTGGGCGAAGAAGCCCGCGTCGACCTGAAACGCTTTGACCTGGAAGCCAAGGGCAAAGAGATGAAGGATTTGCGCTACACCTGGAACCGTGGCACCCGGGACGGCCTGTCCCTGGAAATCTTCGAACCCGGCCAGGCGCCGATGGATGAATTAAAAGTTATCTCCGATGCCTGGCTGACAGGTAAGAATGTGCGGGAAAAGGGCTTCTCCCTGGGCCGTTTCAGCGACGACTACCTCAAGCACTTCCGTATCGCGATCATTCGCTTCGAAGGGCGCCCGGTGGCCTTTGCCAACCTGCTCGAAACCTACAACCATGACCTGGCCAGCCTTGACCTGATGCGTGCCCACCCGGACGCGCCCAAGCTGACCATGGAGTTCATGATGGTGGGCCTGATTCAACATTATAAGAACCACGGCTACGCCCGCTTCAGCCTCGGCATGGTGCCGCTGTCGGGCCTGCAACCGCGGCGTGGCGCACCGTTGACCCAGCGCCTGGGCTCGATGGTGTTCCGTCGTGGCGAGCAACTGTATAACTTTCAAGGTCTGCGCCGCTTCAAAGACAAGTTCCAGCCTGACTGGGAACCCCGTTACATGGCCGTGCCCGCAGGACTTGATCCGCTGGTGGCACTGGCCGATACCGCCGCCCTGATCGCGGGCGGCTTGACTGGATTGGTGAAACGCTGATGATTCGACGCTCCTGGCGGTATGTATTGGCCTTTGTAGTGCTGCTCGCCCTGATCCTGGGTGGCGGCTATTGGTACTGGAACCGCCCTGCTCCGCAACCGACCCTGGAGCAATTGCCCCAGGCCGACGGCTCGGTGATGACCCGCGTGACCCCGGCCAGCACCGCGAAAGCTCGTGTAGCCGTGGCGGTGATGGCTGATGAAGCCCTGACCGACAGCCAGCTGATTGCCCTGAGCCAGGGTGGCGCGGCACAGATCATCCAGGTGGTGCTGCCCAAGGCTGACTGCACAGTGCAGGAACAAGCCCTGCAAGGCGCCCTGGCCCAGCTTAAGGGCCCGGCGACCCTGGTCAGCGGCATCGGCCCTGGCGCCGCACTCGCCTGGCGCTGGCTGGCCACCCAGAACGATGACAAGGCCAACGCCATCTCGGTGGGCTTCGCATTGACCCAGGAAGGCTGCAAGGACCCGCTGCCGAAAACCGCCGCCCATGGCAACTGGCTGGTAGCGTGGAACGATAATCCTGACGATGAAAGCGCCAGCTTCGTACGCGACACTCCGCGTGCCACCACCAGCATCAGCGATTACGACATTCATTACCCGCAAATCCTGAACAACGAGTTGCGCAAGCAACTGGTAGGTTCGGACAACGGCGGCCTGGCCATTCCAGTGGTGGAAGTACCCGCTGGCCAAGCCAAGGACACCGTAACCCTGTTCCTCTCCGGTGACGGCGGCTGGCGCGACCTGGATCGCGACGTGGCCGGCGAGATGGCCAAGATCGGTTACCCGGTGGTCGGCATCGACACCCTGCGCTACTACTGGCAGCACAAGACTCCGGAACAAAGCGCCAAGGACCTCACTGAGCTGATGCAGCACTACCGGCAGAAATGGGGCACCAAACGCTTCGTGCTGACCGGTTATTCGTTTGGCGCCGATGTACTGCCGGCCATTTACAACCGTATGCCGGAAAACGAACAGCAACGGGTCGACGCAATCATCCTGCTGGCCTTCGCCCGCACCGGCAGCTTTGAAATCGAAGTGGAGGGTTGGCTGGGTAACGCCGGCAAAGAAGCCGCGACCGGCCCGGAAATGGCCAAGCTACCGCCAGAGAAGGTCGTATGCATCTACGGCGCGGAAGAAGTCGATGAGAGTGGCTGCACCGACAAGACTGCGGTGGGCGAAGCCATGAAGCTGCCGGGCGGGCACCACTTCGATGAAAACTACCCGGCGCTGGCCAAGCGCTTGGTGGACATTATCGTCAAGCACCAGGGCAAAACCGAGTAGCTCCAGGGCTGTACACAAAACCAAATGTGGGAGGGGGCTTGCTCCCGATAGCAGGGTGTCAGTCAATGATGTATGACTGATCCACCGCTATCGGGAGCAAGCCCCCTCCCACATTTGTTTTGTATTGTCAGTAATATCTAGCGCGGTTCGATGTGGGCAATCATCAGCTGTACAGTCTCATTGCCGCGAAACTCGTTCACATCCAGCTTATAAGCCAACTCTACCCACCGCACGGTCGGGTTCGGCCACACCTCGCGGTCCACGCCAAAGGCGATACCATCGAGCTTCACTGACCCGCATTCGCTCTTGAGCACCACCTTCAGGTGCCGCTCCCCCACTACCCGCTGCTCCACCAACTGAAACACACCATGAAACAACGGCTCGGGAAAGTGCTGCCCCCATGGGCCGGCATGGCGCAGGGCGCGGGCCAGCTCCAGGTGGAACTCTTCCACGGCCAAGGTGCCGTCGGAGAGCAGGCGGCCGGTGAGGTCCTCTTCACGCAGCTGCCGACGCACTTCGGCATCGAAGGCTTCGGCAAACAGTGGGAAGTTCGCTTCGGGCAAGGTCAGCCCCGCCGCCATGGCGTGACCGCCGTATTTGGTGATCAGGTTGGGATGTTGGCTGGCAACGACCGCCAGTGCATCGCGAATATGAAAGCCTTGCACCGAGCGGCCAGAGCCCTTGAGCAGGCCATCGCCTGCATCGGCGAAAGCGATGGTCGGGCGGAAATAGCGCTCCTTCATGCGCGACGCGAGGATGCCGATTACCCCTTGGTGCCACTCCGGGTCGAACAGGCACAAGCCGTACGGCATCGACTCCACCGGCAAGTCCTTGAGCTGGGCCAGGGCCTCGCGCTGCATGCCTTGTTCGATGGATTTGCGGTCTTGATTCATGCCGTCCAGTTGCGCGGCCATTTCCCGTGCGGCGGCAACGTCGGTAGTGAGCAGGCATTCGATGCCCAGGCTCATATCATCCAGGCGCCCGGCCGCATTCAGACGCGGGCCGAGGATAAAACCCAGGTCGGTGGAGGTGATACGGGCATGATCGCGCTTGGCTACTTCGAGGATCGCCTTGATCCCGGGTCGCGCCCGACCCGCACGGATACGCTCCAGGCCCTGATGGACGAGGATGCGGTTGTTGGCGTCCAGCGGCACCACGTCGGCGACACTGCCCAGGGCCACCAGGTCGAGCAGTTCACCGATGTTCGGCTGTGGGCTGTTGTCATACCAGCCCAAGCTGCGCAAACGCGCACGCAAGGCCATCAGCACGTAGAAAATCACCCCGACCCCGGCCAGGGCCTTGCTGGGAAACCCGCAGCCCGGCTGGTTCGGATTGACGATGGCGTCCGCCGCCGGCAGTTCATCGCCCGGCAGGTGATGGTCGGTCACCAGCACTTTTAATCCCGCCGCCTTTGCCGCCGCCACGCCTTCGACGCTGGAGATACCGTTGTCCACGGTGATCAGCAACTGCGGTTCGCGTTGCAGCGCCACCGCGACAATCTCCGGGGTCAGGCCGTAGCCGTATTCGAAGCGGTTGGGCACCAGGTAGTCGACATGGGCCGCCCCGAGCAAGCGCAGGCCCAGGGTGCCCACGGTGCTCGCCGTGGCGCCATCAGCGTCGAAGTCACCGACGATCAGGATGCGCTGGCGCTGCTCCAGGGCGGTCACCAGCAAGTCCACCGCCGCATCGATGCCCTTGAGCTGCTGGTAGGGAATCAATCGCGCCAGGCTCTTGTCCAGCTCGGCTTCCGATTGCACCCCGCGTGCGGCGTAGAGACGGGTCAACAGCGGCGGCAATTCACCGAGGAATGGCAGGACGGCGGGCAATGGGCGGGGATCGATACGCATACGGTGGTGATAACTTCTCTTTAATAATTGTAGGAGCGAGCTTGCTCGCGAAGGTGGTTAACGATGACGCGGGATGTCTGGGTGATCGCGGTGCCCGGAGGTTTTTCGCGAGCAAGCTCGCTCCTACAGGGAGCCGTGCTCAGCCACGATTCAACCGCGCTCGCCAACCAGCCATTGCAGTTGCACTTCATGCTGGCCACGGTCGTCGGTCACGAAGATCGTACCTTCGCTGATCATCACATCCCACTTGATCACCCGCGGCATGTCCTTGGCCAGGGTCTCCAACACTTCCTGGGGCACGGCAGCGATGTGCACGTTCTTCAGGTTGTTGGCCACCGGCACTACCTTGCCTTCCCACACACGCAGGCTGCCATAGGCCAGCAGGCTGGTGCGTTCGGTGCGGCGCGAACACCAGGTCAGGCGGTCGGCATCCGGCTGGCCGACTTCGATCCAGTGCAAAACCCGATCATCCAGGCTTTTTTCCCACAGGGCCGGCTCGTCTACATCTGACAGGCCACGCCCGAACGCCAACTGCTCGTTGTACCAAAGGGCGTAGGCCAGCAGACGCACGGTCATGCGCTCTTCGGTTTCCGAAGGGTGGCGGGCGATGGTCTGTTTGACGCTCTCATACACCGAGCGGTCGAGGTCGGTGAGGTTGAGTTCGAATTTGTAGGTCGTGGACGGCTGGGCCATGAACGGGCTTCTAGAGACAGGGAAAGGTGGCCAGTCTAACCGATGGCGGGGTCATTCAACGAATCTGCGCTGCATCTGCTCACCTATGTTAAAAAGCAAGACACCTCCGTCCCGTGCTTGTAAGGATCCCCATGTCGCTTAATGCCAAACCCCTTGCCGGTCTGAAAGTCATCGAACTTGGCACATTGATTGCCGGCCCATTCGCGTCGCGGATCTGCGCTGAATTCGGTGCCGAGGTGATCAAGGTCGAATCGCCGGACGGCGGTGACCCGCTGCGCAAGTGGCGCAAGCTGTATGAGGGTACCTCGTTGTGGTGGTTCGTGCAGGCGCGTAACAAGCAGTCGCTGACCCTCAACCTCAAGCACCCCGATGGCCTGGCGATCCTCAAGCAACTGCTGGCCGACGCCGACATCCTGATCGAAAACTTCCGCCCCGGCGTGCTGGAAAAACTCGGCCTGAGCTGGGAAACCCTGCACGCATTGAACCCCAAGCTGGTGATGGTGCGGCTCTCGGGCTTCGGCCAGACCGGGCCGATGAAGGATCAGCCGGGGTTTGGCGCGGTGGGCGAGTCCATGGGGGGCTTGCGCTATATCACCGGCTTCGAGGACCGCCCGCCCGTGCGCACCGGGATCTCCATCGGCGACTCGATTGCCGCGCTGTGGGCGGTGATCGGTGCGTTGATGGCGCTGCGTCATCGCGAAGTCAACGGCGGCCTGGGCCAGGTGGTGGATGTGGCGTTGTATGAAGCCATCTTCGCCATGATGGAAAGCATGATCCCCGAGTTCGACGTATTCGGGTTTA
The DNA here is from genome assembly GCF_031931935.1 of Pseudomonas sp. rhizo25. Taxonomy (NCBI): domain Bacteria; kingdom Pseudomonadati; phylum Pseudomonadota; class Gammaproteobacteria; order Pseudomonadales; family Pseudomonadaceae; genus Pseudomonas; species Pseudomonas sp. rhizo25. The sequence continues at coordinate 19,089 of NZ_JAUJXA010000010.1, forward strand.
TTCGCGAACGCACCGGCAACATCATGCCCGGCATCACCCCCTCCTCGATCCACACCAGTGCGGACGGCAAGCATGTGCAGATCGGCGCCAACGGCGATGCGATTTTCAAACGCTTCATGGCCACCATCGGGCGTGACGACTTGGCGAATGACCCACAGTTGGCCAGCAATGACGGGCGAGACCTGCGCCGCGACGAGCTGTACGGCGTGATCGACCGCTGGGTCAATTCGCTGCCGCTGGACCAGGTGGTTGAGCAACTGAACAAGGCCGAGGTGCCCGCCAGCCGCATCTACAGCGCCGAAGACATGCTGGGCGACCCGCAATTCCTGGCCCGGGAAATGTTCCTCAAGGCGCAACTTCCAGGCGGCAAGGACTTCAAGATGCCGGGCATAGTGCCCAAGCTCTCGGATACACCGGGCAGCTGCGAATGGGTCGGGCCGCAATTGGGTGAACACAACAGCGTGGTGCTCAATGCCCTGGGCTACGACGCGGCGGCTATTACCCGCCTGCGTGAGAATGGTGCGATCTAAAAATCGCGGGCAAAAAGAAACCCCGAGCAGTGGGGAGACAACTCGGGGTTAAACGTGGCCTACAAAAAAGGCCCGCACAGCAAGCAACAAACACCGGAGCACAATGATTGCTCTTGCTGATACCAACTCTGACTGACCGCCCCGTAGGAAGGTTCCGAAGAAAAATAATGTTTCACGCCAGTGCGCCGCCACGGGTCTGGGCGGCGTTGCGCAAGGCTGCAATGACCGAGGGTTCCAGACGCCCTTCGGCGATCTTCAGGTCGCGAAGCAGGCAATCCACCACATCTACCAACGCACGTTTATCGATCAACTGCCCACGGTCGACTTCACGTTCAACCACAATGGCGCCACCGGGATTCTTCACGGTTACCAGGCAGTCGTCCCGCACACCAGAAGTGGTCAGCGTAACCTGATAAGGGCTCAGTGCCTCACTGAGCAATAGGTTGATACTTTCCATCTCGATCACCACTCAATCATTCGAAAAAGGTTCGAAAAACAAAAATGTCACGAAGATGCTGACATTCAAGTGACCCGTGCTCAAAGCAGAAAGTTCTACCTTTTGTGTAATCCGCTGCTTGAGGGAAACGAGCATGCACGGAAAACATGACAGAGAAAAAACACCCGCTCACAGGCTAGAATCCCTGAATTAGCCTGGGAGCCTGCCTTGAGAGCCGCGTCTGAAACACCTTTGCGCGTCGTCATTGCCGACGATCATCCGATTTTCCTGATTGGCCTGCGCGCCGTGCTCGAGCGTGACCCGCACCTCAGCATCGTCGGCGAGGCGAACTCACCCCAGGCTCTCAGTGCGTTGCTGCAACACTGTGCCTGCGATGTGCTGGTGACCGACTTCATGATGCCCGCCGAACCGGAGGCCGACGGGTTGCGCCTGATCGAGCAACTGCGCCGGCACCATCCGAACCTGCCCGTTGTGGTGGTGACCATGCTCAATAACGCCGGGCTGTTTCATTCCATCCTGGCGTTGGGCGTCATGGGCCTGCTGAGCAAGGCCAGCCTGGCCGATGAACTGCCGCAGGCAATCCGCCAAGTGCGCCAGCAACGCACCTATGTGGCCCAGACCATTCGCCAGGCGCTGAGCCTGGCCGGAGAAGTCGGCGCTGATCGCCTGCACTCCCGGGAACAGCTGTCACCCCGGGAGCTGGAGGTGATTCGCCTGTTGGCCAGTGGCATGACCGTAGGCGCGATCGCCGCACACCTGCATCGCAGCAAGCAGACCGTCAGCGCACAAAAAGTCAGCGCCATGCGCAAGCTGGGGCTGGGCAACGATGCCGCGTTGTTTATTTATGTACAGGAACACGGGCTGGCCTAGCCTGAAATGCGATCCATTGCTTGATCGCCTCGGCATCCATCGGTCGGGCAATGAAGCAGCCTTGCAGCCACGCGGCTCCCAGCTCACCCACAGCGTGATAGTCGGCGACAGTTTCCACGCCAGTGACCACCACGGCGATGTTCAGCCGCTTGGCCATACTCATGGCACCCGCCACCACCGCGGCCTTGCGGTCGTCATTGGCCATCCCGCAGGCAAAGGCCGGGGGGATCTTCAGTTCGGTGAACGGCAATTCCAGCAAATGTTGCAAGCTGGTGCCGCCCATGCCGAAATCACCGATAGATAACTGGCAACCCAACATGCGCAGGCGCAGAAGGCCGGTGACATGCGCGCTGTCGGTTTTCAACGTCGAGGCTTCCACCAGCTCCAGGGTCAGGCTGTGGGCGGGCACGCCGTGAAGTTGCAGCAAGCCTTGCAGCACCTGGGGAAAGTGCGCTCGCTCGAGCATGCGCCCAGGAATGTTCACCGCTACCGGCAACACTTGGCCGGTCTCGCCCATGACCAGGTTCGCGAGGCCGAGCGCCTGTTCCAGCACGTGCCAGGTAAAGGCCTCCTCCATGCCGGCAAACTCGAGCACCGGCAGGAATTCATCAGGCAGCAGCAGCTCGCCTTCCGATAACTGCCAACGCGCCAGCGCCTCTACACCCTGAAGCACACCGGCCTGGCTGACGATGGGCTGATACCAGACCCTGCCACACGCCGCGATGGCGACCTGGCTGATATCGGCCGACGGCGGCAACTGCTCGCTGTCGCTCAAGCCCAGCAACTGGCGCACGCGCTCCCAGGACAGCACCAGTGGCCCAGGACGCAAGTGCGCCTGGCAGTCGGCCAAGACTTGCCCGATCAACGTTGCCGAGGCCGGCTTGGGCAGGCACGCCAATACCTTGAGTCCCATCTGCCGTGCCATATTCGCAACGCCTTCCAACACATCAGGCTCGGCATTACTGAGCAGGACCAGCACTTGGGCCAGACGGCGCTCGGCCAATTCGCGGATCAGCTCCAGGCCATCGCCCTGCTCCAGGTATAGATCGCAAATGGCGATATCCACCGGGCCTTTGCTGTCCAGGGATTGGCGGGCCGTTTCGACATTCTCGGCGGTCAGTACGTTGAACACGCCATTGGCATTGAGCATCTGGTGCAGTGCCATCAGTTGAAACGGGTTGTCTTCGAGGATCAGGACGTTGAGAGAGCGCATGGGTCATTGAGTCGGCATCGGGGCAGAGGCTGACACACTACTCAGATGTCCCGCACAGCCCCATAGGACATGTCCTAAATGCGGTCTCAGGGATGATCAAATGTGGGAGAGGGCCTGCCCCCGCTGAGCATGGGTATCTACACAACTGTGTAGCCGCCGACGGTAACTACGATGCGCAGCGAGCCGCCCTTGATCTTGCTTTTGATCTTAGGCGCCCCGTTAAACCACGCTGGCCGTAAGGGCGGAACCCATAAACGCCGTTACCTAAATAACGGATATGTACTCGGTCTGATCCAACATCCTGGTCGGCTCTCAGACCGCCATCGGGAGCAAGCCCCCTCCCACACTTGGATCGCGGTGCATCAGTCATATAGCTATAAGCTGCCAGGGAGCAGCAGCGCACCAAAGTTGTGTAGATCCCTATGCCTCGATGAGGGAGTGTCAGCAAGCACATCTGTGACTGAGCCGCCGCCATTGGGGGCAAACCCCCTCCCACATTGCATCGCGTCGGCAGTCAATCCAGATAGGGCTGCAGGTCGCGACGAAACACTTTCAACGCCTCGGACAACTTCAACCAAGGCTCCTCCAGCTCAGCGCCGCGCTGCTCTCGTGCACATTTTTCCAGGGCCATGCACGCCTTGGCCAGTGGCAGGGCATCCACCAGCGAGCAAATACCCTTGAGCCGGTGCAGCGCCGCATTCAGGCGCGCAACGTCACGCTCGGCCAGGGCGCTCGCCAATACCTCATGTTCGTGATCCAGGCTCTTTGCCAGTTCCTGCAACATGCTGTGCAGCACCGGCCCGTCGGCCTGGGTCATGGTGCGCAAGGCCTGGATGTCGAACGAGCGCTGCGACGCCACGCGGGCCAGCACACGGGTCCAGTGCTCCAGGGTCACAGGCTTGACCAGCAGCTCATCCATGCCAGCCTCCTCGCAGCGTTGTAGCTCATCGTTCATGGCGTTCGCGGTACAACCGATTACGGCGCAACGGGACCGTTGTTGCCCGGCTTCGATGCGCCGGATCGCCTCGCTCAAGGCATACCCGGACATGCCCGGCATCTGGCAATCGGTCACCACCACGTCGAAATGTTGCTCACGCCAACGTTGCAACGCGGCGTCGGCTGAATCCAATGCAATCACCTGATGCCCGAGGAACTGCAACTGCTGGGCCAGCACCAGGCGATTGGCCGCCAGGTCATCGACCACCAGCACCGAGAGGCTGCGCCCCAGGGGTGGCAACGTTGCGGTCGGCGTCGCCGGCACATCATCGGTGCTGACCCGATCCAGGCGCAGGTCAATGCACACCACCGTGCCCTCGCCCACCACGCTGTCGAGGTGAATGCGCCCGCCCATCAACTCCACCAATTGCTTGCAGATACTCAGGCCCAACCCGGTACCGCCATGTTCCGCCGTGGTCAATGCGCTCACCTGGGTAAACGGCTTGAACACACGCGGCTGCTGCTCGGCGCTGATCCCCGGGCCGCTGTCCTCGACGCAAAGGTGCAGATACTCGGCGTCGTTCTCATCGCGCTGGCAACTGACACTGAGGCGACCCCCCCCCGCTCGGTAAACTTCAACGCGTTGCCCAACAGGTTGTGCATGACCTGGCGCAAGCGCAGCGGGTCGAACCAGTAATAGCCCTGGGCGGCCGGATCAAATGCCAGGGTCAAATGCAGACCCTTTTTTTGTGCCGTAGCTTCGAACAGGCGCTGGATGCCTTCAAAAAAGCCCTTCAACTCGACGGTCTGCGGAACCAGTTGCAGGTGACCGGCCTCGATCTTGGCCAGGTCCAGGCTGTCACCCATCAAGGCGATCAGCTCCCGTGCCGAACGATGGGCCACCTGCAGCGCTTCAGACACCGCCTGGCCGCCTGCCAGGCAGCGCTCTTGTTCCAGCTCGAGCAAACCAATGATAGCGGTCATGGGTGTACGAATCTCGTGGCTCAAGGAGGAGAGAAACGCACTTTTGGCGTAGTTCGCTTCGTCGGCGGCTTGGCGGGCATCCATCAGTTGGTGCTCCAGGTCTTTGCGTTCGCTGATGTCGATCCAACCGCCCAGCAGCCCCTGCAAGCGGCCCTGGGCGTCGAAGAAGGGTACGGTCCACTGGTAGACGTGCAAGCTGCCGCCGTTGAACTCCAGCTGCCGATCAACAAACAACGGCTGTTGCGTGGCCAGTTGTTCCATGTGTCCTGCGTGCAGGCGCGCCGCCGTGGCTTCGGGCATGACCCTGCTCTCCATCAGCGTGAGGCCCTGGATCAGCTCCAGCCGGGTCGCCAGTTGCTGTTCATAACTCTTGTTGCAGGTCATCAGCCGCCCGGCCAGGTCGCGGACGAACAACGGATTGGGCATGCCATCGAGCAAGGCGCGCTTGAACGCCAATTGGTCATTGAGGCGCTGCTCGGCTTCCAGCCGCTGGCGGATCTGGCGCTTGAGCCGGCTGTTCCACACCAGCGACACCAGCACAAACAACAGCGCCGTGGCCACCGTCGAATAAGCCCATGGCGGCACCCGCTGCCAGGCCGGCAACGGAATCGCCACGGCGCCGATCCAACGCAGGCGCAACGCGCTCAACTCGGCCACCGGCAAGGCCTCCAGGGCTTTGTTCAGGATGCTCAACAGCTCAGGCTGATCCTTGCGCACCGACAGGCAGTTTGACGACCACTTGCCATCGACACTGCGGCCGATTCGCAAACCGTCCTCGGTATAACTCTGCACCTCCACTTCGGTCTGCACGGTGGCGGCCGCTTCACCCCGTTGCACCAACTCACGGGCCTGGGCGTAATTGTCCACCAGCCGCAGCTCGATCCGGGGGTACATCTGGCGGATATCATTCTCCAGCACATGGCGCGCCGGCAGCGCCAGGACCTTGCCCTCCAACTGCTTCAAACCGGTCAGCGGCGCCGTATCGGCGCGTTCGACAAACACCCAGCCGGAGCCGCCAAAACCGTGGCTGAAGTCGAGCAACGCCCTGCGTTCCTGATTCGCCGCCAGGGTGGTGTTCATCTGCGCCCTGCCCGTTTCCAGCCACTCCAGGGTTTGCGCGGTGGAATGCACTTCTTCGATGACAAACTGCAAACCGGTCATGCGCGAAATGCGATGCAACAGGTCGACGTTCAAGCCCACCCAGTGACCGTCCTTGTCCTTGAATATGTAGGGCGACATCTGTTGGGCCACTACCACGACATGGGGATGCTGCAATAACCAAGTGCGTTCCGAGGCCGACAGCTCAACACGCTCGCCGCTGAAACCGACGCCGAGCCCGGTGGTCCAGCGTGCGAGGATTTCGCGCTGCACCGACTCGTCGATACTCGCCAGGGCACGGTTCATCATCGCTCCCAGCAACGGCTCGGCCGCACGGGTGGCGAAGGCAAAACCGATGGGGGCCAGCCGGCTCTGCTCCTTGATCTGCAAGCCCAGATAAGGCCGCAGCGACTTATAGGCCCGAACAATCACTTCATTGCCGATAAACGCATCGGCATCGCCTTGCTTGAGTGCTTCCAGGCCGCTGTAAAGGTTGGGAGCAAGCATGATGTGGCTATCAGGGTAAGCCGCCTGCACGTTATGCACATTGGCGTAGCCGTCGAGCAACACCACTTTCTTGCCCGCCAGATCGTCGTCTTGAAACTCGTCACGACGCAACACCACTACGGATTGATCGGGCATGTAGTCCTGGGTGAAGTGCAACCCGGGGACATCGCGTTCATAGCCATTGGCGCTGGTCAGGATATCGATGGCCCCACTGCGCAGCGCCTCAACCGCCTGGGCCCGCTCGGCAAAGCCCAGTACCTGCATGGGCACCTGCAACCGAGCACCGACCAGGCTCAGGTAATCGGCACTGATGCCCTGATAGCGATTGCGGTCGCGGGTGATATCAATCGGCTGGTAGTCATCAATGGAAATGCCCACCTTCAATGGTCGGTGCGTCGCCAGCCACTGCTGCTCGGCGGGCGCCAGGGGCAACGGCTCAAGGGGGATAAATGCCGGCACCAGTTTGAAGGGCAGGCTGACGGCCGCCAGGCCTGCCGGTATTTGGGTAAGCCACAGCATGCACATCAGCCGCCATGTCCATTGGATCAAAACCTGCACCGATTGGATTTCCTTGATTGGGCAAGTGAGCAAGTATGGCTCGCCAAAATAAAAAAGCCCGTCACGAGGACGGGCTTGGCCGACTGCAAAAGCGATATTTGCCGGATGAATTCGGATCAAATGTGAGAGGAACAGCAGATAGATGCCTCTCAATATTCAGGCCGAACTATCGATCAGAGCGGCTTGCCGCGATTACCGTGCTGGCTGACAAACGCCTGCACAGCCTTCAGGTCGTTAGCCAGCACGGTGCAGCGCTCTTCACGCTCGAACAGGTCGACCAAGTGCTCCGGCAATTCCAAGGCCTTGCCAACACCGGCCTTCTCCACCGCCTCGGGGAACTTGACCGGGTGCGCAGTGCCGAGGATCACCATCGGGATGTCCAGGCTGCGGCGGCATTCGCGGGCGGCCTTCACACCGATTGCCGTGTGCGGGTCGAGCACTTCGCCGGTCTGGGCATAGACCTCAGCAATGGTTTCGCAAGTCTGCGCATCGTCCACGGCCAGGGAGTCGAACAGCTTGCGGGTTTCGGTCCAGCGTTCCTCATCAACGCTGAAACCGCCACCTTGCTTGAAGCTGCTCATCAGTTCGGCCAGGGCCGCGCCGTTGCGACCGTGCATGTCGAACAGCAGGCGTTCGAAGTTCGACGACACCATGATGTCCATGGACGGCGACAGCGTGGCGTGCAGGGTTTCCTTGACGTACTGGTTGCCGCTCATGAAGCGGTGCAGGATGTCGTTGCGGTTGGTGGCGACGATCAGCTGGTTGATCGGCAGGCCCATGTTGCGCGCCAGGTAACCGGCGAAGATGTCGCCGAAGTTGCCGGTGGGTACCGAGAACGACACCGAACGCGCTGGGCCGCCCAGTTGCAGGGAGGCGTGGAAGTAGTAGACGATCTGGGCCATGATCCGCGCCCAGTTGATCGAGTTCACTGCCACCAGGCGGGTGCCCTTGAGGAAACTCTGGTCAGCGAAGCTGTTCTTGACCATTTCCTGGCAGTCGTCGAAGTTGCCTTCGATGGCGATGTTGTGGATGTTCTCACCGAAGATGGTGGTCATCTGCCGGCGCTGCACCTCCGACACGCGCTTGTGCGGGTGCAGGATGAAGATGTCGACGTTTTCGCAGTGCTTGCACCCTTCGATGGCCGCCGAGCCGGTATCACCGGAAGTGGCGCCGATGATCACCACGCGTTCGCCGCGCTTCTCCAGTACATAATCGAGCAAACGCCCCAGCAATTGCAGGGCGAAGTCCTTGAACGCCAGGGTCGGGCCGTGGAACAGTTCAAGGACCCACTCGTTGCCGTTCAGTTGGCGCAAGGGTGCGATGGCGTTGTGGGAAAACACGCCGTACGTCTCTTCCAGGATCTTCTTGAAATCCGCATCCGGAATGCTGCCGGTAACGAACGGGCGCATCACCCGGAACGCCAGCTCGTGGTACGGCAGGCCGGCCCAGGAAGCGATTTCTTCCTGGGTGAAGCGCGGCAGGTTTTCCGGCACGTACAGGCCGCCGTCGGTGGCAAGGCCTGCCAGCAGGACGTCTTCGAAATTCAGGGCCGGTGCCTGGCCGCGGGTGCTGATGTAACGCATGACTGGCTCCTCTAAAACATTCTCGAACAGAGGCCGCCAAACAGTCGGGGCCCCTGGAACAATCGGTTAGTTCAGGTGTTCGACGCGAATACGCACCACCGGGCCAACCACACCTTGCAGAGCTTCCAGGGCGTGGATGGCATCGTTGATATGCTGCTCGAGCACGCGGTGGGTCAGCAGGATCATCGGCACCTGGCCGTTTTGCTCCTCGACTTCCTTCTGCATGATCGACTCGATATTGATGCCGCGCTCCGACAGGATGCTCGCCACCTGGGCCAGCACGCCGGGATGATCCTGGGCCTGGATGCGCAGGTAGTAGGCGCTTTCGCAGGCTTCGATCGGCAAAATCGGATGGGCCGACAGCGAGTCCGGCTGGAAGGCCAGGTGCGGTACGCGGTTTTCCGGGTCGCTGGTCATAGCGCGGACCACGTCCACCAGGTCGGCGATCACCGACGAGGCGGTCGGCTCCATGCCGGCGCCGGCGCCGTAGAACAGGGTGGAGCCGGCGGCGTCGCCGTTGACCATCACCGCATTCATCACGCCATTGACGTTGGCGATCAGGCGGTCGGCCGGGATCAGCGTCGGGTGCACACGCAACTCGATGCCTGCCGGGGTGCTGCGCGCCACGCCCAGGTGCTTGATGCGGTAGCCCAGGGCTTCGGCGTAGTTCACGTCGGCAGTGGTCAGCTTGGTGATGCCTTCGGTGTAGGCCTTGTCGAACTGCAGCGGGATACCAAAGGCAATGGAGGCCAGGATGGTGAGCTTGTGCGCTGCGTCGATGCCTTCCACGTCAAAGGTCGGGTCGGCCTCGGCGTAACCCAGGGCCTGGGCTTCGGCCAGTACGTCTTCGAAGGTACGGCCCTTCTCGCGCATTTCGGTGAGGATGAAGTTGCCGGTGCCGTTGATGATGCCGGCCACCCAGTTGATACGGTTGGCAGACAGGCCTTCACGGATCGCCTTGATCACCGGGATACCACCGGCCACCGCGGCTTCGAACGCGACAATCACGCCTTTTTCGCGGGCCTTGGCGAAGATCTCGTTGCCATGCACGGCGATCAGCGCCTTGTTGGCGGTGACCACGTGCTTGCCGTTCTCGATGGCCTTGAGCACCAGCTCGCGGGCCACGGTATAGCCGCCCACCAGTTCGATGACGATATCGATTTCAGGGTTGGTGGCTACGGCGAAGACATCGTTGGTAATCGCAATACCGGTCGTTTCGTACTGAGGCTTTGGCGAACGCGTGGCAATTTGCGCCACTTCAATCCCACGCCCTGCACGGCGGGAAATTTCTTCAGCGTTACGCTGAAGTACGTTGAAGGTACCGCCACCGACGGTCCCTAACCCACAGATGCCTACTTTGACCGGTTTCACTGAAGAACTCCCCATGAAACGGCCGACTCAAGGTCGGCCGTGAAAACAGCCGCACAACTGCGGCTCTCAATTAATGACCCGTCGACAGTTCGGCGGGTCATGATCGTCAAAGGCTCGACGATTAATGCTTACTTGGCACCCAGTGCCAGTTTGGCAACTTGCGGCGCCGGCTGGTAGCCCGGAATCACCTGGCCGTCGGCCAAAACGATGGCCGGTGTACCGTTCACACCAATGGACTGGCCGAGGGCGAACTGCTTGGAAACCGGGTTGGCGCATTTGGCCGCCTTGATTTCCTTGCCATCGACCATCTTGTCCATGGCCGCTTTCTTGTCGGCCGAGCACCATACGGCTTGCAACTGCTCGTCACCCGGCGAACCCAGGCCCTGGCGCGGGAACGCTACATAGCGCACTTCCACACCCAGCTTGTTCAGTGCCGGTATCTCGGCGTGCAGCTTGTGGCAGTACGGGCAGGTGGTGTCGGTGAACACGGTGATGTGGGTCTTGGTCTCGCCGATGGCCGGGTACACCACGGTTTCAGCCACCGGGATACCGTTGATCAGCTTGGACACGCCCAGGCGCTCGGCCTTCTCGGTCAGGTTGACCGGCTTGCCATCCTTGAGCTGGAACAGGTAGCCCTGCACGATGTACTGGCCATCGGCACTGGCGTACAGCACACGGCTGCCCTTGAGCTTGACTTCATACAGGCCGGCCATGGGGCTGGCGCTGATGCTTTCGATCGGGGTGTCGAGCGCCAGGTTGGCCAGGCTCTTGCGAATGGTCTGCTCGGCCGCATCATCGGCGACAGCAAAGGTGGAAACCAACGCAATGGCTGCGGCGGCAATAATCTGGGTCAAGCGCATGGGAACTCCTGAAGGCAGAGGCAGGGACGGGAGCAGAATATCGATCTGGAACCCAACTCGGGTCGTCCCCTTTGCGAACCGGCAAAGCCTACCACAGTTGGGCCGGGGGGCAGACTGCAGCAGGTAAATTGGGCCGTTTCTGACAGTTTTATCCCCTTGGGTGATGCTTGGCGTGCATGTCCTGCAAACGTGCGCGGGCCACATGGGTGTAAATCTGAGTGGTGGATAAGTCGCTGTGGCCGAGCAGCATTTGAACCACACGCAAATCGGCGCCGTGATTGAGCAAATGGGTAGCGAATGCATGGCGCAAGGTGTGGGGCGACAGGGCCTTGCCGATTCCAGCCACTTTGGCCTGGTGCTTGATGCGGTGCCAGAAGGTCTGGCGGGTCATCTGCTCGCCGCGCAGGCTGGGGAACAGCACATCACTGGGGCGCCCACCGAGCAATTCGTGGCGCGCATCGCGCATGTAGCGTTCGACCCACACGATCGCTTCCTCACCCATGGGCACCAGCCGCTCCTTGCTGCCCTTACCCATCACCCGCAGCACGCCCTGGCGCAGGTTGACTTGCTCCAGGGTCAGGCTGATCAGCTCGGTCACACGCAGGCCGCAGGCGTACAACACTTCCAGCATGGCGCGGTCGCGTTGGCCGATGGCTTCACTGAGATCCGGCGCAGCCAACAGAGCATCCACGTCAGCTTCCGACAAAGATTTAGGAAGAGGCCTACCTAATTGCGGCATATCGATTTGTAGAGTGGGATCGGTCGCAATGAGCTTTTCCCGCAGCAGGTAGCGGTAAAAGCCGCGCACGCCGGACAGGAATCGTGCGGTGGAGCGTGGTTTGTAGTTCTGCTCAAGGCGCCACGCCAGATGATCGAGGATCAGCTCACGCCCGGCGTTGATCAACTCAAGGTTTTTGTCCTGCAACCAGCCATTGAACAGGGCCAGGTCGCTGCGATACGCCTGGCGCGTGTTGTCCGACAGGCCTTTTTCCAGCCAGAGGGCGTCGAGGAAGCGGTCGATCAAAGGGTGGTCGATGGCGGGCATGGGTACTCAAGCTACGCAGCACGGGGCTTTGCGCAAATTATTTAGTGAACTGTGGCAAGGGTCGCTAGTCTTTCATAGCCCGCTACTTCAAGGAACAGGAAGCTTCAATGAATGAACAACAGATTTTGCTGGCCTTTGGCGGCATTGGAGTGGCGGCATTGGGTTGCCAATGGCTGGCGTGGCGGCTCAAGTTGCCGGCGATCCTGTTTCTGTTATTGACGGGTATTTTGGCGGGGCCGGTACTGGGCTGGCTCGACCCGCAGGAGATGTTCGGCCCTCTGTTAATGCCGTTGGTGTCCCTGGCCGTGGCGTTGATCCTGTTCGAAGGCAGCCTGACCCTGCACCTGTCGGAATGGAAGGAAATCGGCAGCGTGGTGCATCGCCTGGTCACGGTCGGTGCCCTGTCGACTTGGGCGGTGATCACCCTGGCCACTCACTGGCTGTTGGGCTTTGACTGGATGCTCGCGCTGCTGTTCGGCACGCTGACCCTGGTGACCGGGCCGACCGTGATCGTGCCGATGCTGCGCGTGGTACGCCCCAAAGCCTCCATCGCCAATATCCTGCGCTGGGAAGGCATCGTCATCGACCCGATCGGCGCGCTGCTGGCGGTAGTGGTCTACAGCTTCATCATTGCCCGGGCTTCGGGCGACGGCTTGAGCCATAGCCTGCTGACCTTTGGCGGCGTCATCCTCTGCGGTAGCCTGTTCGGGATCGCCGGCGGCTGGGTACTGGGGCAGATCATGCGCCGCCAGTGGTTGCCGGAATACCTGCATAACTTGGCGACGCTGGCGGGTGTGCTGGGCATCTTCATTGCCGCCAACCAGGTGATGCATGAGTCCGGCCTGCTGGCGGTCACGCTGATGGGCATGTGGATGGCGAACATGAAGGGTGTGGATGTAAGACACATCCTGCACTTCAAAGAAAACCTCAGTGTGCTGCTGATTTCCGGGCTGTTCATCCTGTTGGCGGCGCGCCTGGACCTGAATGCCTTGATCGCCCTGGGTCCATTCGTGCTGATTCTGCTGGTGATCATCCAGTTTATTGCCCGCCCGCTGAACGTGGCGCTCTCGACCTTCGGCTCCGGACTGAACTGGCGCGAGCGTGCACTGCTGGCCTGGATCGCGCCACGGGGCATTGTGGCGGCGGCGGTGTCGGCGATCTTTGCGATCCGCCTGGATGAGGCGGGTCATGAAGGCGCGTTATTGCTGGTGCCGCTTACCTTCGCGGTGATTATCGGCACCGTGGTGCTGCAAAGTGCCACGGCGCGCCCCTTGGCGCGCTTGCTCAAAGTCGCCGAGCCAGCGCCCAGCGGTTTCCTGATCGTCGGCGCAAACGGCCCGGCGCGGGCACTCGGCAAGGCATTGCAGCAATTGGGCAGCCGGGTGTTGCTGACAGATTCAAGCTGGGAAAACATCCGCGCCAGTCGCATGGAGGGCCTGCCGACTTACTTCGGTAACCCTGCCTCCCAACATGCCGAGTCGCATCTGGACCTGGTCGGCCTGGGGCATTTGCTTGCGCTCTCCCCGTCCGGCGAGTTGAACGCCTTGGCGACCATGCGTTTTCGACATGATTTCGGCCAGCGATTGTTCGCCCTGGCCAGCAGCCAGGAGAACCGTCGCACCGACAAACACAAGGCCAGCCACGAACACCGCGGCCACCTGTTGGGCAGCCAACCCCTGAGCTATACCAAATTGGCAAGCCTGCTGGGCCAGGGTGCCGAGCTATATAGCACCAACCTCACCGATGGCTTTGGCTGGGAGCAGTACCAGGCGTTGCACGGGGAGCGCGCCACCTTGCTGTTTGCCCGGGACACCAGCGGCTGGGTACATGTGGTCACGCCCGAGAGCAGCCTGAAGCCCGTGGCCGGCTGGACGCTGCTGGCGGTGATTCAACCGCAAAACAGCACCACTGCGTAATCAGTCGGCAAACCCAGGCAGTACCGGTACAGGGCGTTTGTCCGCGTCAATCGCGACAAAGCTGAACACGCCCTGGATCGCCTTTTCACGGCCATCAGCGCTCATGCTCTCGACAAACACTTCCACTTCAACCTTGAGGCTGGTGTTGCCGACTTTGATCACTCGGCCGATCAGCTCAACAATGGAGCCGGCCGGGATTGCGTGATTGAAGTCGATACGGTCGGTGGAGACCGTCACCAACGGCAAGCGACAGAAGCGCGTGGCGGCGATGAACGACACTTCGTCCATCCATGCCAAGGCGGTGCCGCCGAACAGGGTGTTGTGGTGGTTGGTAGTCGGCGGGAACACGGCCTTGGTCACGTGGGTAACGGACAGGTCGGTGCGGCGCTGGATTTCTTCGAGGCGGGTGGTCATGGACAAATACCGGCAGATAGACAAATTTCAGGCACAAAAAAGCAGCCCGTAGGCTGCTTTTTTCTGCATCGGGAAGCTGGACTTAAGCCAGTTTTTCCTTGATGCGAGCTGCTTTACCGGACAGGTCACGCAGGTAGTACAGCTTGGCTTTACGTACGTCACCGCGACGCTTAACGGCCATGCTGTCGATTTGCGGGCTGTAGGTCTGGAAAGTACGCTCTACGCCAACACCGTTGGAGATTTTACGAACAGTGAAAGCACTGTTCACACCACGGTTACGCTTGGCGATTACCACGCCTTCGAACGCTTGCAGACGCGAACGGTCGCCTTCCTTCACTTTCACCTGAACGACAATGGTGTCGCCCGGGGCAAAGGTAGGGATCTCTTTGGTCATCTGCTCTGCTTCGAGTGCAAGGATGATTTTGTTAGTCATGCTGTGCTCCTAAGGTAAGTCAATGGACCTACCATCGATACGTTGTTAACTATCGTCCCGCGCGAGGATGTATTCCTCGAGCAGCTTCTTCTCTTCTCCAGAAAGCGAGCGGCTTTCCAGAAGATCGGCGCGTCGTTCATAGGTCCGACCAAGGGACTGCTGTAAACGCCAACGCCGGATGTGTGCGTGATTGCCACTTAGCAATACGTCGGGAACACGCTGATCCGCATACACCTCCGGTCGGGTGTAGTGCGGGCAATCCAGCAAACCATCCGTGAAGGAATCTTCCTCCGCAGAGTCCACATGCCCTAAAGCTCCAGGCAGCAGTCGTGTAACCGCATCTATCAGGACCATTGCCGGCAGCTCGCCGCCAGACAATACATAGTCCCCAATCGACCACTCTTCATCGACATGAGCTTCAATAAAACGCTCGTCAATGCCTTCATAGCGACCGGCAATCAGGATCAAACTTTCCTCATTCGCCAGTTCGCGTACCGCCGCCTGTTTCAGCTGACGGCCTTGAGGGGACAGGTAAATCACCTTCGCCTTCTCCCCGGCGGCTGCCTTGGCCTGAACCAACGCATCTTCCAGGGGCTTGATCTTCATCACCATGCCCGGGCCACCGCCAAATGGGCGGTCATCCACAGTGTGATGTCGATCCGTCGTGTAGTCTCGCGGGTTCCAACAGGTAAGCTGCAACAGCCCCTGTTTCACCGCCCGACTGGTGATGCCGTACTCGCTGATGGCGGAAAACATCTCGGGAAACAAACTGATCACTTCAATGCGCAAATTAGCCACGCTTAGAAGTCCGCGTCCCATTCCACCTTCATCTCGCCCGCTGCCAGGTCGACGGCCAACACGCATTGCTCGGTATAGGGCAACAGGCGTTCGCGATCATCCAGGCTGCCAGCGCAAGGCTTGACCACCATTACATCATTGGCGCCGGTTTCCAGAAGATGGTCGATTTTCCCCAGCAATTGCCCGAGTTGATCGATAACCTTCAGACCTTCGAGCTGGTACCAGTAGTACTCGCCGTCGGTCAATTCAGGGAACAGGTTGCGCGGCACGCAGATCTCATAACCGGCCAGAAGACGAGCTTCTTCACGATCATCAAGACCCTTGAGCTTCGCGACCAGGAACTTATCGCTCCCGCGTCCACTGACCAGCTCAACCTGCTTCACACTACCCTCGCGCTTGAGCGTCCAAGTCTTGTACTGCAACAGGTTTTCAGTCGGATCAGTAAAGGAATACACCTTCACTTCGCCGCGAACGCCATGAACAGAGTAAATCTTGCCGATAACGATCAAATCATCAGCAACAGCTGGCGTCGCGTTCATATTGCTCAGGCTGCGGCCTTAGCCGAGTCCTTCAACAGTTTTGCAACGCGCTCGGATGGCTGTGCACCAACGCTCAGCCAGTAGGCTACGCGCTCTTGGTTCACGGACAGACGAACTTCTTGACCACGAGCAACAGGGTTGAAGAAACCAACCTGTTCCTTGTGCGAACCGTCGCGCGGGTTGCGGCTGTCGGTTACGGTCAAGTGGTAAAACGGGCGCTTTTTGGAGCCGCCAAGGGCAAGACGGATTGTTAGCATGTGAACATCGTTCCTGTAGTCGGTGCTGCAAATCTAAATGCACAGCGGGCATAGGTGCCCGAAAGGCCGCATATTCTAAGGAATATCCGGACTTTTGCAAATGTCTTTTTCTGGCGCCTAGTCAGCGTGCCACTCAGATCTGCTATAGAGCCGTCGGTTAAAACGGCGAGTCAGCCCCCGCCAACGGCGGGTTTGCTGGAGATCCCACATCCCTGTGGGTCGGAGCAGGAGTGAACTCCCGCTCGAAACTTTTACATTTTCGGCATGCCGCCGCCGGGCAACATACCGCCCATGCCGCGCATCATCTTGGCCATACCGCCTTTGGCGGAGAATTTCTTCATCATCTTCTGCATCTGCTTGTGCTGCTTGATCAAGCGACCGATGTCCTGCACCTGGGTGCCGGAGCCCATGGCGATCCGACGCTTGCGCGAACCACTGATCAGCTCAGGGTCGCGGCGCTCGGCCGGGGTCATGGAGTTGATGATGGCTTCCATCTGCTTGAACTGCTTCTCTGCCGCGCCTTGGGCATTGCCCATCTGCGCCAGGTTTACACCACCGATGTTCGGCAGCTTGTCCATCAGGCCGCCGAGGCCGCCCATATTCTTCATCTGTTGCAGCTGGTCACGGAAGTCTTCGAGATCGAAGCCCTTGCCCTTCTTCAGCTTCTTGGCCAGCTTGTCGGCCTTGTCCTTGTCCAGCGTGGCTTCGGCCTGCTCGATCAGGCTGAGCACGTCACCCATGCCGAGGATGCGCGAGGCGATACGCTCGGGGTGGAACGGCTCGAGCGCGTCGCTCTTCTCGCCCATACCGATGAACTTGATCGGTTTGCCGGTGATGGCACGCACCGAGAGCGCAGCACCGCCACGGGCGTCGCCGTCGACCTTGGTGAGGATCACGCCGGTCAGCGGCAGTGCGTCACCAAAGGCCTTGGCGGTGTTGGCCGCATCCTGGCCGGTCATGGCATCGACCACGAACAGCGTCTCGACCGGGTTGATCGCGGCATGCAGCGCCTTGATCTCGCCCATCATCTCTTCGTCGATGTGCAGGCGACCGGCGGTATCGACGATGACCACGTCGATGAACTTGAGCTTGGCTTCTTTAATCGCCGCGTTGGCGATGTCGACCGGCTTCTGGCTCAGGTCGGACGGGAAGAAGGTCACGCCCACTTCACCTGCGAGCATTTCCAACTGCTTGATGGCCGCCGGACGGTACACGTCGGCCGACACCACCATCACGGATTTCTTCTTGCGCTCTTTAAGGAAGCGCGCCAGTTTGCCGGCGGTGGTGGTTTTACCTGCGCCCTGCAAACCCGCCATCAGCACGACGGCCGGTGGCACGGCACTGAGGTTCAAATCTTCGTTGGCCGCGCCCATCAGGCTTTCGAGTTCGGCCTGGACGACCTTCACGAAGGCCTGGCCCGGGGTCAGGCTGCGGGACACTTCGGTGCCGACCGCGCGCTCTTTGACCGAGTTGACGAAGTCCTTCACCACCGGCAAGGCCACGTCGGCTTCCAGCAACGCCATGCGCACTTCACGCAGGGTGTCTTTAATATTGTCCTCGGTCAGCTTGGCCTTGCCGGTAACGTGGCGCAGCGTCTGCGAGAGACGGTCAGTCAAGTTTTCAAACATGCGCGATCCTTTCAGGCCCTACTCATCGAAATGCAGGTAGACCGAGGTAATGGCGGCCCAGGCTGTGGTCAATCGCTATTAAAAACAGCGCTCACCGAGCCTGCGGCGTGGGCAGGTCGCGGATTATAGCGAAGACTGCGCCCATGCACACCCGCTGTCTGGCCCGGGAGTCTTTCTTGCAGCGCAGGTGTGTGCCAAACTCAACGCCTTTCGGGCTTGCCTACCAGGATTTATGCTCCCCTTGTCACCCAGTTTGCTACCCAGCCTCGCCGCCGCCATCTTGTATGCCGCTGCGACCCTCTATCAGGGCACTCGTCTGGCCCAAGGCACCAAAGCGGACAAACGTCTGCTCGTCGGCCTTGGCGTGCTGGCCCTGCTGGCCCATGCCGCCAGCCTGTTCACCCACCTGATGACCCCGGTGGGCCTGGGCCTGGACTTTTTCAGCGCCGCCAGCCTGATCGCCGCGGCCGTGATCGCGCTGACGCTGCTGGCCTGCTACCGCATTCCAGTCGAGAACCTGCTGGTGCTGCTATTCCCCTTGGGCATGCTGACAGTGCTGCTGGCGCAATTCGCGCCCACTGGCACCGTGCAGGTGATTGACGAGGAACCGGGCATCCTTGCCCATATCCTGTTGTCGATCCTCGCCTACGGCATGTTCACCATCGCGGTATTCCAGGCCCTGCTCCTGCTGCTGCAGGACCACCAGCTCAAGCACAAGCACCCGTCCGGGCTGATCAAGAACTTCCCGCCGCTGCAAACCATGGAAAGCCTGCTGTTCGGGTTCCTGTGGGCCGGCTGGACCCTGCTGTCGCTGTCGCTGATCTCCGGCTGGCTGTTCGTCGAGAACCTGTTCGCCCAGCACCTGGTGCACAAGACCTTGCTGGCGTGCCTGGCCTGGGTGGTGTTCAGCGTATTGCTGTGGGGCCGCAACCGCCTCGGCTGGCGCGGCCACAAGGCAATCCGCTGGACCCTGGCCGGGTTCTGCCTGCTGATGCTGGCCTATTTCGGCAGCAAGCTGGTTCGCGAATACATCCTGCATATCTGACGAGCGGCGATCATGGACAACTTGCCCTTAGGGCCGATGCTCGCCGTAATTGCCCTGCTGGTTTTATGGGCGGCGCTGTTTACCGCCATCGAAGCAGCACAACAGCATCTGTTGGCCCTGCGCCCCGGCACCCGTCAGGGCGACAAGGCTGCCGCACGCCTGAGCTTCCCGCGCCATAGCCTGATTCTGTGCAACAGCCTGTGCCGTGCCGCGGTGGTGATCCTTTGCACGCTGCTGGCAATCTATGCCTGGGCGCAGAACGGCCCATGGCTGGGTTGGCTGATATCCTGCGCCCTGCTGCTGATACTCGCCGACTACCTGCCCCGCGCCCTGGCCACCCGCCATCCGCAAGCGGTGCTGGGTTTTGGTAACACCCTGCTGGGTGTACCGCTGAAAATCCTTTACCCCCTGGCCTGGCTGCTCAATGGCATCAGCCTGTTGCTGCTGCGCCCGTTTGCCCGCAAGGCCGGCGTGGTGAAACACAGCGACGAGCCGCAGCCCCACCACGACAACGAACCGCAGCCCGAAGCCGACGAAGACCGCATGCCCGGCATGCCTGGTATCCACGCCCTGGATAACATCACCGTCAACGACATCCTGGTACCGCGCAGCGAAGTGGACGGTATCAACCTGGATGACTCGATCGAGGAAATCATCGAGCAACTGCGCAGCTCCCAACGCACTCGCCTGCCAGTGTTCCACAGCGATATCAACCAGGTCGAAGCGGTGCTCAACACACGCCAGGTCCAGCACCTGCTGCCCGATGCCAGCCTGACCAAAGAGGCGCTGCTCGCTGCCTGCCACGAACCTTACTTCGTCCCGGAAAGCACGCCATTGCAACTGCAACTGCTGAACTTCCACAAGCAGCAGCGGCGCCTGGGCATGGTGGTGGACGAATACGGCGAAGTGCTGGGCATCGTTACCCTGGAAGACATTCTTGAAGAGATCGTCGGCGAATTCGAAAGCGACCAGGCTGTGGATAACCCACATATCGAAGCCCAGCCCGATGGCCGCTACATCATCGACGGCGCCGCCTCGATCCGCGAACTGAACAAGAGCCTGGGCTGGCACCTGCCCAGCGATGGCCCCAAGACCCTCAACGGCCTGGTGACCGAAGCCCTGGAAACCATTCCGGATTGCGCGGTGTGCCTGAAAATCGGCCGCTATCGCCTGGAAATCCTCGAAACCGAGGACAACCGGGTGAGCAAGGTGCTGATCTGGCATACCAGCCATGTGCCTGTAGCCGCATAATCCCTGACAAGCCCCCTCCCACATTTTGATTTGTGGTACTCCAACCACTTGTTGTAATTCCAACCCCCTTCCTATAATCCATCCGGCTTACCCAAGCCCCGCCCGACCGCGTGCTACCCGCACTCAGCGTGTCCAGGCACCGCTTCATCATGTCCGACCGGTGTTTGCTCCCATCCCGAGCCGCCCCGCGCACAACCCTGATCCATGGGTGTTCGACCAATAATAATCCGCGTCCAAACGCGCAATGACCTTCAGGGATACTGCCATGAGCACCACCTACCAAGAGGCCGCGACCGCCGCCCCTACCAATTCGACCGCCCGTGTCGCCACGGCGAGCATCGTCGGCACCGCCATCGAGTTCTACGATTTCTATATCTACGCCACGGCTGCCGCACTGGTGATCGGCCCGGTGTTCTTTCCCCAGAGCTCCGGTACGGCGCAGATGCTGGCCTCGTTCCTGACCTTCGGCATCGCTTTTATCGCCCGCCCGCTGGGCTCGGCGTTGTTCGGCCACTTCGGCGACCGTATCGGGCGTAAATCCACACTGGTGGCCTCGCTGCTGCTGATGGGCGTGTGCACCACCTTGATCGGCTTGCTGCCCGGCTATGACAGCATCGGCGCCTGGGCACCGATCCTCTTGTGCGTATTGCGCTTCGGCCAGGGCCTGGGCCTTGGCGGGGAATGGGGCGGCGCGGCATTGCTGGCGACCGAGAACGCGCCCAAGGGCAAGCGCGCCTGGTTCGGCATGTTCCCGCAACTGGGCCCATCGATTGGCTTTCTGGCGGCCAACGGCTTGTTCCTGATCTTGGCCATGAGCCTGGATGACGAGCAGTTCCGCAGCTGGGGTTGGCGCATTCCGTTCATCCTCAGCGCTGCACTGGTGATGGTGGGCCTGTATGCACGCCTGAAGCTGCATGAAACCCCAGTATTCGCCAACGCCGTCGCTAAAGAAGCACCGGTGAAGGTGCCACTGGTGGAACTGTTCAGCCAACATTGGCTGCCGGTGCTGCTGGGCGCTGCGTCGATGGTGGTGTGCTACGCGCTGTTCTACATCACCACGGCGTTTTCCCTGAGCTATGGCGTTTCCACACTGGGCTACAGCCGCGAGACGTTCCTCGGCTTACTGTGCTTTGCCGTGCTGTTCATGGGCTTGGCGACGCCGCTGGCAGCGCTGGCCAGTGATCGTTATGGGCGCAAGCCGGTACTGATCGTTGGCGCGATCCTGGCGATTCTCTCGGGCTTTACCATGGAGCCACTGCTGACCCACGGCTCGACCTGGGCCGTGGCGCTGTTCCTGGCTTTGGAGCTGTTTCTGATGGGTGTGACCTTCGCACCGATGGGTGCCCTGCTGCCGGAGTTGTTCCCGACGCGTGTGCGTTATACCGGTGCTTCGGCGGCGTATAACCTGGGTGGGATTGTCGGGGCGTCAGCAGCACCGTTCTTCGCGACCAAGCTGGTGGCGATGGGTGGGCTCAGTTATGTCGGTGGGTATGTGTCGGCGGCAGCGTTGCTGAGTTTGATTGCGGTGCTGTGCCTGAAAGAGACGCGGGATAATGATTTGAACAAGGTCGCCTGAAAGCCAAAAACTGTAGGAGCGAGCTTGCTCGCGAAAAAGGTACATCCGACACCGCAATGTGCCTGAAATACCTTCGCGAGCAAGCTCGCTCCTACAGGGGCCGTTTTAGAGCTCTACCACCACTGCCTGGGAAGCCCGGGTCGCCTTGGCACGAGCCGCTTCAATCGACTCATCCCGCGCCAGTGCCACACCCATGCGGCGCTGGCCGTTGACCTCTGGCTTGCCAAACAGACGCAACGCCGTGTCCGGCTCGCTCAATGCAGCGCCGAGGTTGGCAAACGCCGTCTGGGTCGACTGCCCCTCTACCAAGATCACCGCCGATGCCGAAGGCCCGAACTGACGGATCAACGGGATCGGCAAGCCCAGGATGGCGCGAGCGTGCAGCGCGAACTGCGACAGGTCCTGAGAAATCAGTGTGACCAAACCGGTGTCATGTGGGCGCGGCGACACTTCGCTGAACCACACCTGATCGCCCTTGATGAACAACTCCACACCAAACAGGCCACGGCCACCCAGGGCTTCGGTCACTGCCTTGGCAACGCGCTCGGATTCGGCCAAGGCAATCGGGCTCATGGCCTGAGGCTGCCAGGATTCCTGATAGTCGCCCTTCTCCTGACGGTGGCCAACCGGCGCGCAGAAGGTGGTGCCGCCAATGTGGCGCACGGTCAGCAGGGTGATTTCGTAGTCGAAATCGATAAAGCCCTCGATGATTACCCGGCCTTTACCGGCACGCCCGCCTTCCTGGGCGTAATCCCAGGCTTTCTGCACATCATCGGTGCTGCGCAGCAGGCTCTGACCCTTGCCCGACGAACTCATCACCGGCTTGACCACGCAGGGGAAGCCCAGGTCCCGGACGGCCTTGCTGTAGTCTTCGAAGGTGTCGGCGAAGTGGTACGGTGAGGTCGGCAGGTCCAGTTCTTCGGCGGCCAGGCGACGGATGCCCTCACGGTTCATGGTCAACGACGTGGCGCGGGCGGTCGGGATAACCGTGAAGCCTTCAGCCTCCAATTCCACCAGAGTGGCGGTGGCAATGGCTTCGATTTCCGGCACGATGAAGTGCGGCTTCTCCGCCTCGATCACCGCACGCAGCGCCGCACCGTCGAGCATGTTGATCACGTGGCTACGGTGCGCCACCTGCATGGCCGGCGCGTTGGCGTAGCGATCCACGGCAATCACTTCAACGCCCAGGCGTTGCAGTTCGATTACCACTTCCTTGCCCAGCTCACCGCAGCCACACAACAAAACGCGGGTCGCGGTTGGCGACAATGGAGTTCCGATTCGGGTCATCTCAGGTCCTCAGGGGAGCGGATCATGGGGAGAAAGGCCGGCATTTTACATGAACTGCAAGAATTGGCCTCAGGTGGCGACGGCACGCTTGCGCAGGCGCCAAGCCATGATCAACCACACCACCGTGACCCCGGCGAACTTCGACACCAGCGCCGTGCCCGCCACCGCCGGCGTCAGCGCACCGATCAGGCCGAAAAAGATAAAGGTATCGAGGGGGATGCTCAGTGCCGAACTTATCCACAGGCGATCATGCAGCGGACGTTTGGTGATGCTGAACACCAACCAGTCGATGCACTCGGACACCGCGAACGCCGTAGCGCTGGCCAGGGCGATGGACGGGTCGGAAGTGATATACGACAGCACCAGCGCCGCCAGCATGGCGATGATCGCGCCGTGGCCGAAGCGGGTTTGCACCATGTCGCGCAGGATAAATACCAGGCCCCCCCAGGCGGACCAGATGACATCCAGGTGCGGGGCGGTGGAGAAGGCGAAGTTGATCAGCACGACGCTGCTGATGTAGGCGATCAGGAAAAACATGGATGAATGACCTGTGAACAAGGGACACAGGGTACTTCACAATTAGACATATGTCGTCTGGGAGGGCCTCATCGGGGGCAAGTCGAACCGTCGCACCGCCCCTCCCACATTTTGATCTGTGAACACATTCAAGTGTGGGAGGGGGCTTGCTCCCGATAGCAATCGATCAGGCACCCGAGCTTTTGGGCGTCATCCACACCATCCCACTGGCCACCGCCCGCTCATGACACAACCCCAACACCACCCGCCGCTCGGCATTATCCATGCGGCTCCAACGCGTAATCTCGTCCACGCTACGCTGGCAACCGGTACAGATATCGTCCTCATCCAACGCGCAGATACTCACGCATGGCGAAGCTACAGGCCGTTCAACCGCACTCATTCTTCCTGCTCAACCAAGTCTCGGGCATAGCGCTGCGAGTTATGCACATAGTGCGCGGCACTGGCTTCGAGCATGCGTTTCTGCGCCTCGGTCAGCTCACGTACCACCTTGCCCGGCGAGCCCATCACCAGCGAACCGTCGGGAATTTCCTTACCTTCGCCGATCAGCGAATTGGCGCCGATGATGCAATGTTTGCCGATCTTGGCGCCGTTGAGGATCACCGCGTTGATGCCGATCAAGCTGTAGTCGTCGACGCTGCAGCCGTGCAGCATGGCGTTATGACCGATGGTCACGCCAGTGCCGAGGGTCAGCGGGTAGCCCATGTCGGTGTGCATCACGCTGCCATCCTGCACGTTGCTGTTCTTGCCGATCAGGATCAGCTCGTTATCACCGCGCAACACCGCGTTGAACCAGACGTTGGCGCCCTCCTCCAGCTTGACCTTGCCTACCAGCGTGGCATTCGGTGCTACCCAACTGTTGGGATGGGTCTCGACACGGGCGTCGCCCAGGCGGTATTTCATGGTTTTTCCTCACGGCTTGCCATTCAAGCGATGGCTTAGATATTGATGAAGCTCTTGGGCGGCTGGTGCAGGCTGATCTTGGCGTCGTCATAGAGCAGGTTGATCAGCTCGACAATCATGATCGCCGTCAGGCCCCAGATCTTGTATTCGCCGAACCGGTAGCTGGGCACATACCAACTGCGGCCCTGGTAATCGATGCGGTGGGTATGTTCGCGTGGGTCCTGTCGGAAAAACTCCAGGGGTACGCTGAAGACGGCGGCGATTTCGGCGTCATTGGCCAGGTATTCGACGTAATCGGGAATGACGCCCACGTAGGGCGTTACGCGAATGCCATGCAGGGAAATCAATGGGCTCAATGGCCCGATCACCTCCACCAACCCGGGTGGCAGGCCGATTTCTTCTTCGGCCTCGCGCAAGGCGGTGAAGATCAGGTCCGGGTCGTCAGGGTCGCGGCGCCCGCCAGGAAAGGCCACTTCGCCACCATGGGTCGACAGGCCGCTGGCGCGCAGGGTCAGGATCAGCTCAGGTTCGTCACTGCGGGTAATCGGCACCAGTACCGCGGCCTCGGGGAAACGCCCGTCAGTTTCCAAGGTGTGAGGGGTGTGATTGCTTACCCGGCGAAGTAGCTCGTCCAGCATGAGTCATCTCGGTCTGTTGGCTACCTTGCATCATGCACCAAAGCGTGCGGGCGCCCAAGCCCAAAACCCGGTGCATGTCGCGAAACGACAACTTGCAGGAACGCCCGGCACCAAGCCAAGATGTGCCCATTCTCCAGGAACCCCAGCATGAATTTCTGCAGCCAGTGCGGTAAACCGGTTACCCAACGTATTCCCGAAGGCGACGCACGCCTGCGTTTTGTGTGTGATCACTGCTCGACCATTCACTATCAGAACCCCAATATCGTCGCCGGCACCGTGCCCGTGTGGGGCGATCAAGTGCTGCTGTGCCGCCGTGCCATCGAGCCGCGCCTGGGTTACTGGACCCTGCCCGCAGGCTTTATGGAAAACGGCGAGACCGTGGAACAGGCGGCCATGCGTGAAACCCTGGAAGAAGCCTGTGCCCGGGTGCGTAACCTGAGCATCTATACCCTGATCGATGTGCCGCACATCAGCCAGGTGCACATTTTCTACCGCGCCGAGCTGATCGACCTGGACTTTGCCGCAGGCCCCGAAAGCCTTGAGGTGAAGCTGTTCGATGAAGCCGATATCCCGTGGTCCGAGCTGGCTTTCCGCACGGTCGGGCGTACCTTAGAATGCTTTTTCGCTGACCGCCGGCAGCAGCTGTTCCCGGTGCGCAGCGAGTCGGTGCCACCGATGGCACGCCCAGC
Source organism: Pseudomonas sp. rhizo25 (assembly GCF_031931935.1). Lineage (NCBI taxonomy): Bacteria > Pseudomonadati > Pseudomonadota > Gammaproteobacteria > Pseudomonadales > Pseudomonadaceae > Pseudomonas > Pseudomonas sp. rhizo25. The sequence continues at coordinate 45,012 of NZ_JAUJXA010000010.1, forward strand.
CAAATAACCTTCCAGGCAGCATCTTTATCAGGGATACCGTTTCAATGCGTTGGTTGTTTGTTCTTATCTGCCTGTCGTTCGCCACGCTGTCCCCCGCTTCCACGGTGGAGACCCTCGGCGGTAAAACCGTCGAGAAAGTCCTGGTGCTCAAGTCCGCCCACCAGTTGCAACTGATCAACGACGGCAAGCCCCTCAAGACCTATCGCATCTCCCTGGGCAAGAACCCCAAGGGCCACAAGCTGATCGAAGGCGACCGCCGCACGCCCGAAGGTCTCTACTGGATCGACTGGCGCAAGACCAGCGATCGCTTCAACCTGGCCATGCACATCTCCTACCCGAACATCAGCGACGCCGCCCGCGCCCGCCGCGAAGGGGTGAAACCGGGCAGCATGATCATGATTCACGGCACCCCCGACACAGAAGACTACCCGGAGCAGTGGTTCCACACCCTGGACTGGACCGACGGCTGCATCGGCATGCGTAATGTGGATATGCGTGAAGTCTGGAACCTGGTCAAGGACGGCACCCTGATCGAGATCCGGCCGTAATCTCGTACCGTTCGTAAATTAATTCGAAAATAATTCCTGCCTCCAGCAGCGCCTGCCGGTGAATACCAGTTCACCGCGCGGGACAGTGCACTTGTGCGCGACACAAAGACCTCTCTAATACCACTTGATACCAAGCCCCATTAAAGAGCCCTGAAACCGGGGCTTGCACCGTTTTGGTAGCATTGACATGGTATTTAAGTGGTATTAATTTCCGGCCATTACCGGGCGACAACACTCCAATAACCGCATCGGAAACTTCACAGATGAACCCCATCCTGACGCTGCGCCCCGACGACAAGCAATCCACGCCGCTGTACCTGCAACTGGCCCGCAACCTTGAAGCGGCGATCCATGCCGGCCAGTGGAAATCCGAGCAGGCTCTGCCGTCGGAACGCGCCCTCAGCGAGCAGTTGAGCATCTCGCGGGTCACCGCCCGCAAAGCCTTGGAAGTGCTGTTTGCCCAGGGTTTGATCCGACGCAGCCAAGGCTCTGGCACCTTCATCACACCGCGCCTGGAACAACCTTTATCGCGCTTGTCGGGGTTCAGCGAAATGCTGCGGCTCAAGGGCTTTGTTCCCACGTCGCAGTGGCTGGAGCGCGACATCACCCCGCCGACCCACGAAGAGCTGATCCGCCTGTGCCTGTCGCCCACCGACAAAGTGGCGCGCCTCAAGCGTTTGCGTAAAGCCGATGACACGGTGATGGCGATTGAAATGACCGCCATGCCCGCCTCGGTGTTGCCGCACCCGCAAGCCATCGGCAATTCGCTGTACGAATACCTGGAAGGCATCGGCAAGCCCATCGTGCGCGCCCTGCAACATATCCAGGCGATCAACGCCTCGGACGAATTCGCCAAGCTGGTGGGCATCGCCCCCGGCACCGCCATGCTGCTGATGACCCGAGTGGGCTACACCGCCGACAACACGCCGATTGAAATCACCGACACCTACTGCCGCAACGACTACTACGACTTTGTCGCAGAGCTGCGTCGCCATGACTATTCCGCTGAATTGCGAACTTAGAGAACTGCCCATGCCAGAAGACAATATCCTCACGCCCAGTGGCTGGATTCGCGGCCGCCTGGTGCACGAGCACGGCAAGGTGGTTGCCATCGAAGGCACGCCTTGCGACCCGGCTGACAACGACCTGCCTTACCTGCTGCCAGGCTTTATCGACCTGCACGTGCACGGCGGTGGCGGCGCCGACATCATGGAAGGTGCGCAAGCCTTTGAGACCATTACCCGCACCCACGTGCGCTTTGGTACCACCTCGCTGCTGGCCACCACCATGACTGCTCCGGTGGATGAAATCTCCCAGGTCCTCAGTGAACTCGGCAACTTCTGCGAACAACGTCCTGCCGGCAGTGCGCGGGTGCTCGGTGTGCACCTGGAAGGCCCCTATATCAACCCGGGCAAACTCGGCGCCCAACCCAACTTCGCCCACACCGCGTTGATGGCCGAAGTCGAAGCCTATTTGCGCCTGGCGCCGATCCGGGTAATCACCATCGCCCCGGAAATTGCCGGCCATGACGGCCTGATCCGCGCCCTCAGCCAACGCGGCGTGCGCATGCAGATCGGCCACACCCTGGGCAGCTATGAAGAAGGCGTCGCCGCCCTCGCCGCCGGCGCCACCAGCTTCACCCATTTGTACAACGCCATGAGCCCGCTGCACCACCGCGAGCCGGGCATCGTCGGCGCCGCGCTGGCCCACGCCCAATACGCCGAGCTGATCCCGGACCTGCTCCACGTACACCCCGGCGCCATGCGCGTGGCCTTGCGTTCGATCCCGTGCCTGTACTGCGTCACTGACTCCACCGCCGCCGCCGGTATGCCCGACGGCGAATACAAGCTGGGCAGCCACACCGTGACCAAATGCCTGGGTGGCGTACGCCTGGCCGACGGCACCCTGGCCGGCAGCACCCTGACCATGGACCAGGCGCTGCGCAACCTGGTGAAAATCGGCCTGCCCATCAGTGAAGCCTCACAGCGCCTGTCGCAATTTCCTGCGGACTACCTGGGCCTGGAAGAACGCGGCCGCCTGCAACCCGGTAGCTTTGCCGACTGCGTGCGCCTGGACCGTTCCCTGACACTCACCGACGTAATGGTCGAAGGAGACACCATTGACTTCAAAAATGCTTGAAGAGGCCCTGGCCTCCTGCGACGCCGTCACGGCACAACTGCAACGCCTGAACCCGCTGCTGGAAGAAGTGGCCGGTCGCCTGCGTCGCCAGCCGCCGCAAGTGGCGATGACCATTGCCCGCGGCAGCTCCGACCACGCCGCCAGCTACTTCGCCTACCTGGCCATGCAGCATGTGGGCATCCCGGTGGCGTCGTTGCCGATGTCGGTGGTGACCCTGCTGCAGGCGCCGATGAAAGTCAGCGGCCAGGTGGCGTTTGGTTTCTCCCAGTCGGGGCAGAGCCCGGACCTGGTCAACAGCCTGCGCCTGTTGCGCAAGCGGGGCGCCCTGAGCATCTCGCTGGTGAACGCCGAAGACTCGCCGCTGGAAGCCGCCTGTGAATTCCACGTGCCACTGTGCGCCGGCCCGGAACAAAGCGTGGCCGCGACCAAGAGCTTTATCGCCACCCTCAGCGCCAGCGCGCAATTGATCGGCCACTGGAACCAGGAAACCGAGTTGCTCCAAGCCTGCCAGGCGCTGCCCGAAGGTTTGCGTGAAGCCGCCAAGCAGGATTGGACCCAAGCCATCGAGGCCCTGCGCGACTGCCAGCAATTGATGGTAATCGGCCGCGGCGCCGGGTTTGCAATCGCCCAGGAAGCTGCGCTCAAGCTCAAGGAAACCTCGGCGATCCAGGCCGAAGCCTTCAGCAGCGCCGAGGTACGCCACGGGCCGATGGCCTTGATCGACGAAAACTACCCGCTACTGGTGTTCGCCCCACGCGGCGCCGAGCAGCCCGGCCTGTTGAGCCTGGCCGCCGATATGCGCCAACGCGGCGCCCGCGTGTTGCTGGCCGCGCCGGACGATATCGCCGAACGTGACCTGACCCTGAGCCGCGCCGAACACCCGAGCCTGGACCCGATCCTGGCGATCCAGAGTTTCTACGTGATGGCCGCCGGCCTGGCGGTCGCCCGGGGCATGGACCCGGACCAGCCGCGTCACCTGAGCAAAGTCACCCGCACGCACTAAAGCGGCGTTTTCCTGATGAGTACCGTGCCCATGCCCAACAACAATAATCCATTGACCTTAAGCGCCCCCTTGAGTGGGCCGTTGCTGGCCCTGAACAGCGTCCCCGACGAAGTGTTCGCCAGCGGCGCCATGGGCGACGGGATTGCCATCGACCCGTTGAACGATTGCCTGCATGCGCCCTGTGACGGCGTAATCATCCATGTCGCCCGCACCGGTCATGCATTGACCATCCGCGCCGACAACGGTGCCGAAGTGCTGATGCACGTGGGCATCGACACCGTGGAGCTCAATGGCGAAGGCTTTGCCTTGCTGGTGAAGGATGGCGCACGGGTGAGCGAGGGCCAGCCGTTGGTGCAGTTTGACCTGGACCGCATAGCGCGCCAGTGCAAAAGCCTGGTGAGCCTGATCATCCTGACCAACAGTGACCGCTTCGAGCTGCAACCCATCGCGAGCAAGACCGTGAAGCTCGGTGAATCACTGATGCGGATTGCCCTGCGCACATCCGCACCGGTTCAAACCGCTGTGGATAACTCGGTCGCGCAAGTGAGCGCCACGGTACGCATCATCCATCGTGGCGGCTTGCATGCGCGCCCTGCCGCGCTGATCCGCAAGACTGCCCAGGGCTTCAGCAGTCAATCGCAGCTGCACTTCGGTGATAAGACCGCGGCTTGCGACAGCCTGATCGGCCTGATGGGGCTGGGTATTGGCGAAGGTGACGAGGTACGGGTGACCTGTCGTGGCAAGGATTGCGAGGCGGCGTTACAGGCATTGGTCGCCGCGCTGTCCGTGACGATCCAAGAGGAGCATCACGCGCCGGTCATTGCCACACCACGCCGGGCGAATACCGAAGCCAATGTGCTGCAAGGCGTATGCGCGGCACCGGGCCTGGTATGTGGGCCATTGTACCGCCTGACGGGCATCGAACTGCCGCAAGACAGCGGCAATCATAGCGTCGACGAACAACTGCAACGCCTGGATGCCGCCCTTGAGCAAGTGCGCGGCGAAATCCGCAATACGCTGGACCAGGCGCGCCAACGCAAGAACGTCGAAGAAGAAGAGATCTTTGCCGCCCACCTCGCCCTGCTGGAAGACCCGGCATTACTCGACGCAGCCACCGCTGCCATCGAACAAGGCAGCGCCGCCACCCATGCCTGGCGTGATGCGATCCAGGCCCAATGCGCCGTGCTGCTGGCGTTGGGCAAACCACTGTTTGCCGAGCGCGCCAATGACCTGCGTGACCTGCAACAACGGGTGCTGCGGGCGTTGCTGGGTGAAGCCTGGCATTTCGAATTGCCGGCGGGGGCGATCGTCAGCGCCCATGAGCTGACGCCCTCGGACTTACTGCAACTGAGCGCGCAACAGGCGGCAGGCATCTGCATGGCCGAAGGCGGTGCGACCTCCCATGTGGCGATTTTGGCCCGGGGCAAAGGCCTGCCGTGTCTCGTCGCCCTGGGCAGTGAAGTGCTCGATGTGCCTCAAGGCCAACGGGTGGTACTCGATGCCTCCAACGGCCGCCTGGAACTGGCCCCCAGCGAAGCGCGTCATGCCGAAGTTCACCAGACTCGCGAAACGCAGAAACAGCGGCGCCAACAGCAACAGACCCAAGCCCGGCAACCGGCACTCACCACCGACGGCGTGACGGTTGAAGTCGCGGCGAATGTCGCCTCCAGCGCCGAAGCCCAAATGGCGTTTGACAACGGCGCCGACGGCGTCGGCCTGCTGCGCACTGAATTCCTCTTCGTCGACCGCCGCACTGCGCCGGATGAACAGGAGCAACGCCAGGCCTATCAAGCCGTGCTGGATGCCATGGGCGACAAGTCGGTGATCATCCGCACCATCGATGTGGGTGGCGACAAGCAGCTCGACTACCTGCCGCTGCCTGTCGAGGCCAACCCGGTACTGGGCCTGCGCGGTATTCGCATGGCTCAGGTGCGCCCGGAACTGCTCGACCAGCAACTGCGCGCCCTGCTGCAAGTTTCGCCGCTGGCGCGTTGCCGCATCCTGCTGCCGATGGTCAGTGAGGTGGATGAATTGCTGCAGATTCGCCAGCGCCTGGATGAACTGTGCGTGGAGCTGGAGCTGACGCAGCGCCCCGAGCTGGGCGTGATGATCGAAGTACCCGCCGCCGCGCTGATGGCCGAGCAGTTGGCCGAACACGCGGACTTTTTATCCATCGGCACCAATGACCTGTCCCAATACACCTTGGCCATGGACCGCGACCACGCAGGCCTCGCCGCCCGGGTCGATGCCCTGCACCCGGCGCTGCTGCGGCTGATCGCCCAAACCTGCACCGGTGCGGCGAAACACGGGCGTTGGGTCGGCGTGTGCGGTGCCTTGGCGTCTGACCCACTGGCCACGCCAGTACTGGTCGGCCTGGGGGTCAGTGAGCTGTCGGTAAGCCCGCCGCAGATCGGCGAAATCAAGGACCGCGTCCGCCACCTGGACGCGGCGCAATGCCGGCAACTGAGCCTTGAGCTGCTCGACCTGAGCAGTGCCAAGGCCGTTCGCCAAGCCTGTCAACACCACTGGCCGCTGAGCTGAAAACAACAAGAATAGGGAGACACGCCATGTACCAACACTTTATCGAAGGCCTGCAACGCCTGGGCCGCGCACTGATGCTGCCGATTGCGATCCTGCCAATCGCCGGGCTCTTGCTGCGCCTGGGCGACACCGACTTGCTCAACATCGCGGTGATGCACGATGCCGGGCAGGCGATCTTCGCCAACCTGGCGCTGATCTTCGCCATCGGCATCGCCGTGGGCTTTGCCCGTGACAACAACGGCACGGCCGGCCTGGCCGGGGCGATTGGCTACCTGGTGATGATCTCGACCCTCAAGGTGATGGATACCACCATCAACATGGGCATGCTCGCCGGTATCGCCAGTGGTCTGATGGCGGGCGGGCTGTATAACCGCTTCAAGGACATCAAGCTGCCGGAGTACCTGGCGTTCTTTGGCGGGCGACGCTTTGTGCCGATTGTCACCGGTTTTTCGGCGGTGGGCCTGGGCGTGATCTTCGGCCTGATCTGGCCGCCGATCCAGCACGGCATCAACAGCTTTGGCGTGTTGCTGATGGAAAGCGGCAGTCTGGGTGCGTTCGTATTCGGCGTATTCAACCGCCTGCTGATCGTCACCGGTTTGCATCACATCCTCAACAATATGGCGTGGTTCGTGTTCGGCACGTTTACCGACCCGGCAACCGGCGCGGTGGTGACCGGCGACCTGACCCGCTACTTTGCCGGCGACCCGAAAGGCGGCCAGTTCATGACCGGCATGTTCCCGGTGATGCTCTTCGGCCTGCCCGCTGCATGCCTGGCGATGTATCGCAATGCGTTGCCGGAGCGCCGTAAAGTGATGGGCGGGATTTTCCTGTCCATGGCGCTGACTTCGTTTTTGACCGGGGTGACTGAACCGATTGAATTTGCCTTCATGTTCCTGGCACCGTTCCTGTACCTGATCCACGCCGTGCTGACGGGCCTGTCGATGGCAGTCACCAATATGTTGAATATCCACCTCGGGTTTACCTTCTCCGGTGGGTTTATCGACATGGTGCTGGGTTGGGGCAAGTCCACCAATGGCTGGCTGGTGGTACCGGTGGGCCTTGCCTACTCGGTGATCTACTACACGGTATTCAGCTACTGCATCCGCCGCTTCAACCTCAAGACACCGGGCCGGGAAGATATCCAGGTGGTGCAGGCCGAGGCCATGAGCGACAACCAGCGCGCCACGGCATATATCCAGGCGCTGGGTGGTGCGCAGAATCTGCTCAGTGTTGGTGCTTGCACCACGCGTCTGCGCTTGGACATGGTGGATCGCAACAAGGCGGTGGATGCAGAGTTGAAAGCGCTGGGCGCCATGGCTGTCGTTCGACCGGGCAACGGTGGCAGTTTGCAGGTGGTGGTTGGGCCGATGGCCGATAGCATTGCCGATGAAATTCGCTTGGCGATGCCGGGGTTTGTTGCAGCAGCGTCTGTAGCGGTTGCGCCTGTGGATAAGCCGGCGGCTGTGAATGTACACGAGGCAGAAAAATGGCTGAATGCGCTGGGGGGCCGAGGGAATGTGCGCCAGCTGGAAGCGGTGGCGATGACCCGGTTGCGGGTGGAGTTGGGGGATGATTCGGGATTGTCTGAAGCTCAGCTCACTGTGCTCGGTTGCCAGGGTGTGAGTCAGCTTGAGAGCGGTGTTTGGCACTTGTTGGTTGGTGACAAGGCCTCTGGCTTGGGTGAGGCGTTGGAGCGGTTGGTCAGTGGCCGTGAGGTCGGCGCCAGGGTTTAGAGAGGTAGTGACTGTTCTGGCCTCATCGGGAGCAAGCCCCCTCCCACATTTGAAATGTATTCGCCATTCAAAATGTGGGAGGGGGCTTGCTCCCGATTGGCCCTTACAGGCGCCTGATTACTTCTGCTCAGGCACCTCAACTAAATCCAGCACCCGATCCACCATCAACTGAATGCCCTCTACCATCCGATGAATGCCCAGCACGACATCACGCTGGGGGCCATCGACATCAAAAGCCAGATTACCCGCCAGTGCCTGTACGGATGCCAGGTCTTGGGAAGCATTGGCGAGCAGGGTTTCGCTGTTCAGACTGGGTATTACGGTGAAGATCTGGTCGGACGGTAAATCACCAGCTTGGCGGGACTCGGCTTGAGATGAGATTGAACCAGTTAGCAAGTTGTCGCTGATCATCATTAAACTCCATATGGAATAGGCTCCTAGTGATTTTTCAGGCTTGCAGTCCCGGTCACTGAATTGGCAGCGACTCGAGAAGGTTAGTTGTGCGAGTTCCGACGGACAACCTGAAAGGCTTGTCGGAAAGTTCTGAGGCGCTTGCACCGACGCCATCGCAGGCAAGCCAGCTCCCACATGGGATTGATGTACGGTCTGACAACGGGGTCAAATGTGGGAGCTGGCTTGCCTGCGATTGGCACTTACAGCCAACAAAAAACCCGCTGACCAAACTGGCCCAGCGGGTTTCTTGTTTATGCAGCCAGCCGATCAAAAATCCACCAACTGCCACACCTCATACGCTGGAGTCTCATACGGGTGGCTAAGTTTGAGAGCAGCTACAACAGCCACAATCAACTCATCCGCCACCACCAGCTCAACCTTCCATTCCTCAACCACTTCAACCTGCCCCACCTGCCCGATAAACGGCTGGCTGCCGTCCAACGCGCGGAATTGGCCCTGGCCCAGCACTTGCCAGGCGCAGCTGTCGTAGTCGCCGATGCGCCCACCGCCGGCTGCGAAGACGGCGGTTTTCACCGTCTCTACATGGCTGTCGGGCACGAAGAAGGCGAGCTTGTACACGGCCTTAGTTCACCCACACGCGAGCGTTGCGGAACATGCGCATCCAGGCGCCGTCTTCGTTCCACTCTTCCGGGCGCCACGAGTTCTGCACGGCGCGGAATACACGCTCCGGGTGCGGCATCATGATGGTGACGCGACCGTCGCGGCTGGTGAGGCCGGTAATGCCGCGTGGCGAGCCGTTCGGGTTGGCTGGGTAGGTTTCGGTGACCTTGCCGTGGTTGTCGACAAAACGCAGGGCCACGGTGCCGGACAGATCGGCTTCAAGCAGCGCTTCTTCGCTGGCGAATTCGGCATGGCCTTCACCGTGGGCGATGGCGATTGGCATACGCGAACCGGCCATGCCTTGCAGGAAGATCGAGTTGGACTCCTGCACCTGCACCATGGCGACGCGGGCTTCGAACTGCTCGGAACGGTTGCGCACAAAGTGCGGCCAGAACTCGCTGCCCGGGATCAGTTCGCTGAGGTTGGACATCATCTGGCAACCGTTGCACACACCCAGGGTGAAGCTGTCGTTGCGTTCGAAGAAGCCCTGGAACGCGTCGCGAGCGCGGCTGTTGAACAGCGCCGACTTGGCCCAGCCTTCACCGGCACCCAGCACGTCGCCGTAGGAGAAACCACCGCAGGCCACCAGGCCTTTGAACTCGTTGAGATCAACGCGACCGGCGAGGATGTCGCTCATGTGCACGTCAATCGCATTGAAACCGGCGCGATCGAACGCCGCGGCCATTTCCACCTGACCGTTGACGCCCTGCTCACGCAGCACGGCGACCTGTGGGCGGATGCCCTTCTTGATGTACGGCGCGGCGATGTCCTGGTTGACGTCGAAGCTGAGCATGGTGCTCAGGCCCGGGTTGTCTTCTTCCAGGATCGCGTCAAACTCCTGCTCGGCGCACTCGACGTTGTCGCGCAGGCGCTGGATCTGGTAGCTGGTTTCGGCCCACTGGCGTTGCAGCAGGCGGCGCTGGCCGGCAAACACCGTATCGCCATTGAAGGAGATGTTGACTTCACCGTTGTTGATCGGCTGGCCGATGACGGCCACGCAGTCGTCCAGGCCGGCGGCGCTGAATTGTGCGAGTACGTCCGGAGTCGCGTCCTGGCGAACCTGGATCACGGCGCCCAACTCTTCGTTGAACAGGATGCCATTGATCTCGGCGGCATCCTCGGCAACGCTGTCGAGCACGATGTTCAGGCCGCAGTGGCCAGCGAAGGCCATCTCGACAACGCTGGTCAGCAAACCACCGTCGGAGCGGTCGTGGTAAGCCAGCAGGTGACCGTCGGCGTTGAGGCCCTGGATCACGGCGAAGAAGGCTTTCAGGTCTTCGGCGTCATCGACGTCCGGTGCCTGTTTGCCCAACTTGCCATGGGTCTGCGCCAGGATCGAAGCGCCCATGCGGTTCTGGCCACGGCCCAGGTCGATCAGGATCAGGTCGGTGGTGCCCTTGTCCATGCGCAGTTGCGGGGTCAGGGTCTGGCGGATGTCGGTGACCGGCGCAAAGCCGGTAACGATCAGCGACAGCGGCGAGGTCACGCTCTTGTCGGTGCCATCTTCGTTCCAACGGGTGGCCATGGACATGGAGTCCTTGCCCACCGGAATGGTGATACCCAGTTCCGGGCACAGCTCCATGCCGACGGCTTTGACCGTATCGTACAGGCGCGCATCTTCACCGGGGTGGCCGGCAGCGGACATCCAGTTGGCCGACAGCTTGATGTCGGACAGCTTGCCAATACGCGAGGCAGCGATGTTGGTCAGGGTTTCGCCAATGGCCATGCGGCCCGACGCCGGAGCGTCCAGCAGGGCCAGCGGCGTGCGCTCGCCCATGGCCATGGCTTCACCGGTGTAAACGTCGAAGCTGGTGGCGGTGACGGCAACGTCGGCCACCGGCACCTGCCATGGGCCAACCATTTGGTCACGGGCCACCAGGCCGGTGATGGTGCGGTCGCCGATGGTTATCAAAAAGCTTTTGCTCGCCACGGCCGGGTGGTGCAGCACGCGCTCAATGCTGTCGGCCAGCTCCAGCGTGCTTGGGTCGAAATCATCGCCCAGCTCGGTTTCGCGCACGGCCGAACGGTGCATGCGCGGTGCCTTGCCCAGCAGCACTTCCAGCGGCATGTCTACCGGGCTGTTGCCGAAGTGGCTATCGGTAACCGTCAGCTGCGGCTCGGCAGTGGCTTCGCCGACCACGGCAAACGGGCAACGCTCGCGTTCGCAGATGGCCTGGAAGCGTGCGAAGTCTTCGGGGCCGACGGCCAGCACGTAGCGTTCCTGGGATTCGTTACTCCAGATTTCGTGCGGGGCCATGCCCGGCTCGTCATTTGGAATGTTGCGCAGTTCGAAGCGGCCACCGCGGTCGCCATCGTTGACCAGTTCCGGGAAGGCGTTGGACAAACCGCCGGCGCCGACGTCGTGGATGAAGCTGATCGGGTTCTTGTCGCCCAATTGCCAGCAACGGTCGATGACTTCCTGGCAGCGGCGTTCCATCTCAGGGTTTTCGCGCTGTACGGAAGCGAAGTCCAGGTCGGCCGAGCTGGTGCCGGTGGCCATGGAGGAAGCTGCGCCGCCGCCCAGGCCGATCAACATCGCTGGACCGCCGAGTACGATCAGCTTGGAACCAACCAGAATCTCGCCTTTCTTGACGTGTTCTTCGCGGATGTTGCCCATCCCGCCGGCCAACATGATCGGCTTGTGATAGCCGCGCACTTCATCACCACGGGGGGTGGTGATGGACTGTTCGAAGGTACGGAAGTAACCGGTGAGCGCCGGACGCCCGAATTCGTTGTTGAACGCGGCGCCGCCCAGGGGGCCTTCGATCATGATGTCCAGCGCGGTGACGATGCGCTCAGGCTTGCCGTACGGCACTTCCCACGGCTGTTCGAAGCCCGGAATCTGCAGGTTGGACACGGTAAAACCGGTGAGGCCCGCCTTGGGCTTGGCGCCACGGCCGGTGGCGCCTTCGTCACGGATTTCGCCGCCAGACCCGGTGGCTGCGCCCGGGAACGGGGCAATCGCGGTCGGGTGGTTGTGGGTTTCAACCTTCATCAGGATGTGCACCGGCTCCTGCACCGCGCCGTACTGGCGGGTTTCCGGGTCCGGGAAGAAGCGGCCGGCGACGGAGCCGACGATGACCGAGGCGTTGTCTTTATAAGCCGACAGAACGCCTTCGCTGTGCATCACGTAGGTGTTCTTGATCATGCCGAACAGGCTTTTTTCCTGGCTCTCGCCGTCGATGTCCCAACTGGCGTTGAAGATCTTGTGACGGCAGTGCTCGGAGTTGGCCTGGGCAAACATCATCAGTTCGATGTCGTGGGGGTTGCGCTTCAAGCCGGTGAAGGCGTTGACCAGGTAGTCGATCTCGTCTTCGGCCAGGGCCAGGCCCAATTCGGTGTTGGCCTTCTCGAGGGCGGCGCGGCCACCGCCGAGCACGTCAATCGCGGTCAGCGGCTTGGGCTCAGCGTGGCTGAACAGCCCGGCAGCCTGTTCCAACTGGCTGACGATGATCTGGGTCATGCGGTCGTGCAGGCTGCTGGCGATCAGCTCGGCTTCGGCATCGCTGAACTGGCCAGCGACGTAAAAGGCGATCCCACGCTCCAGGCGCTGGATTTTATCCAGGCCGCAGTTGCGGGCGATGTCGCTGGCCTTGCTCGACCAGGGCGAGATGGTGCCGAACCGCGGCAGAACCAGGAACAAGCGGCCGGTCGGCTCTTGCACGGGAACGCTGGGGCCGTACTTCAGAAGGCGTGCCAGCACTTGCTGTTCGTCGGCGGTCAAGACGCCGGTTACGTCGGCGAAGTGAGCAAATTCAGCATAAAGGCCTGTAACAGCTGGAACCTTCTGGCTCAGTTGTTCAAGGAGTTTGCTGTGGCGAAAGGCAGAAAGGGCAGGAGCGCCGCGCAGGATCAACATCTTCGGGACAGCCTCGGAAGGGGGTGTGCTTTGAGGCCGTGCATTCTAGCGTAAACCTTCGCCAACGGCACCCGAAACGCTACCGGTGGCCGCAGCCGAACGTCAGTTGGCAGGGTTTGCACGCGATCGTGGCGTTATCCACGGCGTTGGGCGCAGTTATTTTAACCGTCACAATCGCTCGCCAAGCCGCGTTTCTGCGGGCTGCAGCACAGTTTTAGCGGCGCTAGCAGACAAGTGCGCCGCTGTCGAGATATGGCGCCGTGGGCCGTTTGCGTATACTGCGCAGATGTTCTCCCCAACCGTTTTGCGCCCGCGATGGGTCAAATGGCTCATCGCCACCTTGCTCTTCCTGATGCTCAGTGCCTGTGTTGACAAACCCAGCACCCTCGAGCGAATCAAGGAGGATGGCGTATTGCGGGTGGTCACCCGGAACAGCCCGGCCACGTATTTCCAGGACCGCAACGGTGAAACCGGTTTCGAATACGAACTGGTCAAGCGCTTTGCCGACGAACTGGGAGTTAAGCTGGAAATCGAGACCGCCGATAACCTCGACGAGCTGTTCAACCAGTTGGGCAAGCCCAACGGCCCGGTACTTGCCGCTGCCGGCCTGGTCAGCAGCGAACAGCGCCAACAGCAGGTGCGATTTTCCCACCCATACCTGGAAGTGACCCCGCAGATCATCTACCGCAACGGCCAATCGCGCCCCACCAATGCCGCCGATCTTGTGGGCAAGAAGATCATGGTGCTCAAGGGCAGCACCCACGCCGAGCAGCTGGCGGCGTTGAAAAAGCAGAATCCTGCAATCGAATACGAAGAATCCGACGCCGTTGAGGTAGTTGATCTGCTGCGCATGGTGGACGAGGGGCAGATCGACCTGACCCTGGTGGACTCCAATGAAGTGGCGATGAATCAGGTGTACTTTCCCAACGTGCGCGTGGCGTTCGACCTCGGCAATGCCAGCCACCAGAGCTGGGCCGTGGCCGCCGGCGACGACAACAGCCTGCTCAATGAGATCAACGGCTACCTGGACAAAGTCGAAAAGAATGGCACGCTGCAGCGTCTGAAAGATCGCTATTACGGGCACGTCGATGTACTCGGCTATGTGGGCGCCTATACCTTCGCCCAGCACCTGCAACAGCGCCTGCCCAAGTACGAGAAGCATTTTCGCGCCTATGCCAAGGCCGAAAAGGTCGATTGGCGGCTGTTGGCAGCCATCGGTTACCAGGAATCGCTGTGGCAACCGACCGTCACCTCCAAGACCGGCGTGCGCGGCCTGATGATGCTGACCCAGAACACCGCACAGGCCATGGGCGTGTCCAACCGCCTGGATGCCAAGCAGAGCATCATGGGCGGCGCCAAGTACCTGGCCAAGATCAAGGATGAACTTGACGACAAGATCGCTGAGCCCGACCGCACCTGGTTCGCCCTCGCCGCTTATAACGTGGGTACCGGCCACCTGGAAGACGCACGCCTGCTGGCGAAGAAAGAAGGCCTGAACCCGAACAAGTGGCTGGACGTGAAGAAGATGCTGCCACGCCTGTCGCAGAAGCAGTGGTACAGCAAGACCCGCTACGGCTACGCCCGGGGTGGCGAGCCGGTGCACTTTGTGGCGAACATCCGGCGTTACTACGACATCCTCACCTGGGTGACCCAGCCGCAGCTGGAAGGCGACCAAGTGGTCGAAGGCAACCTGCATGTGCCGGGTGTGGACAAGACCAAGCCGCCGCAGGACAGCCCGCAATTATAAGAACACTGAATACCAATGTGGGAGGGGGCTTGCTCCCGATAGCCTGGTGCCAGTCACTACTACAGTGACTGATCCACCGCCATCGGGAGCAAGCCCCCTCCCACATTTTGATCTGCGCTTGGCTTAGAGGCCGGTGATTAGATGGACTACGCCGCCCGACAACACCATCACGCCTGCTACACCCGCCGCCTTCAACGCCGCCTCATCCAACCGCCCCGCATCCTGCAACTGCACCCTCACCCGAGTCAGCGCCACACGCTGTTGTGACTTGAGATTCTCGGCGCCGCCCAAGGCACTCAGCACATCGGCGGCCAACAGGCTCGGGGTCGTCGGTGCAACCGTCTCGGCAATCAGGTCCGGTGTCAGGGCTTTCCAGAATGCCCGCTGCAATTTCTCGAACATGCTCAGTGCTCCATGACAGGTGAGGTTTCAACGGTGGCCGCGTGGTACAGGCGCAGGGCCTCACGCACTTGGCCGGCTTCTTCCAGGCCCAGCACCTGGCGGGCGATGAGTTGGCAGTCGACCAGTTCCAGTTCGCGCACGGTGGCCTTGATGCTCGGGATCAGCGGCACGCTGACCGACAGTTCATCCACGCCAAGTCCGATCAACACCGGCACCGCCAGTGGTTCAGAGGCCAGCGCACCACACACGCCCACCCACTTGCCATGGGCGTGGGCCGCCTTGACGGTGCTGGCGATCAGGCGCAACACAGCGGGGTGGAAGCTGTCGGCCTGGCTGGCCAGGCGCGGGTGATCGCGGTCCATGGCCAGGGTGTATTGGGTCAGGTCATTGGTGCCGATGGAAAAGAAATCCACATGGGGCGCAAACACATCCGCCATCAACGCCGCCGAAGGCACTTCAATCATGATGCCGAGCTTGGGCAATTCGGTGAGCCCGAGCGCCAGCGCTTCTTCTTCGAGCATCCGGCGCGCCAGGTGCAGCTCGCAGAGCTGGCTGACCATCGGCAGCATGATATGCAGCCGCGCCAAGCCCGCACTGGCGAGGATCGCGCGAAACTGTTCGCGCAGCAGTTCGGGCCGTTCCAGGCACAGCCGAATACCCCGCAAACCCAGGAACGGGTTGGTCTCGCTTTCCATCGGCACATAGGCCAAGGGTTTGTCGCCTCCCACGTCCAGGGTGCGCACCACCAGATTGCGCTCGGCGCCAAGGGCACGGGCGATGGCGCTGTAGGTGCCGGCTTGTTCCTCCGGGCTCGGGGCACGGTTGCGGTCCAGGTAGAGGAACTCCGAACGCAGCAGGCCCACGCCTTCACCGCCCAGGGTCAGGGACTGCTCGACTTCCTGCAGCGAGGCGACGTTGGCCGTGACTTCGACGTGATGGCCGTCGCGAGTGATTGCCGCCAGGGATGCCTGTGCGATTTCACGCTGCAGCCGCAGCTTTTGCTGCTGGCGAACCGCCTGCAGTTGTTCGATTTCAGCCAGGTCCGGTTCCAGGTGCATCTCGCCTTTATCGGCGTCAAGCAGTACCCGTTTGCCGTTGGCCAGAGCCAATACTTGAGCCGGCACCCCGCAAATGGACGGCAGGCCGAGCGCCCGAGCGAGGATGGCCACGTGGCTGGTAGCCCCGCCGGCCACCGTGACGAAACCCAGCACTTTACTGGTATCCAGGCCGGCGGTTTGTGAGGGCGTCAGTTGTTCGGCGACCAGGATGGCGCACTCAGGCAGGTCCAATGAGCGTTCGGGAACACCCAGGATCAGTTTGAGCACGCGCTGGCCGACATCGGCCAGGTCCGCCGCACGCTCGGCGAGCAGCGCCTTGCACAAGCCTTCGAAGAGTTTCGCCGTCGCCAGCGTGGCGCTGTTCCAGGCAAAGGCGGCGCTCTTGCCTTGGGCGAGCAGGCCGTGGGCTTGCTCCAGCAGGGTCGGGTCTTCGAGCAATTCCTGGTGGGCGCGGAAAATTTCGGCCTGGGCACTGCCGGCGGCCTTGGCTTGCAAGGCTTGCAGCGCTTCGGCTGCCGTCCGCAGGCCACGCGCCAATGCGGCACGCTCGAAGGTTTCGCCGGCACCGGCTTCGGGAATATTCAGCGCCGGTTCGGCCACTTGGACGACCTGCCCAAACGCCGAGCCCGGCGACGCACACACGCCCCGCATCAAGGTTGCCGATGACACCGGCGCGGCAGGCTTGACTACTTCGACCGCCGCCACCGTCTCGCCACAGCCGTCCAGCAACAACGCCACCAGCGCCTGGATCGCCGCCTCGGCATCCGCGCCCGCCGCGCTCACTTGCAGGCTGTCTCCCCGGGACGTCTGCAGCGCCATGATCGCCACCAGCGACTTGGCATTCGCGCTCTGGGTTTGCTTGTGCAGGTAGATGCTTGAACTGAACCCTTTCGCCGCCTGGGCAAGCACTGCCGCTGGGCGAGCGTGCAAACCGTTGGCGTTGGGCAAGGTCAGGGGCTTGGAGAACAGCGCATCGCCCTCCTCTTCATCGGCTTCCGATGACGCTTGCCCGGGGGACACTCGTAACAGTGGCTGGCCTTCCTCGACGGCGCCCTGATCGGGCACCAGCAACACAAATGGCTCGCCACTGACGACCAGCATCAGGGTCAGCAGGCTACGTGCATGCAGTGCCACATAGTCGGCGTCGAACTCAATCAGCGGCTGCCCGGCTTCCACCTGCTGGCCCTCCTCAACCAGACGGGTGAAGCCCTGACCCGCCAGGTTCACGGTGTCCAGGCCGATATGCAACAGCACCTGCACGCCGTTGTCGTCGGTGACACTCACAGCATGACCGCTGTCCTGGATATTGCTGATCACCCCGGCCAGCGGCGCGCAGAGCGTCTGCGAGGTGGGATCGATGCACAGGCCGTCGCCGATCACGCGGCTGGAAAACACTGGGTCGGGTACCTGATCCAGCGCCAGCAGCATCCCGGACAGGGGCGCCAGCAGTTCCAGGGGTTGAGATGGGGTCATGACTTCACCTGTTGGGTTGTTCTGTAAAAATCATTGGGTGGGATGGCACAGATCAAATGTGGGAGCGGGCTTGCTCGCGCCCACATTAGTTCGCGGTTATTTCCACCAGTATTCGACTTGCACGCCCATGTTCGATCCATGCCGTGCCGTGCCATAGGCACCGGTATCAGATAACGCCGAGCCCGCCGCGAGTTCATTCGCTGCGCGCTTGGCCGCCTGGTTCCAGCTGGCATAGGTGTAGTACAACCGCACTTCCGGCCGCGCCCAGAATTCCGGGCCTTTGGGCGACCAGGTCGGCGCGAACGTGAATTTGCTCAGCTTGCGTGTACCGCCGGTAGCCTCGACCTGATCGTGGCCCAGTTCAGCGACCAGCTTGAATTGCTCGCTGATGGCATACGCCGGGCGTACACCCAGGGACATCCAGTTCTGGTCCTGACGCCCCGGGCGTACATCCTTCTGGTAAACCGCCTGGACTTGCCCACCGAAACGCGGGGTCACCTGCCAGTCAAAGAATTCCACGGCACGGTAGCTTTTGCTGCTCTTGTCCAACCGGGTATTGCCGGTGTAGCCCAACCCAGTGCCTGGACCTTCGCCGTACTGCAAGGCAAATTTGTTCTTGCCGCCCAGGAACGCGGTTTGCACATGCTGCGCGGTCAGCGCCCAACCGCTGTTGGTGTCACGCCCACCGGCCTTGGCGATATAACTCAAGCCAAGCTCCAGCTCGCCGCCCGGGTTGGTGTTGAAACCGGCCACGTTGAAGTCGTGACGGGTGGCGTATTCCTTCTGGTACAGGTTGTCCTTGCGCGACAGGGCGTAGCTGTATTTCAAACCGCCGATCAGCACATCCTCGATCCCGCCACCGGTGGCGCTCTGGTTCCAGTAGTAGAAGTCGGAGATATGGATGTCGTTACGTTTGTAGTAGCGCCGCCCGGCCCACAGCGAACCGCCGTTGAGGCTGGGCAGGTTGGACCATTGCGCATACATCTGCGGCATGCGTGCCGAGCCGTTGTTTTCACCCTGGAACTTCAGGGCGCGGTCGTACTTGTTGTAGAGGGAGGCCATGGCATCCACGCTGAGCACTGAGCCGTCATCGAACGTCAGCAGGTCCTGGCGCAATTCCAGTTCGGCATATTGCTCGCATTCGTTACCCAAGCGGTATTTGGTTTGCGCCCCCGGCAGTTGGAAGCACTGCTGCTTGCCGCTGCCCGTTGACGTGCCCGCGCCACTGCGCAAGTAACCGGCGAACTCCAGGGCCTGGGCGCCAAACGGCACAGCAAGGCACGACGTAATAAGGCCCAGTTTTATTGTTGTTTTCATGAAGCGCTCCTTTATTTTTATTGTTTTTTCTTACTTTGATGCGTGATGCGATTACCGGTAGAGGCGGCTCAGTCCTTGAGATGCAGCACAAACGATTCGTAAGGGCGCAACACCACCGTGCTCGTGCGCGCCGGGCAATCGGGGTAATTGCTGATGAGCAGCCGCTGCGCGCTCGACGGATTGATCACCTGGTCGGGCAGCTGGATTTCGCACGGCGTGCCGTAGAAGTTGTTGAGCACCAGCAGGCGCTCGCCATGGCCTTCGCGCACGTACGCCCAGACCTGGCGATGGTCTTGCAGCAGTGGGCGATAAACGCCTTCCTGGATCAGCGGTTCGCGGCGCCGCAGGGCGATCAGGGCGCGGTAGTGATGCAGCACCGAATCCGGGTCATCCAGCTGGTTTTCAACGTTGATCTGCGCAGCGTTGGCCGCAACGCCAATCCAGGGCTCGCCACGACTGAAACCGGCATTGGCCTGGTTGCTCCACTGCATCGGCGTGCGACCGTTGTCGCGGGATTTCTGCATGATCGCCGCCATGCTCGACGCCTCGGACTCCCCGGCATCACGCTTGAGGCGGAAAATGTTCAGGGTTTCCACATCGCGGTACTGTTCGATCTTGTCGAAGCCCGGGTTGGTCATGCCCAGTTCCTCGCCCTGGTACACATACGGCGTGCCCTGGAGGAAGTGCAGCGCCGTGGCGAGCATCTTGGCCGAGACCACGCGGTATTCGCCGTCATCACCAAAACGCGAGACCACCCGCGGCTGGTCGTGGTTACACCAGAACAGCGCGTTCCAACCGCCACCGGCCTGCATACCCAGTTGCCAGTCGGAGAAAATCTGCTTGAGTTGCAGGAAATCGAAGTCGGCCTTCACCCACTTCTGCAGGTTGGGGTAATCGACTTTCAGATGGTGGAAGTTGAAAGTCATCGACAGCTCTTTCGAGGCCGGATTCGAGTAGCGGATGCAGTGTTCCAGGCTGGTGGACGACATCTCGCCGACGTTGATCAGGTCATGGCCTTCGAAGACTTCGCGGTGCATTTGCTGCAGGTAGGCGTGCACATACGGGCCGTCGGTATAGAAACGGCGGCCGTCGCTGTTGTCTTCGGGGAAGTCGGCGGGCTTGGAGATCAGGTTGATCACATCCAGGCGGAAACCGCCCACGCCTTTGTCACGCCAGAAGCGCATCAACTTGAACACTTCGGCACGCACCTTGGGGTTGTCCCAATTGAGGTCGGCCTGGGTATGGTCGAACAGGTGCAGGTAGTACTGCCCGGTCTGCGCTTCGTATTCCCAGGCCGAGCCGCCGAACTTGGATTCCCAGTTGTTCGGCTGGTCGCGCCAGATGTAGAAGTCGCGGTAGGGGTTGTCGAGACTGCTGCGCGCCTGCTGGAACCACTCGTGCTCGACGGAGGTGTGGTTGACCACGATATCGAGCATCAGCTTGATGCCACGCTTGGCCGCTTCGCTGATCAGCAGGTCACAGTCAGCCATGGTCCCGTAGCTGGGGTCGATGGCGTAGTAGTCGCTGATGTCGTAGCCGTTGTCGCGTTGCGGCGACCTCAGGAACGGGGTGATCCACAGGCAGTCCACCCCCAGCCATTTCAGGTAGTCAAGCTTATCCACGATGCCCAGCAGGTCACCGGTGGCGTTACCCGCGTGGCTATGGAAGCTTTTGGGGTAGATCTGGTAGATCACCGAGTGTTGCCAGTTTTGCATGGTGGGGTTCCTTCAATTAATTGTGTGCTGGCTTTGAGGGCCTCATCGGGGGCTTACCCCCGATGGCGGTGGATCAGGCGACCCGATACCCAGGCCGGATAATCTTCATGCTCAACACACAGGTCAGTACAAAGGGCACGACGATCGCGACGGCCATGCCGATCACAAACACCGGGATGTACTGCGGGATGATCGAGATAAACCCGGGCAGGCCTCCAACGCCGATGGCCGAGGCAGTGACCTTGTTCAACGACAGGAAAATACTGCCCAGCGCCGAACCCAGCAGCGCGGCATAGAACGGAAACTTGAAGCGCAGGTTCACCCCGAACATCGCCGGCTCGGTGATGCCGAAATAGGCGGAAATCGCCGAGGTCGAGGCCATGCTTTTGTCCCGCGCATTGCGGGTCATGTAGAACACCCCGAGTGCGGCGCTGCCCTGGGCCAGGTTGGACATGACGATCATCGGCCAGATAAAGGTGCCGCCCTGGGTGGAGATCAGCTGCAGGTCCACGGCCAGGAACATGTGGTGCATGCCGGTGATCACCAGCGGCGCATAGAGCAGGCCGAAGATCGCTCCACCGAGCATCGGCGCCAGGTCGAACAGCGTGACCACCCCTTCGGTGATGAGGATGCCGAGGTGACGGGTCACCGGGCCGATGATCGCCAGGGCCAGCACGCCAGTGACGACGATGGTAGTGATCGGCACCACGAGCAGTTGGATCGCATTGGGCACCCGCGCGCGCAGCCACTTCTCGATGACGCTCATCACATAGGCCGCGAGCAGGATCGGCAGGATCTGCCCCTGATACCCGACCTTCTCGATCTGGAACCAGCCGAAAATATCGAAATACGGCAGGCTCTGGCCGTCGAGGCCGGCGACCGCCTTGCCGTAGTTCCAGGCATTGAGCAGATCGGGGTGCACCAGCATCAGGCCAAGCACGATGCCGAGGATTTCACTGCCACCGAAACGTTTGGCCGCCGACCAGCCCACCAGTGCCGGCAGGAACACGAAGGAGGTATTGGCCATCAGGTTGATCAGGCTCCACAGGCCATCCAGGTTCGGATAGGCCTCCAGCAGCGTCTGGCCCTCGATGAACATGCCCTTGGCGCCCATCAGGTTGTTGATGCCCATGAGCAGGCCGGCAATGATCAGCGCTGGCAGGATCGGCATGAACACGTCGGAGAACACGCGCACCAGGCGCTGCATGGCGTTGGTCTTGTCAGCGCCCTTCTGCTTCACATCAGCAATGGTCGATGCCGCAAGACCGGTGACTTCACGCAAGGCGGCATAGACCCTTTCCACTTCGCCTGGGCCGATCACTACCTGGAACAGACCGCCGGTAAAGAACGATCCCTTGACCAGGTCGACCTGGTTCAACGCGCTGCTGTTGACCAGGCTCGGGTCCTTGAGCGCCAGGCGCAGGCGGGTCACGCAATGGGCAGCTTGCTCAAGGTTGTCGCGCCCACCGAGGTTCTCGAGAATCTCGCGGGCGATAGTCGGATAGTCGTGGCTCATGCTCGTTTTCCACTGTGATTGTTTTTATGGGTGGCAGTCGTTGGCAGCACGCCGAGGGCAAAAGTACTCGTCTGTACGAGTTAAATCAACAACTCGTCTGTACGAGTTACACTTTTGTTTATTAATGCGAACTTCCCGTCAGATTTTTCCCCTGGCTACACGGCTGCCCAATGGACAAACCCCACCTCTGCCACTAAGGTTCCTGCCTTGAATGCAAGCCGGGCATAGAGCCATCTCATGAGCAAATACAACCAGATCTATACGGATCTGCTTGCCAGCATCACCACCGAACGCCTGCAACGCGGTACGCGCCTGCCCTCTGAAACCGAGCTGATGGACGCCTACCAAGCCAGCCGTGGCACCGTGCGACGCGCCATTGAGCAGTTGCAGGAACGTGGCTTTGCCCAAAAGATCCATGGCAAGGGCACCTTTGTGTTGTCGCCCAACCCGATAGAGTTCCAGCTGGGCGGTATCGTCAGCTTCCATGAGACCCACGCCGACCTGGGCAATGACGTACGCACCGAGGTGGTTGAATTCACCCAGCTCCCGCTCGAAGGGCCACTGCTGCAACACTTCGAGGCCGACCCAGGCACGCTGATCACCCGTATCAAGCGGGTACGACGCATCGGCGGCAAACGGGTGATCCTGGACATCAACCACTTCATCGCCGAGCTGATTCCCGGCCTGGATCGCGAGATCGCCGAACAGTCGATCTACGCGTTTATAGAGCAGACGTTGCAGCTGCAGATCAGCTATGCGCAGCGCACCATCGAGGCCTTGCCGCGCAGCAAGGACGACCAGGCGCACCTGGACCTTGACGGGCAAAGCCATGTGATCGTGGTGAGTAACCAGACGTTCTTGCAGGACGGGCGGCAGTTCGAGTACACCGAATCGCGCCATACCCTGGACAAGTTCTACTTTTCGGATATCGCACGGCGCTGAGCACAGCCCCTTAGCCTAACTATGTAGCGCCCTCCCCGTGCCAGCCTGGGGGAATCTCGCCCTTCATTTTTGAAGGATGAGCACTCCCATGAGTTCGAGCGAAACCCACACCCTGCCCAACACCGCCGACAAGGCGGCCCTCAAGGCGCTGGCCGGACGCGTGATCCTGGCTTGCCCCAGCCTGCACGATACGGCTCACGAAACCGCCCGCGGCATTCTGAAAAAGCACGGCGTCGAGGGCCTCGACCCGGACGAGGTGTACTACCACCGCTTCAAGGCGGCCCAAAGCAATTCGCTGACCTTTACCGGCTGGGAACATGTCCTGGAAAAACCCTACGAGTCGACGACCCTGACCGAGTTGGTGATTCATCGATTCCGTGCCACCGACTATGACAACGCCGACCTGCTGGACCTGTACGGTGGTTTCTACACCAAAGGCCCGGAATACGGCGATTTCAACCAGACCAATGAAGTGCGCCTGCATGGCAACGAAGTGCTCAAGGACTTCTGGGCCCTCAAGTTCAGTGACCTTTACCGCGACAAGCTCGACAGCTTCTGGCAGGACCACGCCGAAGCCTTTCGCACCCAGGCCAAATGCAATTTCCTCAGCAAGGCGGTGCAAGCCCTCGAACTCAAGCACCTGAGTGCCGAAGACTTCCACACTTGCATCACGGCCGTGGCCCCGCACCTCAGCTGGCCGGTCAGCCTGGCCATGCTGCAAACCGACGTGGCGCCAGGCGCCAATGCGCAGGTCGCCGCCCTTGACCTGGACGGTCACGTGGCTACCAACCTGTTGCGCATCACTGACGCCGCCGGCCGGCAAATACTCTATGTGCCAGGTGAGCAGCAGGCCTTCAAAGTGTTCGACACCGCGGGGCAATTGCACTGGTGGTTGCTCGGGCTTATGGACGACAAGAAGACCCGTGACCTGTTCCTTTGCCACTTTTCCCTGACTGACCGCGAGGCCATGACCGACGGCATCACTGACCTGATGAATCGCCTGGTGCAGACCTGGGGCAAGTCGGATCATCACATGATCAACCAGAAGAACCAGGCGGTCACCACGGACGCCTTCAGTTGGTTGCGAGACCGCACCCGCGCAGCGATGTATGACGAAGCCGAGCAGTTGCTGACCACCAATGCGCAACTGAGCAAGAAAATCTGGATCGGTTACCTGAGTGCCGGCCTCAAGATATTCGGGCCGCTGGCTGTCATTGGATGGCCGATAGCCTTGCCGGTGCTGGGCGCCAGCATCGCCAACCTGGCCCTGAACATCGACCAGGCGGTCAATGGCCGAACCAGTGCCGAGCGCAAGGCCGGGGTGACCGGTTCGGTGTTCAGCGCGATCGACACCCTGTTCAACCTGGCAGCGCTGCATGGGCCTGGGCCTATCGCCGAAGTGGGTGCCGACGTCGATGCGGCGGAAGCGGCCGAGATGGCCAAGTACGACGAGGCGTTGAACCCCGAGGCTGCCGAACCGGCAAGCCCTGCCGTGCCGGCGCCCCCCGCACTGCCCCAGCTGCCCGACGCCGGCCTTGGGCAAATACCCTCGAGCTGGCGGCGCCTGCAAGGGCTGGAGGGTGCCACGGCGATGACCGAAGGCGGCCGTTTTGCACAGATCTACCGCATCAATGCCAACCCTTCGACCCTGATCAAGCTCAAGGACGCGGTGTTTTACGTGCGTTATGAAGCGGACGTAAACGGCGGCGGCACCTGGGCCATCATCGACCCGCTGAACCCCCACGCCAGCACCGGCTCACTGCCGGTACGCCTGAATGCCGAGGGCGAATGGGAGCGGGTGCTGCGCCCCTCCGAGGCGGTGCGCGGTGGCAGCCCCATGGACACCCCGACCACAAGTACCCGGCTGACGCCCGCGAGCGACTATCGCCGACCAACCTCATATGGGGCACCGGGTTTTGAAAACCCGCCCTCCAGCTTGCCGACCCCTTTTGATCTGAAGAACCAGAACAGTTTCGATATCGGCCTCGCCATGTCTGGGGGGCCGGACTACATCAAGCCAATCATCACCCCCACGGGCGAAGCTGGCAGCTTCAGCACCTCGGACTACTTCATCAATCCCATGCGGGCAAAAATCCTCACCAGCGCGCGCAACTTCTACGCCCGTCCACTTTTCGCCAGCAACCTGCCCGCGAAGCCGGCATTGCCTGCCATTACGCCAGGGATGGACGCCGACCAATTGTTTGATAAATGCCTGGCAAACGGCCCGGGGCTGGTCGTCGCCGAGAGCCCTAAACGCGTTGCCAGCACCTACATGCTGATCAAGCAGATGCCGCGCCTGGCCAAGCAGGGCGTCAAGACCCTGCACTTGCATCGGCTCTACAACGACCTTCATCAGGCAGATCTCGATGCGTTCGCCCGCAGTGGCGTCATGCCCGACCGCCTGGGTAAATACCTGCGCGAGCTGGACCCCGTCGAGATGGGCCGCTTCAACACCCTGGAGCTGCTACACGCCGCCCGCGACAACCATATACGCATCCAGGCCAGCGAATGCCTGGCCAACTACCTGCCCAAAGGGTCGGCGGTGGATGAGCAAATGTCCAAGAACTTCATCACCAGTGAAATCCTGCGCCTTGACCAGGCCAAAAACGGCGTCGGCAAATGGGTGGTGCTCACCGGGGCGCAAAACACCAACACCTTCAGAGGGGTGGCTGGAATCAGTGAAATAAACGGTGGGACCAGTCTGCGCATTACCGAGGAACTCGGCGGCGAAGGCAGCCAGATCAAGGTCGCTTATGGACCCAAGGTGAACAACCTGCCCACGTTCGATCAGGTAAAGCCGCCGCTCAATGCGCTGGACACCGACCTTTCCCTGCAAGTGCCGATGCGTGAGAGCGAACAAGTACACCCCTATATCTTTGAACAGAAAGACCTTGAAAGAACCCTCGGCTCGCCAGGGGACTGCGTCATGCAACAGACCCGCGATGAGCTGACGCTTATTCACCGCAACCGCCTGAACAAGCTTGTACGCAACCGCATCCAACACTCGGACGCCGGTTATTTCATTGATCGCGATGCCTTCCCAAGGCTCAACGGGGCTGTCTACAAGACGCTGCCTGAGCTGCGCGGCGCCCTGCGCGCAAACGGCCTCACGCTCAAAGGCCTGCCGCCGGCCAAGACGCTGGTTCCCGCAATAGAGCTGGAGCGCCCTGTCGAGCAGGCCGTTGTTGAAACCACCGCCGAAACGGGCGCGGCCCTGGCGCCTTCGGCCATTCCCACCGGCGCGGTGGAGGCCGGCCTACGGCCAGAAATTCCACCAGCGTGGGAAGCCAATGAAATCCTCGAGGGCCGCGACCCGGTCAGCGAGCCCGGCCGGGATCAAGGTATCTATCGTCTGGAGTCCAACCCGGCGGCGGCCATCCTGCTCAACGACACGCCGTATTACGTGCAGTATGTGAATGACGTCAATGGCGGCGGGCATTGGGCGATTGTCAGCCCTGAACATCCACTTGCCCTCTCGGAAGCCATCCCGGTGCGCTTCAACGCCCAGGGTGAATGGGAAGTGCTGCCCAGGCCTGGCTTGAAAGGCGGCGCCGGGCAACTCCTGAACCGGGTGCCTGGCCGCCGACCGGTGCCGACGGTGCAAAGCCCGGCCATCGCCTATGAAATACCGCCGGACCTGCGTGCCCCCCTGGAAAATGCCGCCGCAGGGCCTGGCACTGCGAAATATGCCCTGAGCGACGAGGGCGTGAACCTCTTTGACAACGGCGCCGACCCGTACGCGCCGTTCAAAAGCAGAAGGCAGCAACTGTTCAAGGATGCGGTGGCCTTCCTGCGTCGGTTCCGTGCAGCCAATCGCCCGCCCATTCCCTCGGTGCCAGCCAAGGCGCCCACGGCAACCTGGCTGGAGGCACTGCTGGAGGACGGACGTGGCATCGTGGTCGGCGAAGCCCACAGCGGCGTGGGCAGCAAACAACTGCTGATCGAGTACATGGAGTTACTGGCGCAGAAAAACGTCAAGACGTTGTACTGCGAGCACCTGCTGCGCGACTTTCACCAGGCAGCCCTGGACAGTTTTTTCGAAAGCGGCGAAATGCCCGAGACGCTCAGGCGCTACCTGCAGAGCCTCGATACCGGCATGGGCACCGATCCGCTGGGCCAATACAACTTCATGGAGCTGATCAAAGCCGCCCGCGCGCACAAGATCCGCATCCAGGCCATCGATTGCCTGGCCAGTTACCGTACCGACGGATTTATCCCGGCCGTGACCGATAGCCAGATCGCCCGAGGTGCGCAACGCCACGCCTTGATGAACTACTACGCAAGCACCGTGATCCGTGCCGACCAGGCGGCCCAAGGTGCGCACAAATGGGTGGCACTGGTGGGCAATACCCACGTCAGCAGCTACAAGGGGGTTCCCGGGCTGAGCGAACTGGAAGAAGTGCATGGCCTGAGGGTAGAGGATGTCGCGCCCGGGCAATCCCAAGGCATCATCCCGGACCCTGGCATCCCGGCAACCGGCGAGGAAGGCGCGGTGAAAAGCGACCTGCTGTTTCAGTCGCAGATCCCCCGGAAACCTGCAACCGCCGCGGAGTTCGACGCCCTGCTGCAACGCGCCGGAACGTTTACCGTCGACTCGTCATCGGTGTCGCCGACCCTGAAACATCGCAGCAAACTGGGGGAGTTGGTCTCTACGGATATTCGTAAGCAGAACGGCTACTTCTTCATCGAGCGACCCAATTGGCCGAGCGTGAGCGGTAAGCGCTTCGACAGCCTCAAAGCGTTGTTTGCCGCGCTTGAAGACATGGGTATGGTGATGGTTGGCAAACCGGTGCCGCTATGAGCAGCACAGCTGAAACCAGGAAATGAGAACACTGTGAATATCCCGAACACATGGCGCGAACAGTTCCCCCATGCACTGATTGAACAACAGTCTATCGGCGAGTCGCGCGCAGACGTCTATCGACTGCGCAGCGAACAAGGCGAAGACCTGTTCCTGAAATCCGAGCCCCTTGGAGAGTTCGCTGAGCTGGCGGACGAAATCGAGCGCCTGCGCTGGCTGCGGCAACAAGGGCTACCGGCACCAATTGTCGTGGATGAGGTGATAGACCAGGATCGTCACTGGCTACTGATGAGCGCCATGCCAGGAAAGGACCTGGCGACGGTCGACGACCTTCCTGTGGCGCACATCATAGAAATCCTGGCGAGTGCCCTGCGCACGCTGCATCAGGTTCCCACCGCTCTGTGCCCGTTCGATCACTCCCTTGAAGTGCGCATCGCGACCGCACGGGGCCACGTCAACGCGGGCTTGGTCGACGAGACCGATTTCGACGATGAACGACAAGGGCAAAGCGGCGAGCAAGTGTTGGACGAACTGGTATCGACACGGCCAATCATTCAAGACTTGGTGGTGACCCATGGCGACGCCTGCCTGCCGAACCTCATGACAGCAGACGGTCGTTTCAGCGGTTTTATCGATTGTGGCCGCTTAGGCGTCAGTGACCGCTACCAGGACCTGGCCCTGGCAGCGCGCAGCATTACCCAGAACTTTGGACAAGCATGGGTGGCGCCGTTCTTCAAATGCTACGGCGTAGAGCCTGATGAGCAGCGCATTGCGTATTACTGCTTGCTTGACGAGTTCTATTGAAGGCTGCCACATAAAGCAAAACCCCGGCACCATGCCGGGGTTTTGTTATTCAGCATTGACCTGCCAGTGCAGGATCATTCCCACTCAATAGTCGCCGGCGGCTTGCTCGACACGTCATAAGTCACGCGGGAAATACCTTCGATCTCATTGATGATCCGGCCGCTGACGGTTTCCAGCAGTTCGTAAGGCAGGTGCGCCCAACGCGCGGTCATGAAGTCGATAGTCTCTACGGCACGCAGCGCCACAACCCACGCGTAACGACGGCCATCGCCAACAACACCAACCGATTTCACCGGCTGGAACACTACGAAGGCCTGGCTGACCTTGTGGTACCAGTCGGCCTTGCGCAGTTCTTCGATGAAGATGTGATCGGCGCGACGCAGCAGGTCGGCGTATTCCTTCTTCACTTCACCCAGGATCCGCACGCCCAGGCCCGGGCCCGGGAATGGGTGGCGGTAGACCATGTCGTACGGCAGGCCGAGTTCCAGGCCCAGGCGGCGGACTTCGTCTTTGAACAGTTCGCGCAGCGGTTCTACCAGCTTGAGGTTCATTTCCTCAGGCAGGCCACCGACGTTGTGGTGGGACTTGATCACGTGAGCCTTGCCACTTTTGGCGCCAGCCGACTCGATCACGTCAGGGTAGATGGTGCCCTGGGCGAGGTACTTGATGTTGTCCAGTTTGTTGGACTGGGCATCGAATACGTCGATGAAAGTACGACCGATGATCTTGCGCTTCTTCTCCGGGTCGGACTCGCCGGCCAGGTTGTTGAGGAACTGCTCCTCGGCGTTGGCACGGATCACCTTGACGCCCATGTTCTCGGCGAACATGGCCATCACTTGCTCGCCTTCGTGCAGGCGCAGCAGGCCGTTGTCGACGAATACGCAGGTGAGCTGGTCGCCGATGGCTTTGTGCAGCAGCGCAGCAACCACCGAGGAGTCAACGCCGCCGGACAGGCCGAGCAGCACGTTATCAGTGCCGACCTGGGCGCGTACCTGGGCGATGGCGTCTTCAGCGATCTTCGACGGGGTCCACAGAGCTTCACACTCGCAGATGTCGAGGATGAAGCGCGACAGGATGCGCCCGCCTTGCTTGGTGTGGGTCACTTCCGGGTGGAACTGCACGCCGTAGTAACGACGCTCGTCGCTGAACATACCGGCGATCGGGCAGCTTGGGGTGCTGGCCAGGATGTGGAAGTCCTGCGGCATCTTGGTGACCTTGTCACCGTGGCTCATCCATACGTCGAGGCCGAACAGGCCGTCGGCGTCGATGTGGTCTTCGATGCCGTCCAGCAGGCGGCTCTTGCCGACCACGTCGACACGGGCATAACCAAATTCACGCAGCTCGGAACCTTCGACCTTGCCGCCCAGTTGCTCGGCCATGGTCTGCATGCCGTAGCAGATACCGAAGACCGGCACGCCCAAGTCAAATACCGCCTGCGGGCAGCGCGGGCTGTCGGCTTCGTGCACGGACTCGGGGCCACCGGCGAGGATGACGCCTTTAGGGGCGAATTCGCGGATCGCTGCGTCATCCATGTCGAACGGGTGCAGTTCGCAGTACACGCCGATTTCACGCACGCGGCGGGCGATCAGTTGGGTGTACTGGGAACCGAAGTCGAGGATCAGGATGCGGTGGGCGTGAATGTCGAGGGCCATGAAGTCAGTCTCGTCTAATGAATCAGAAACAACTCGGGGCTGAAAGAACAGCCCCGGTTACTTAACGTTTTGCTGGAAGCCTCAACCTACGCGGTAGTTTGGCGCTTCCTTGGTGATCTGCACGTCGTGGACATGGGATTCAGCCATGCCGGCGCCGGTGATCCGTACGAACTCCGGCTTGGTGCGCATTTCTTCGATGTCGGCGCTGCCGGTGTAGCCCATCGAGGAACGCAGGCCGCCCATCAGTTGATGGATGATCGCGCTCAGGGTGCCTTTGTACGGCACACGGCCTTCGATACCTTCCGGTACGAGCTTCTCGGCGCCTGCCGAGGAGTCCTGGAAGTAACGGTCGGAAGAACCTTGCGCCTGGGACATGGCGCCCAGCGAACCCATGCCGCGGTAAGCCTTGTACGAACGGCCCTGGAACAGTTCGATCTCGCCCGGCGCTTCTTCGGTACCGGCGAACATCGAGCCCATCATCACGCAGGAAGCACCGGCGACGATGGCCTTGGACAGGTCACCGGAGAAACGGATGCCGCCGTCGGCGATCAACGGCACGCCTGTGCCTTCAAGGGCAGCGGCGACGTTGGCGATGGCGCTGATCTGCGGCACGCCCACACCAGCGACGATACGCGTGGTGCAGATCGAGCCAGGGCCGATACCGACCTTGACCGCATCGGCGCCGGCTTCGGCCAGGGCCTTGGCCGCAGCGCCAGTGGCGATGTTGCCGCCGATCACTTGCACGTCAGGGAAGTTCTGCTTGACCCAGCGCACGCGGTCGATCACGCCCTTGGAGTGACCGTGGGCAGTGTCGACCACCACCACGTCAACACCGGCAGCAACCAGCGCCGAAACGCGGTCGCCGGTGTCTTTACCGGTACCCACGGCGGCGCCAACACGCAGACGACCTTGGTCATCCTTGCTGGCCAGCGGGTAAGCCTTGGCTTTTTCGATGTCGTTGACGGTCATCATGCCTTTGAGGGCAAACTTGTCGTCGACGATCAGCACGCGCTCGATGCGGTGCTTGTGCAGCAGTTCGCGCACATCGTTCTTGTCGGCGCCTTCCTTGACGGTGACGAGGCGCTCTTTAGGCGTCATCACTTCACGGACGGTGACTTCAAGGCGGTTCTCGAAACGCACGTCGCGGGAAGTGACGATGCCGACCAGGTCGCCATCGTGCAGTACCGGGACGCCGGAGATATTGTGCAGGCGCGTGAGATCGAACAGGTCGCGCACGGTGGCGTCGGCCTCGATGGTGATCGGATCTTTCACCACACCGGCTTCGTAACGCTTGACCTTGCGCACTTCGGCAGCTTGCTGCTCGATGGTCATGTTCTTGTGGATGATGCCGATGCCGCCTTCCTGAGCCATGGCGATGGCCAGACGGGCTTCGGTGACGGTGTCCATGGCAGCGGAAACCAGGGGAATATTCAGCTCGATGCCACGGGTTAGGCGGGTCTTGAGACTGACTTCGTTAGGAAGCACCTCGGAATAACCGGGCACTAGGAGAATGTCGTCGAATGTCAGAGCTTCTTGGCTGATACGCAGCATCGCGGGGGCTCCCGAGCGGGAAAATGGAAGCGCGCCATTATATACATGCACCCTGCCAGGCTCAATGTAAAACTCTGACAAACTTGGTATTACTGATAGATGGAGAAAACCTGCTGCTTTTCTGTAGGAGCGAGCTTGCTCGCGAAGAACGCCAAGGCACCACGTAAAACCAGACAGCCCGCATTATCGTTGATGATTTTCGCGAGCAAGCTCACTCCTACAGTTCGACTTTGACCCAGGCGATCTTCTGGTCCAACCAATCGGCAAACTCGTCGATAAAGCTCTGCTTGAAGCCCGCCTCTGCCCAGTTGTTAAAGATGAACCCCAGGTTGGAAAACCCGCATTCCTGCAGGAACAGGAAGCCGTTGATGTCATCTTCATGCCCACACAGCGGGCAGGTGAAATTGTCGGTGTGGCCGGGCATCCAGTCTTCCAGGCTTTCGAACAGCGCCTCGCCGACTTCCTTGAGGCATTCCGGGCAACCGGCCTCTTCGAGAAAGCCCTTGGCCGGCGTATAGATGCAACGTTTGTAGATGATCTCCAGGCCATTGACCGGCTCATTGAACGGCAGCGCCTCGGGATGCAGCACCACGGCGCGGGCGCCATCGGCCAGGGCGTAGGCCATGCGGTTACCCGTGCGGCCGCAGGTGGTTAACTCTTCCTTGACGATGTTCTTGCGCACCAGCCAGCGCACGATTGCCCGGGCGCGGGGTTCGTGGACCGGCAAGGTGGAGATTTTCGGGACGAGGATGCTTTGGGAGTTCATGGGAGTCCTGCGGTGTGGCGTCTGGCGCCATCGGGGGCAAGCCCCTCCCACCTTTGAACGTATTAACAATTCAAAATGTGGGAGGGGGCTTGCCCCCGATGGCGCCCTAAAGGCTGGCAGCTTAATCCCTGCCCCACACAGGTCAAGTGCTCAAATACCGCCCGATCAACGCAATACCACTGGCCAGCACCAACCAGGTCACCAAACGCACAAACGCTTCACGAGACATGCGCATCGTCAGCCTGCGTCCACACCAAAGCCCGAAGGCCATCGCGGGCAACAGGCAAACCGCCAACATCAACAAGGGCAGATCCGCATATACCCCGGCAATCAGAAACAAACTCAGGCGCACCACCGTGCTGCAACTGATCAGCGCACTTTGTGTGGCCCGCGCCGCGTCCTTGGATAATCGGCTATTGAGATAAATGGCGTATAAAAAGCCGCCACTGCCAAACAACGCACCAAACAAGCCGCCCACTGTGCCCATGGGCACCGACCAACCCGCCGCCAGCCGCGTCGGCCGGGCCTTCACCGCCAGGCTATAAAGGGCGTAGGCGCTGATAAACAGCCCCATCAACAGCAGTAGCAAATCCGAATGCAGATTGAGCAAAAACACCACGCCCAGAGTGCAGCCTATCGCCATGCACGGCAGTAATCGCAGCAGCTCCGGTGTGTTCACCTCCCGTCGCGTTTGCAGCAGGCCGCCAAACGCCGCGACAAAATCCAGCAGCACCAGCAGCGGGATGATCTTCGACAGCGGCATAAACATCAGCAAGACCGGCCCCGCCACCAACGCCGTGCCGAAGCCGGCGATGCCAAACACGATATAGGCCACCACAATGCCCAGGCCGATCACCAGCCAATCCACTGCGCCGAACGACCACTGACTCATCCACTCAACCGCGCTCATGGGCTATTCCTTAAAAGACCTGGCCTTCACTTTAGCCATCGGTGAGTGTTGCGACTAATATCTTCAAAGCCGTCCACCCATCTCTAAAAGGCATGCCCCGTGATTTCTACCCGGCAACTGCGTTACTTCGTCGAAATCGCCGACAGCGGCAGCTTCAGCGCCGCGGCCGAGCGTCTGTTCGTGGCGCAGTCGGCCTTGAGCCGGCAGATCAAGGCGTTGGAAAACCAATTGCAGACCCCCTTGTTCGAGCGCACCGCTCGCCAGCCGCGCCTGACGGCGGCCGGTGAGGCCTTTTATCCACGGGCACGCAACCTGCTGGGTGAGCTGCTCAAGGCCAGCGAGATGGCGACACAGGTGGGCAATGGCCAGCTCGGCACCTTGCGCCTGAGTCATTCGAGCACCGTGCCGATGAGCGGCGCGCTACTGCAGGGCATCAGCACCTGGCTGGAGCGTTGCCCCGGGGTGTCGATGGATATCGCCAAACTCTCCTCCGAGGCTCAGTTGGAAGAAATTGCCGACGGTCGCCTGGATGTCGGCCTGTTGCGCTTGCCGGTGTTGCGCCAGCGCGAAGGGGTGCGCGTGGTGCCGTTGTACAACGAGCCATTGGTGCTGGCGGTGCCGCCAAGTCATCCTCTGGCATGTAGCGACGGCGCTGTGGAATTGGCCCGGCTCAAGGACGAAGCGTTTATCTCGATCCCCCATCCACAACGTGGCGGGCTGAGTTATCTGTCGGCAGAGCTATGCATGCGCGCCGGTTTTTTCCCCAGGGCGGCGCGGGTGATGTCTCGCAAGACTACGCAGTTGCAATTGATCCAGACCGGCTTCGGCATTGCCTTGTTACCCAAGTCCATGCAGGACATCGCCCCTGCCAACCTGCACTTCCTGCCCCTGGCCGACCCGGACTGTCACAGCACCGTAGCCCTGGCCTGCGCGCAGCTGCCGAGCACGCTGGTGGAGCAATTCTGTCAAACCCTGCACGAATGCCTATAAACTGCCGCCCATGATTAAAGATCCCTTTGCCCGCCTGGGCCTGGACCGCGAAGTCCTGACTGTCAGCCAGCTCAACGGCCGTGCGCGGGTGTTGCTGGAAGACGTGTTCACCAATATCTGGGTCGAAGGCGAGATCTCCAACCTCGCCCGCCCAGCCTCCGGCCATGTGTATTTCACCCTCAAGGACAGCGGCGCCCAGGTGCGTTGTGCGCTGTTTCGCAACAACGCGGCACGGGTGCGCCAGGCGTTGAAGGACGGCCTGGCGGTCAAGGTGCGCGGCAAGGTCTCGCTGTTCGAGGGCCGCGGTGACTACCAGCTGATTCTCGATACGGTGGAACCTGCCGGTGATGGCGCGCTGCGCCTGGCCTTCGACGCGCTGAAAGAGAAGCTCAGCGCCGAAGGGTTATTCAGTGCCGAGCGTAAAGTCCCACTGCCGGCGCATCCACAAAGGATCGGCATTATCAGTTCGCCGACCGGTGCGGTGATCCGCGACATCATCAGCGTGTTCCGCCGTCGGGCACCGAACATTGAGCTGACCCTGATCCCCACCGCCGTGCAGGGTCGCGAAGCCATCCCGCAGATTGTGCGTGCATTGAAACTGGCCGACGCACGTGGGTTCGACGCGTTGATCCTGGCCCGAGGCGGCGGCTCGCTGGAAGACCTCTGGTGCTTCAACGAGGAGGCCGTGGCCCGAGCGGTGGACGCCTGCGTGACGCCCATCGTCAGTGCCGTCGGCCATGAAACCGATGTGTCCATCTGCGATTTTGTCGCAGACGTGCGTGCGCCTACGCCATCCGCCGCCGCCGAGCTGCTCGCACCGGACGCCAGCCACTGGGTACGCCAGGTCGACAACCTGCACCGCCGCCTGGTGATGCTGATGCGCAACCGATTGGCCCACGACCGCCTGCGCCTGGAAGGCATGGCCCGGCGCCTGCGTCACCCAGGCGAGCGCTTGCGCCAGCAGGCCCAGCGCCTGGACGACCTTGACATGCGCCTGCGCCGCGCCTTCGAGCGCAGCCTCAATACCCGGCGCGAGCGCCTGATCCGCCTGGAAACCCGCCTCGCCGGCCAGCATCCGGGCCGCCAACTGGCGCTGTTGCGCCAGCGCCTGGATAGCCTCGCCGAGCGCCTGCCCCGCGCCATGCGCGAAGGCCTCAAGGCGCGGCGCCTGCAACTGCAAAGCCAGGTGCAGACGTTGCAGGTGGTCAGCCCGTTGGCAACCCTGGGTCGTGGCTACAGCATCCTGCTCGACGAGCGCGGCCAGGCCATTCGCAATGCCGCACAAACCCACACCGGCCAGCGCCTGACCGCGCGTCTCGGTGAAGGCCAATTGCAAGTGCGGGTGGAAGACAACCACCTGACACCCGTCACCCTTTCGCTACTGGATTGATTGATGCCACGTCTATTGAGCTTGTTGCTGCTGCTGTGCCTGGCCGTTAACGCCCAGGCTGACAGCTATATCACCCGCACCCTGAACAAACCGGTGCCGGGTGGCGTGGCGGTGGTCGAGCTGGGCCCGTCCGCCACGGCGCCGAAGGCTACTTACCAAGGCAAGCCGGTGCTGGTGGTCAAGGAGCAGGACAACTGGCTGGCGATTGTCGGCATCCCTTTGACGGTCAAGCCTGGCAACGAGCGCATCAGCAGCGGCGGGCGCAATCTGCCGTTTATCGTCGGCTACAAGAAGTACCCGGAACAGCGCATTACCTTGAAGAATAAAAGCCAGGTCAATCCAGCCCCTGCGCAGCTCAAGCGCATCGAAGGGGAACTGGCCGTGCAGCTCAAGGCTTACCGCAGCTTCAGCCCTACCCTGCCAAGCAACCTGGTGCTGGACAAACCGGTGAATGGTCCGCTGTCGAGCAGGTTCGGCGTGCGCCGTTTTTTCAACGGTGAAGAACGCAACCCGCACTCAGGCCTGGATTTCGCCGTGCCGGCCGGTACGCCCATCAAGACGCCGGCGAACGGCAAGGTGATCCTGGTCGGCAACTACTTTTTCAACGGCAATACCGTGTTCGTCGACCATGGCCAGGGCTTTATCAGCATGTTCTGCCATATGTCGAAGATCGATGTGAAAGTGGGTCAGCAACTGGTCCGCGGTGCGGTGGTGGGCAAGGTCGGCGCAACTGGCCGAGCCACCGGGCCGCATATGCATTGGAATGTCAGCCTTAACGATGCCAGGGTCGACCCGGCAATTTTTATCGGCGCATTTCAGCCTTGACAGCCATGCCTGGGCGCCTTCCCCTGCGCGCCCTTCTCTTTCCTCCCGCCTAGCCTGAACTGCACCGATTTCACTGCAACACGCTCGCTCCTGCTTACATTTGCAGCAGGAACCACCGGATGGTCAATACGCACCCAACCTACGCGTTACCGGGAGCGTAACGACGATATGAACAGCCCATTCATCCTGCGAGTGCCCGCTTATGCCTATTCTTCTAGAGGCTGCTCCGCGCAGCCCCTTTGACGCCTTTTATCGTCTCTATGTCGACAACGCCGGCGTCCATCGTCCAGCCGATACACACCAATCTACGTCCTCGCCGCCAGCGGCCTTGAGCTATGCCCCAGACGATCTGGCGCTGCCCACGTCTTCCGGGATTGCCCCCGTCGGCGTGCATTACCCCAAGCTTGTGAAGCAGTTCAACGTCAGTCACCAGCGCGCGTTCCTTACCCAGCACGACAGCCTCACGCAAGAGATGCAACGCCTGCAAAGCGAACAACCGAGTTTCAAGGCCTTTGTGCAAGCGCAACTTGAACAGGCCTTTCCAGACCTGCGCCCCCTCGCCGCCGACACCATCAGTTTCAATCGCTACCGCAGCGACGGCGACGACGAAACACCGCTGTCATCAGAACCTCTGATGAAGGCCCTCGGTGAAAAGGTGCGCAACATCCTGGCCAACCCGAATACGCTCCTGCACGCAGAACGCAAGGTACGTACCGAATTCACGACTCGCCCCACGCCTGCCGATGAGCCCAAGACGTTGAGCACCTCCAGCTCATTGCAATCAATTGCACGCGCCATTGCCACGCAGTATCCGGCGTACCTGCAAGCGTTCTGGAGTACGCCACGGCTGACGCCGATGGATGCACAGATCGAGAAAATCCTGAACACCCCGCAACTGCCGAAAGTCCCGCAAGACCAACTGCTGAGCCTGCACAAACAACAACTGTCGACCCTGGCCGCGCTGCGTGTCAGCGACGGCACCCTGAGCCCGGCCAGCAAACGCTTGATAGATATCGCCCTGCAATATCCCACGCTGGCCGATCGGGAACGCCAGTTCCCCAACGGCGCACGCGCGGGCGTGTATCCCATCACCCTGGATGACGGCACCGAGCACGGTGCCATGCTGGCGGGCAGTTTCCTTATCACCAGCACCGACGGCTGCGCAGCCACCCCGCCAACCTGGTCAAAAGACGGCAGGCGCCTTGCTCTCAATGACCTCAATGGCCCCGTCGTGCTGTACACACCCGGTGAGGGTTTCGAGGAGTTTGCCACCCCGGCTCAGGCACGCCAGGCGTTGGCGGCACGCCTTGACCAGGGCGGAATAGACGCCGAACTGCTGCTGCAAACCGCGCCGTTGTCTGTACAAAACCAACCCGAAGCGCCTTCAGGCAAAGACCTGATGCGCAGTGTTGAACCCCTGAGCGGCGACGTGCTGGCAGAAGCAATCCCCTTGATGCTCAAACGCCAGGAGACGCAGATCAATGCGCACCTGGCCCAGGCATTGGCGCCATCAGTCACTGGCGCCGGCAGCAACGCCTTGCTGGATCCAGCGTCAATACAAAGCCTCGATGACGCAGCAGATGCACTCTTTGTATTCGATGGCACCAATGCCATGCTGGCACGCGACGCCAAGCTGGCCGAAAAGCTGCAACCGCAATGGTTGAAAACCCTCGAACCGGTTCAAGAAGCGCTCTTCGAAAAGCTGGAGCATTCCGAAGGGGAAAGTTCGCGCCAGTTGGCCTCACTGCTGGAAAAGATCCCGTCCCTGGCGGATTTTTCCCGGGATCGGCTGAACCAAGCGCTTAGCCGACAGTACCCGAGGGCACGCCTGAATGCTGACCAACTGATGGTTCAGGTCGACACTCGCACAACCATTCACAGCAGCCGAGGCAGTGGTGCCAGGACCACTTTTCCCGCTCAGCGCTCAGTGTCCCTGACCGACCTGGCATTGCAAAACCCCAGCGGTTTTCCAGCCGTCGAACGCGGCCAATTCACCCATACCACTCTGACGCTGCCGCTGGTCGACACCCAGGGCAAGCCCCTCATCGACGCCAAGGGCAAGCAGGTGATACTCGATACCGAAACGCTCAAAACACTGGTCAATACCGCAGATGTGGGCGGCGAGTACACCAAGCTGCTTGAACAGGAGCTGGCGCCTGATACGGCGTCGGGGCCTGCTGCGCAACTGCGCCAGGCCTGGAAAGCCAACCTGAACGACCTGATGGCCAAAGAAAGCTTTCTCGCCGAGCTCAACCCCGATGCCTATCAAACAGAGGCTAGCCAGGACAAATCGACAAAACGCGCTGCGCAATGGGTCGCTGCGGTGCTGGATTATCCCGACCCGGCCAATCGCCCTCAGGTTGATGGCAAGACCATCGTCGCCAACAGCCTCGTGCAATACGGCTTACCCGTCCAAGGCGTGCTCGTGATCGGCAATCAAGTGGATTCATCGCTGGTGCTGTACGCACCCGATGCTCCAGATGGCGTAGTGTTTCGTGAGGTCGCTGACCAGGCCGCGCTGAACACCCTGCTGGAAAAAGATGAGTGGACGGCCTACACCGCCCGAAGAAAATCACCGGTAAATAAAGATGACTTCGTCTCGTTCATTGAGACCGCCAAGAAGCGCCTGGCTAACCCATTGGCGATAAAAGATCCTTATGAAATAACCAGCCTGGCCGTCCAGGCGTTAAAGCTCAAAGGCGGCGATCTGACTCTCGAGCCGATAACAGGCAATGTAGAGGATCACCTGTATAAGCAACACGTGCAGTTGGTGATAGACAAGGCTGACTACCAGTCCGTCAGCAGTGCAGAAGTAGCGGCCCAGTCGAAAATCAACAAAGTCGAGTTCGGCATTGAAGTGGGCATGCTGTTGCTGGACCTGGTACCCGTACTCGGCAAGGGCCTTTCCGCCGGTGCTCGCCTGGGCAAAGCGGCGGTGACTGCGCTGCGCGCCAATAGCCAGCTGTTGCCACACCTGATCAAGAACCCCGGCCTGGGCCGTGGGATCTACGCCGACTTTACCCTGGCCGCAGCGCGCATCCCCAACCTTCGCGCTTCGTCAATGCGGCCGGTATTCAATGCGTCAACGACTGCCGTCGCCAACCCGATACGCCCCGCCGCAAGGGCGCTGCCTGCGCCGGCTAGCCCCGCACCCGCTATCGCCTCCACTAGCAGAGGTGTGGAACAAGGTGTCGTGCAGACACCGGCCCTGGGGGTCGCTCCAAGCCGCGACCTGAGCGCCTACGCCAAACCCGACGATATAATCCTTGGTCGTCAGTTAGGCACCAACGGTACCTATAATGTCGACGACAATTGGTATATCCGCTTCACCGATAGCACTGGCGTGAACAAGGTTTATCAGATCGACTCTGCATTTCACGCCAGCAGTGGGCAGGCCAATATCATCGACCCCAATGCTCCGCTGACGAGGAGCAAAAGCAGCAGGATCGTGGCGTCGGTGGAACACGCAGGCAACGGTGAATGGCGCCTGAATCGACTGCCCGGAGGAGCACCGACGCCGGTAGCAAATGCATCGGGATCGGGATCGGCTTCAGGGTCAGGGGGGTCAGGGTCAAGCTCAGCTTCAGCTTCAGGATCACAAGCAGTAGAAGCGCCAGCATCGACAGCGCAAGCGCCCGCCAAGCAGAAGTTAACCGACCACGAATATTTCAGCATCACCGACGGCAGGTTGGTCGAAAATCACTTTACCCCCGCAAGACTGCCCGTATTCAGAACCTGGTTCAGGCGCGACTTGATTCACTTCTATCGGAACATGCTTACGCCCGGCCAGATGCCGCCGCGCCCGCCTCGGCTGGAGCTTGCACCCGGCACGTCGCCCGCCGATCTCTTGCGCAAGGCTTATGACGTCACTGACATTGTGATATTGGGCGAGTCTCATCGCGAAATCGCGAGTTTCCAGATGATCAAAGAATGCATGCCAGCCCTCAAGGAGGCAGGCGTCACCACCCTGTATCTTGAGAACATCGAACTCAATGCCGCAGGCCAGCTTATGGATGTCGGCATGGGTGGTCATCGGCCACCAGGCGCGTCTCCCACACTCTCCGAACTGGTTAAGCTTGCCAATGACAATGGTATAACCGTCAGGCCCATTGAGCATCACTACTTGACCCGCCGTTCGGATATGCCCGATTTCTACAAGTACGTCGGGGACAATGACAATGGCATCACACGCCTGCAGGAACTCAACTACTTCGCGACCCGTGTCATACAAAAGCGCAAGCCCGGCGAAAAAGTACTGGCCCTGGTAGGCAGGGCCCATATGAACACGGCTCGCAACGTACCAGGCCTGGCCGAACTGAATGGCGGCATAGGTATAGGGGTGTACCCGAACACTTCATTCTCCAAGAGCACGGCCATCAGCGGCCCATCCATCCAGCGCGATCCCGGGGCCGGGGTAGCGGACAGCCTTACGGTAGGGGATTATCAGGTTTTCCAGCAAGTGACCTGAATGTGTTAGTCGCGCATGGCCTGCGCAATGGCGAACCGATCGCCATTGCGTTGTGCACGCCTGAACTATGCGACAAAACCCGAACTCAATAAATTGCGCGCTGCTTAAAAGCAGCGCAACAACAACAAATATAAAAAATAATAACCGCAATAATTAACCTTAAAACCGCATAAAATCAGAAAATCTATCAATTTTTCCTGATCACTTGCCATCTCCCCTGCCCACGGTTAGGGTTGGGCTTATGAAAACCTCTCACACCCTCATTCAGCTTCGCCAGCACCGCAGCCTGTGCCTTGTCAGCGCACGACTGCCAGGCTGAATCGATCTGCCTCGTCCCAAGCTCCATCCCCAATAACAGTTGCATGGCAGGCCGCCTCTTCTCGGCCCCTACACAAAGGATTTCCCGATGAGCATGCTCAAAGACCCGTCTTCCAAGTACCGCGCGTTCCCGACTATCGATATCCCGGACCGCACCTGGCCCTCGAAAACCATCACCACCGCGCCGATCTGGTGCAGCTCCGACCTGCGTGATGGCAACCAGTCGTTGATCGAGCCGATGGACGCTGCGAAGAAATTACGCTTCTGGAAAACCCTGGTCGCGGTTGGCGTAAAGGAAATCGAAGCGTCGTTCCCGGCTGCCTCGCAAACCGATTTCGACTTCGTGCGCACCCTGATCGAAGACAACCACATCCCCGAGGACACCACCATCCAGGTGCTGACCCAGGGCCGTGAAGACTTGATCGCACGCACCTTCGAATCCCTGCGCGGTGCCAAGAAGGCCATCGTGCACTTGTACAACGCTACGTCGCCGTCGTTCCGCCGTATCGTGTTCAACCAGGACAAGGATGGCATCAAGGCCATCGCAGTCAACGCGGCCAAACTGTTCGTCAAATACGCTGCGCAGCAGCCGGAAACCCAGTGGACCTTCGAATACTCCCCGGAGACCTTCAGCGCAACCGAGCTTGAGTTCGCCAAGGAAGTCTGCGACGCCGTGATCGAGGTGTGGAACCCGACGCCCGAGCACAAGATGATCCTCAACCTGCCGGCCACGGTTGAGTGCGCCACACCGAACATCTATGCCGACCAGATCGAGTGGTTCGGCCGCCATATCAACCGTCGTGACAGTGTGATCATCAGCCTGCACACCCACAACGACCGTGGCACCGGCGTTGCCGCCACCGAACTGGGCCTGATGGCCGGCGCCGACCGTGTCGAGGGCTGCCTGTTCGGCAACGGCGAGCGTACCGGCAACGTCGACCTGGTGACCGTGGCGCTGAACCTCTACACCCAGGGGGTTAACCCCGAACTGGACTTCTCCGATATCGACGGCGTGCGCAAGGTCGTCGAGGAGTGCAACCAGATCCAGGTGCACCCGCGTCACCCGTATGTGGGCGACCTGGTCCACACCGCGTTCTCCGGCTCCCACCAGGACGCGATCCGCAAGGGCTTCGCCCAGCAGAAAGACGATGCGTTGTGGGAAGTACCGTACCTGCCGATCGACCCGGCCGACATTGGCCGCAGCTACGAAGCCGTGATCCGCGTGAACAGCCAGTCGGGCAAAGGCGGCATCGCCTACCTGCTGGAGCAGGAATACGACATCAGCTTGCCGCGCCGCATGCAGATCGAATTCAGCCAGGTGGTCCAGGCCGAGACCGACCGCGTTGGCCTGGAAATGACCGCACCGCAGATCTACGCCTTGCTGCAGCGCGAATACCTGCAAGCCAACACGCCGTATGCGCTGGTCAGCCATCGTCTGCAGGAAGAAAACGGCAACAGCTTTGTCGAGGTGGAAGTCTCCGGCAAGGGCCAGGGCGAGACCAACCTGCACTGGAAAGGCAAAGGCAACGGTGCGCTGGAAGCCTTGGTGGCTGGCCTGCCGATTGGCGTGGAGATCATGGACTACAACGAGCATGCGATCGGTGCAGGCACCAACGCCAAGGCGGCGGCCTACATTGAACTGCGTGTGAATGGCGAGCGTCCCGTGCATGGCGTGGGTATTGATGAAAACATCACCACCGCCAGCTTCAAGGCGCTGTTCAGCGCGCTGAACCGCTCGTTGAGCCAGTTGGAAGCCAAAGCGGCGTAATCGGCTGCTGAAATGTGAAAGGCCCCTGGGTGTGAATCCAGGGGCCTTCTCGTTTCAATACCTTGTAGGAGCGAGCTTGCTCGCGAAAAACCCAAAGGCACCGCTGGCAACCTGATAACGCTGCGTTATCGTTGGCGCTTTTCGCGAGCAAGCTCGCTCCTACAGGAACTGGAAGCTATCGGCATCCAGGTTCGCTGGAAACCTGGTGCGATAAGCAGCCAACTCCGCCGCATCCAGAATCACCTGGAACACCCCGTCCGCCT
This sequence comes from Pseudomonas sp. rhizo25, assembly GCF_031931935.1. Taxonomy (NCBI): domain Bacteria; kingdom Pseudomonadati; phylum Pseudomonadota; class Gammaproteobacteria; order Pseudomonadales; family Pseudomonadaceae; genus Pseudomonas; species Pseudomonas sp. rhizo25. Next base: position 88,585 of record NZ_JAUJXA010000010.1, read on the forward strand.
CCCCTGCACTCAGCAAGGTTTCACCTTGGAAATCCAGCACCTGGCTGTCGCCGGTGTAGGCGAAGCCCTTGCCGTCCGTGCCGACGCGGTTCACCGCCGCCACGTAACACAGATTCTCGATGGCCCGCGCCGGCAACAAGCGGTTCCAATGCTGACGCCGCGCACCGGGCCAATTGGCGGTGTACAGCAGCAAGTCGGTGTCCTGGGCATCGCGACTCCATACCGGGAAGCGCAGGTCGTAGCAAATCAGTGGGCGTATGCGCCAGCCCTTCAACTCAAACTGCACCTGGCGTTCACCGGGGGTGTAGTGATCGTGCTCACCGGCCATGCGGAACAGGTGACGCTTGTCGTAATGCAACACCTCGCCATCCGGCCTTGCCCACAACAGGCGGTTGCGGTGGCTACCGTCGGCGGCCTGGATAATCACGCTGCCAGTGATCACCGCGTTGTATTTGGATGCCTGCGCCTGGAGCCAGTGATGGGTCGGGCCGTTTTCCGGCTCGGCGAGCGCTTCGGACTCCATGGAGAAACCGGTGGTGAACATCTCCGGCAGTATGATCAGGTCGGCGCCATTGGCCTGCTCCAGCAGCAGCTCAAAATGCTCAAGGTTAGCCTGACGGTCATGCCACACCAGGCTGGTCTGGATCAGGGCGATGTTCAGATTGGGCAGTGCACTCAGATCACGCATAGCTTTTCGGCTGCTTGTTGCAGCGTCTCCTCGCGTTTGGCAAAGCACAGGCGCACCAGGCGCTGGCCTTGGGGTGGGTTCTGGTAGAACACCGAGACCGGTATGGTCGCCACGCCGTGTTCGCGGGTCATCCACAAGGACATGGCAATGTCATCCAGGTCTGGGCGAATCTGTGAGTAATCCACCAGTTGGAAATAAGTGCCGCTCACCCGGGTAAAACTGAAGCGGGATAGCCCCAGCAGGTCGCAAAACATGTCGCGCTTGGCCTGGTAAAAGGCCGGCAGTTCTTCGACATGCTCCGGGTGATCAGCCATGAAGTCAGCCAAAGCGTACTGCAAAGGGGTCACGCCACAAAAGTTGACATATTGATGCACCTTGCGCAGTTCGGCACTGAGGGCCGGGGGAGCGACCACATAGCCGGTTTTCCAGCCGGTCACGTGATAAGTCTTGCCGAAGGAACTGACCACGAAAGCGCGCTGATACAACTCTTCGTGGGCGAGAACGCTGACGTGTGGCACACCGTCGAACACCAGATGTTCGTAGACCTCATCGCTGACCAGGTAGATATCGCGGTCGCGGATCAGTTCGGCCAACTGGTCCAGCTCGGCACGGCTGATCAGCGCGCCAGTCGGGTTATGGGGCGAGTTGATGATGATCATGCGGGTGCGCGGTGACAGTGCCGCCTTGATCTTCTCGAAGTCGAGGGCAAAGCCGTCCAGGCTCAGTTGCACGTGCACGCAACGACCACCGGCCAGCTCCACTGAGGGCTCATAGCTGTCGTAGCTGGGGTCGAACACGATGACTTCATCGCCATTGCGAATCACCGCCTGGATCGCGCAGAAGATCGCCTCGGTGGCGCCAGGAGTGATGGTCACCTCGCTGTCGGCATTGACTGTGGCGCCATAACTGCGAGCAATTTTGGCAGCCACCTGCTGCCGCAACACGGGCAAGCCGGTCATGGGCGCGTATTGGTTGTGACCCAGAGCGATATGCTTGCCCACTGCGTCGAGCAAACCTTGCGGTCCATTGAAATCCGGGAAACCCTGGGACAGGTTGAGCGCGCCGGTTTCAGCAGCGAGTTGCGACATGGTGGTGAAAATGGTCGTGCCGACGTTCGGCAGCTTGCTGGTGATCATCGGAGGCCCCTGCAGGTGAGCCTCAAGTTTTAAGCTGCCAATTGCATCGGGTCAAGGCACAAACGGCCGCGCATAAAAAAGGGCTCCAAAGGAGCCCTCTCTTGCAGCTTGTCGCTCACAACTTATAGCGCCTGCTATTTCTTGTCGCGACGCTTCTTGTCGGCCTTCTTGTGGTGAGTCATCAAACGACGCTTCTTGTTCACCTGACGGTCGGTCAGTGTGTTCTTGTTGCCTTCGTATGGGTTCTCGCCACCCTTGAACTCGATGCGGATCGGCGTACCGACCAGTTTCAAGACTCGGCGGTAAGTGTTTTCCAGGTAACGCACGTAGGACTTGGGCACCTTCTCGATCTGATTACCATGGATCACGATAATCGGCGGGTTGGCACCACCCAAGTGGGCGTAACGCAGTTTGATCCGGCGGTTGTTGACCATCGGCGGGGCGTGCTCGCCCACGGCGTCTTCGAGGATCTGGGTCAGGCGGTTGGTCGGCCAGCGGGTGACCGCAGACTTGAACGAGTTCTGTACGGAGGCGTAGAGGTTGCCCACGCCGGTACCGTGCAGTGCCGAGATAAAGTGGATGTCGGCAAACTCAACGAAGAACAACCGACGCTGCAGCTCGATCTTGACGAAATCGCGCTCGCTCGGCGTCATGCCGTCCCACTTGTTGATCGCGATCACCAGGGCCCGACCGGCTTCCAGGGCAAAGCCCAGCAAGTTGAGATCGTGGTCTACCACGCCTTCGCGGGCATCCATCACGAAGATCACCACGTTGGCGTCTTTGATCGCCTGCAGGGTTTTGACCACGGAGAACTTTTCAACTTCTTCGTGGATCTTGCCGCGCTTGCGCACACCTGCGGTGTCGATCAGCGTGTACTTCTCGTCGTTACGCTCGAACGGGATGTAGATACTGTCGCGGGTGGTGCCGGGCTGGTCGTAGACGATAACGCGGTCTTCACCGAGCATGCGGTTGACCAGGGTCGACTTGCCGACGTTCGGGCGACCGATGATGGCGATCTTGATACCGTCTTTTTCGCTCGGGCCAGGAATGCGCTTGGCTTCCTCGCCTTCGGCAACGATCTCTTCATCACCCTCTTCTTCCTCGACGTCATCCTTGGGGAAATCGCGCAGGGCAATTTCCAGCATCTGGGTGATACCGCGACCGTGGGCACCGGCGACCGGGATCGCGTCTCCCAGGCCCATCGGGCTGAATTCGGCACGGGCTGCCTCAGGATCGATGTTGTCGATCTTGTTGGCGACCAGATAGGAACGCTTGTTACGCTTGCGCAGGTGCTCGCCAATCATCTGGTCGGCAGCGGTGTAGCCGGCGCGGGCGTCCACCAGGAACAACACGACATCGGCTTCTTCAATGGCCAGCAGCGACTGCTCGGCCATCTTTTCGTCCATGCCATGCTCGTCACCGGAGATACCACCGGTGTCGACGATAATGTAGGAGCGCCCTTGCCACTTTGCCTCACCGTATTGGCGATCACGGGTCAGACCGGACAAGTCGCCGACGATGGCGTCGCGAGTCCTGGTCAGGCGGTTGAACAAGGTGGACTTGCCGACGTTAGGTCGGCCCACCAGGGCGATTACGGGAACCATGCGGCTCTCCACTTCGTTATTTCAGAAAATACAAAAGCCGCTGCAGGGCAGCGGCTGGTGCTCGGGGCGGCATTTGAAATGCCACATGCCCTGCTCTGGCACCACCACTGTAGGAGCGAGCTTGCTCGCGAAAAACCCAAGGACGACGCGTCTATCCAGAAAACCCGCGTTATCGTTGAAGTCCTTCGCAAGCAAGCTTGCTCCTACAGCAACAGGCATTGAAACAGGGCCGCCTGGGGGGTTACCCCAAGCATAGTCAAACCTTTACTTGATGGTCAGGGCTTCCAGCGTGCCGCCGTTGCCATACACATAAAGCATGTTACCTACCACCAGCGGGCGTGCACGCAGGCCGTCGCTGTCGATACGCTGGCGACCCACAAAGCGACCGTCCACCTGGCTCAGCAGGTGCAGGTAACCTTCGAAGTCACCTACCGCTACGTAGCTGGAGAAAACTTCCGGAGCCGACAGTTGACGGCGAGCCAGTGAGTCGTTGCTCCACAGTGCGGTGGTGGAACGCTCATCGACGCTTTCAACCGTGCCGGAGGCCAGGCTCACATAGACGCTGCCAAACCCTTGGGCGACACCTGCATAGCTGGAAGCATCACGCTGCCAGTTGATGCGGCCGCTCTGCAGGTCCAGCGCAGCAACACGGCCCTGGTAGGTGGCGACGTAGAGGGTTTCGCCCGACAGCAGCAAGCCACCGTCGATGTCCACGACGCGATCCAGCTCGGAACGACCTTGTGGGATAGCCACACGGGTTTCCCAGGCCGGCACGCCGTTCTGGGTATTCAAGGCGACCACTTTACCGGTCGACAGGCCAGCAACGGCGAGGTTGTTGGTCACAATCGGACCACTGGTACCGCGCAGGGTCAACACCGCCGGGGTGCTGTCGTATAACCAGCGCTGGTCACCGGTGGAGGCCTCCAGGCCGATCACGCGGTCATCCTGGGTTTGTACCACGACGATATCGCCGTTGGTCGCAGGTGCCGAGAGCACTTCACTGGTCACGCGAGCGCGCCATTTTTCTTCGCCGGTGCTGGAGTCGAGTGCGACCACGTCACCTTTGAGCGTGCCGATCAGCACCATACCGTAGCCGACGCCCACACCGCCGGAAACCGGCAGCTCGAGGTCTTTCTTCCACTTCACGTCGCCATTCATGCGATCCATGGCAATGACAACGCCAGTGGAGTCGGTGGCGACGATGTTGTCGCCGTCTATGGCCGGCTGCAACAGATTGTAGAGGTCGCCCTGACCATCACCGACGGAGCGGCTCCATTGCTTTTGCAGGACCACTTCTTCCTTGAAGCTGGTCAGCTCGGCAGGTGGCAGTTCTTTTTTGCTGTTGCTGCTGCAACCCGCGGCCAAAACGGCCAGAGCCAGCAATGCTGCATGTTTCCAACGGATCACGTCACGCATCCCCTTTGGCCAAGTCGTCGAGCTTGATTTGTAAGCCACCGACCGCCGCTTCATCAGACAGCGCCGCCTTGGCTTTTTGGTACGCAGCATGGGCTTCGTCGGTACGACCCAATTGGACCAACAGGTCGCCCTTGAGCTCTTCGCGAGTGGCCACGAATGCCTTGTCAGCATCGCCGTCGAGCAGTTTGAGTGCTTCGTCAGCCTTGTTCTGTGCCGCCAATACCTGTGCCAGGCGCTGACGTGCGATTTCACCCAGGGTCGGGTTGGTCGGCTTGTCGGCGATGGCCTTCAGCTCAGTGGCGGCATCATCCAGCTTGCCGGTATCAACCGCGACTTTCGCGACGAACAGGCTGCCGTACTGGGCGTAGGTGCTACCGCCGAATTCGTTCTTCAGCTTGCCAGCCAGGTCTGCAACCTGCGCGGGGTCAGGCTTGCCGTCCGGCGTCAGGGTGGTTTCCAGCAATTGCTGATAAACGATCGAGGCGCCTTGGGACTGGTTGGCCTGATACTTGGTCCAGGCTTGCCAGCCGAACACCACCACTAACGCCAGCAGGCCGCCAGTGACCAGGGGCTTGCCGTTACGCTGCCACCAGTCCTTGAATTCGGCCAGTTGCTCATCATCAGTACTCGACACCCCAATACTCCTTAATCGCTAAATTCGGCTGTTCGACAGCTTCAACCCTGCACGACGCAGGTGGCCAAGTGCGCAGCGAGCGCATCAAAGGCAATGTTCTGTTGTTCGCCCTGGCCACGCAGGGGTTTGAAACCTATCACTTGCTGGCCCAGCTCATCATCGCCGAGGATCAGCGCATACAGCGCACCGCTCTTGTCGGCCTTCTTGAACTGGCTTTTGAAGCTACCGGCGCCGGCATTGATCTGCAGCCGCAGGTTCGGCAGTTGGTCGCGCACTTTTTCGCTCAAGGCCAGGGCAGCCAGTTCGGCGGCCTCGCCAAAGGCGCACAGGTACACATCCACCTGACGGGAAATCTCTTCGGGCACCTGCTCGAGGGTTTCGAGCAGCAGGATCAGCCGCTCAATGCCCATGGCAAAACCTACGCCCGGGGTCGGCTTGCCACCCATTTGCTCCACCAGGCCGTCGTAGCGACCACCGGCACACACGGTACCCTGGGCGCCGAGTTTGTCGGTGACCCACTCGAACACGGTCTTGCTGTAGTAATCGAGGCCACGCACCAGTTTCGGGTTGATCACGTAGGGAATACCCGCGGCATCCAGGCGAGCCTTAAGGCCATCGAAGTGCACCCGGGACTCGTCGTCCAGGTAATCAGCCATTTTCGGCGCATCGACCAACACGGCCTGGGTGTCGGCGTTCTTGGTATCCAGAACGCGCAACGGGTTGGTCTTCAGACGGCGTTGGCTGTCTTCGTCCAATTTGTCCAGGTGGGCCGACAGGTACTCGACCAGGGCTTCGCGATAGCGGCCCCGGGACTCGCTGGTGCCCAGACTGTTGAGCTCAAGCTTGACCGCGTCACGAATGCCCAACTGGCCCCACAGGCGCCAGGTCAGCACGATCAGCTCGGCGTCGATGTCCGGGCCGTCCAGGTTGAAAACTTCGCAACCGATCTGGTGGAACTGGCGGTAACGGCCTTTCTGCGGGCGCTCGTGGCGATACATCGGGCCGATGTACCACATTTTCTGGGTCTGGCCACCACCGGTGATGCCATGTTCCAGAACGGCGCGCACGCATGCGGCTGTGCCTTCCGGACGCAGGGTCAGGGAGTCCCCGTTGCGGTCTTCAAAGGTGTACATCTCTTTTTCGACGATGTCGGTCACTTCACCGATGGAGCGCTTGAACAGCTCGGTGAACTCGACGATCGGCGTGCGTATCTGCTTGTAACCGTAGTTATCACACAGACGCGCGACAGTGCTTTCGAAGTAGCGCCACAGTGGCGTCTGCTCCGGCAGGATGTCGTTCATGCCACGAATGGCTTGCAGAGACTTGCTCACATCAGATCCTTAAATTCGTTCAATCAGCCGCGAGCGATCAGCGCTGCGTCAGCGGCGACCTTCTCGGCCGCTTTCTCGCGGATCAGCTTTTCCAGCTCATCCACCAGATTGTCATTCGTCAGTTTCTGCGACGGCTTGCCGTCGATGTAAATCAGGTTCGGCGTACCGCCAGTCAGGCCCACATGGGCTTCCTTGGCTTCGCCCGGCCCGTTGACCACACAACCGATCACTGCGACATCCAGCGGCACCAGCAGGTCTTCGAGGCGCAACTCCAGATCGTTCATGGTTTTCACCACGTCGAAGTTCTGCCGCGAGCAGCTCGGGCAGGCAATGAAGTTGATACCACGGGAACGCAAGCGCAGGGACTTGAGAATGTCGTAGCCGACCTTCACTTCCTCTACGGGGTCTGCCGCCAGGGAGATGCGGATAGTATCGCCAATCCCTTCGGCGAGCAGCATACCGAGACCCACGGCAGATTTCACTGTGCCTGAGCGCAAACCGCCAGCTTCGGTGATACCCAGGTGCAACGGCTGCACGATTTCCTTGGCCAGCAGGCGGTAGGCTTCTACCGCCATGAACACGTCGGAGGCCTTTACGCTGACCTTGAAGTCCTGGAAATTCAGGCGCTCAAGATGCTCAACATGGCGCAAGGCCGACTCAACCAGCGCCGCCGGGGTGGGCTCGCCGTATTTTTTCTGCAGGTCTTTTTCCAGGGAGCCGGCGTTGACGCCGATGCGGATCGGGATACCACGATCACGGGCAGCATCCACCACGGCTCGCACACGGTCTTCGCGACCGATGTTACCCGGGTTGATACGCAGGCAATCCACGCCCAACTCGGCGACGCGCAACGCGATCTTGTAGTCGAAGTGAATGTCGGCAACCAACGGCACCTTGACCAACTGCTTGATGCGGCCGAAAGCCTCGGCGGCATCCATGTCCGGTACGGAAACTCGCACGATGTCCACACCGGCCGCTTCCAGACGGTTGATCTGGGCCACGGTAGCCGCCACATCGTTGGTGTCGCTGTTGGTCATGCTTTGCACTGCAATGGGGGCATCGCCGCCCACCGGCACAGAGCCGACCCAGATCTTGCGCGATACGCGACGTTTGATTGGAGATTCGCCGTGCATGACTATTGTCCCAACTTGAGGCGAGCAGTCTCGCCACTGGTGAACGGCGCCACGTCTACAGGCTGGCCGTTGTAGGCCACTTGCGCGCCACGGGCAAAGCCCAGACGCAGCGTCAAAGGAGGCTTGCCGCCCTGGTCCAGCGTATCTCCCTTACGCTTCAAACCGCTGAACAGCACTTTGCCGTTGCCATCGGTGACCTGCGTCCAGCAGTCAGCGACGAAGGTAATCTGTACTCGCCCATCACCGGCGATCAACGCCGGGGTGGTGGGAGGCGACATCGCCGGCGCTGTCGGTGCGGCTGGCGCGGGGGCAGGTGTCGGTGCGGCCGGTGCCTGGGCCACAGGTGCTGTCGGGGCCGCTGGAGCCGGTACCGCAGGCGTCGCAGCCGGTGCCGTGGCGGTTTCCGGCACAGGCTGCTCGACAGCGGCCGGCGCTTGCGGCGTGGTTTGCCCTTCTACAACGGCCTGGTCTTCCGGCTCATCCAGCGGATGAATCTGGGTGGTGCCGTCGGCGCTTTCGACTTCGACGTGCTCCATGGCATTGCTGGTCAGGTCTTTGCTGCGCTGGGAGGCCTGGTCTTGCCACCAGACGAAACCGCCGCCGATCACGGCAATCAGCAGTAACAGGCTGACAATCCGCAAAATCGTATGGGAAACCCGTGTTGGTTCTTCGATGCGCCCCAGGCCGTGGACGTTACTGCCCTGGGAGTCAGTACCGGTGAACTGGTCGAATTCCTGCACCAGCACAGTCTGGTCGATCCCCAGCAATTTGGCATAGGCGCGGATATAGCCGCGGGCAAACGTATGCCCGGGCAGCTTGTCGAACGCGCCGGCTTCCAGGTTGGCCAGGGACGTGCTGGTCAAATTGAGCTTGAGGGCCACTTCCGCCAGCGACCAACCATTGCTTTCGCGGGCCTGACGCAAGGTGTCGCCTGGGTTTACGCGATTAGCTGCTACATCTTCCGGGTGCGCGGCTTTCATCATTGCTCCGACAGGTATTGCTGATATTCCGGCGTACCGGGATAGAGTCGTTCGAGTTGCTGGCCAAAACGTGCGGCCGTGTCGTGTTCTTCATGAACCGTCGCCAGGCGCACACCGAGCAATAGACTACGTGCATTTTGCCCGCTGAGCAGGCTAAAACGCTCGTAATAGTCTCGTGCAGGCACATAATGCCTGTCTTCGTACGACAACTCAGCCATTTCGAGCAATGCCCGAGGCTGGCGGCTGTTCAGATGCAAGGCTTTTTCAAGGTGCTGACGCGCGTTGTCGCGCTGGCCGAGGCGCATCGAGGCCACCCCGAGGTTCTCGAACACCCGCGAACGCTCCGGGTAGAGGGTATCGGTGGCAGCCTGTTGGAAATAACGCGACGCCAGGTCATAACGCTTCTGCTCGAACAGGAAACTGCCGTAGTTATTCAGCAGCCGTGGGTCGGCAGGGCGTGAAGCCAGGGCCTTGTGGAAATAGCGGTCGGCCAGTTCAGGCTCGGCCTGGGCCTGGAATACCTGGGCCAGTGCGGCATTGGCGTCGGCATCCTCGTTGTCCAGCTCAAGGGCTTTTTTCAATGGCACCTTGGCCTGCTCGCTCATGCCTTGGCGCAGGTAGCCCAAGCCCAGCTGCACATAGGCAACTCGCGCCTCATCACGGCCTTTATCCGTTTGCAAAGGGCTGACATGGCCCGATGAAACGCAACCGGCCACAAGGCCGGTAACCAGTAAAAGCAGCGCAAGGCGCAAGGGCATAGAGTTCCTCTCTCAGATTCGATTCACAGCAATTTGCGGCAAATCTTCAGCGGCGTTAAGTTCGCGCACGGCGATATAACGTTCGCTGCGGCGGGTGCGATCCATCACCTGCCCTACCAATTGACCACAGGCGGCGTCGATGTCTTCACCACGGGTGGTGCGCACGGTGACGTTGTAGCCGGCCTGGTGCAGTTGATCCTGGAAACGACGGATGGCGTTGTTGCTCGGCCGCTCGTAGCCAGAATGTGGAAACGGGTTGAACGGAATCAGGTTGATCTTGCACGGGGTATTCTTGAGCAACTCGATCATCTCGACCGCGTGCTCGACCTTGTCGTTGATGTCCTTGAGCATGGTGTACTCGATGGTCAACACGCGCTTCTCGCCCAGGGTCGCCATATAGCGCTGGCAAGACTCGAGCAACATCTTAAGCGGATACTTCTTGTTGATCGGCACCAATTGGTTACGCAATGCGTCATTGGGTGCATGCAGCGACAGCGCCAGGGAGACGTCGATGTGCTTGGCCAGCTCATCGATCATCGGTACCACGCCGGAGGTCGACAGGGTCACACGGCGCTTGGAGATGCCGTAGCCCAGGTCGTCCATCATCAGGTGCATGGCCGCAATCACGTTGTCGAAGTTCAGCAGCGGCTCACCCATGCCCATCATCACCACGTTGGTGATGGCACGGTCGACGGTCGCCGGGACGCTGCCAAAGGATTTGTTGGCAATCCACACCTGGCCGATGACTTCGGCGGCGGTGAGGTTGCTATTGAAGCCTTGCTTGCCGGTGGAGCAGAAACTGCAATCCAGGGCACAGCCTGCCTGGGACGAAACGCACAAGGTGCCGCGTTTGCCCTGGGGGATGTACACGGTCTCGACGCAGCTGCCGGACGCCACGCGCACCACCCATTTACGGGTGCCGTCGCTGGAAATGTCCTCGCTGACAACCTCGGGACCACGCACCTCGGCAATGGCCTTGAGCTTGTCGCGCAGGGCCTTGCTGACGTTCGTCATGGCGTCGAAATCGTCGACGCCAAAGTGGTGAATCCACTTCATTACCTGACCGGCACGGAAACGCTTCTCCCCGATTGAGTCGAAGAATTTCTCCATTTCCGGCTGAGTCAGACCCAGCAGGTTGGTTTTAACAGTCGATGTAGTCATGGATTCACCCTCACTCTTTAAGCCGATGCTTAGCGAGCGGTTACTTCAGTAGCAGCGAAAAAGTACGAGATTTCGCGAGCAGCAGCGGCTTCGGAGTCCGAACCGTGAACAGCGTTGGCGTCGATGGATTCAGCGAAGTCAGCACGGATGGTGCCGGCAGCGGCTTCTTTAGGGTTGGTAGCGCCCATCAGCTCACGGTTCAGAGCGATAGCGTTTTCGCCTTCCAGTACCTGGACAACAACAGGACCGGAGATCATGAAGGCAACCAGGTCGCCGAAGAAGCCACGAGCGCTGTGCTCAGCGTAGAAGCCTTCAGCTTCAGCCTTGGACAGTTGCTTGAGTTTCGAAGCTACAACCTTCAGGCCGGCTTTTTCGAAACGAGTGGTGATCTCGCCGATGACGTTTTTTGCAACAGCGTCAGGCTTGATGATGGAGAAAGTACGTTGAACAGCCATGGTGTAACTCCAGAAACGGTAATTTACGAAAAATTAAACCCGCGAATTATACGCGGGTTATTAGGTATTGCCTAACTGCGTAAAAAGGCGGCTCAGTCTGCTTCTTCGATCCACAGGCCTTGAATCGCCTCCAGGACCTTTTCGCCACCCCGGTCAGGGATGTCGTCAAAATCCGGCAGCGCCATTACGAGGTTGCGCAGCTTGACGAAGTTCACGGTAAGAGGATTGACCTCAGGGTGAGCTTCGGCAAGTTGTATAGCGATTTCTTGTACATCAACCCATTTCAGGCTCATGACAGTTCCTTGAATCAATGCGGCGCTTCGGCGGCATGGTTAAGCGAATATTTCGGAATTTCGACGGTGATGTCTTCAGTGCCAACCTTTGCCTGACAGCTTAAGCGAGAGGTGGCTTCCAGACCCCAGGCACGGTCAAGAAAGTCCTCTTCCACCTCATCGGCTTCCTCCAGGCTTTCGAAACCTTTACGAATGATGCAGTGACAAGTGGTGCAGGCATTCACGCCGCCACAGGCACTTTCGATCTCGATGTGATTGTCATGCGCGACGTCGAGCAGGGACTTGCCGGTCTCAGCTTCCACGACCTTGCCCTCAGGGCAATGCTCGGCGTGCGGTAGAAAAGTGACCTGCGGCATCAGTTATTCCTCGATTTCATTCAGGTTGCGCCCCGCCAGTGCGGCTTTCACCGTCTGATCCATGCGGCGGGCGGCAAAGGCGTCAGTAACCTGCGACAAGCGCTTGGTCTGCTGCTCGATGGCATAACCATCATTACCTTTCATCAGTTCGGCCAGTTCCTGCATCTGCAGGTCGATAACCATGCGCTCCTCGGCATCCAGCAGGCGCTCACCGTCAGCATCCAGGGCCCCCTGCACCGCTTCGAGCAGGCGCTGGGCATCGACTTGCTGCTCACGCAGCACACGGGCGACCTTATCGTCGCCGGCGTACTGGAACGAGTCCTTGAGCATCTTGGCGATTTCGCCGTCGGTCAGGCCGTAGGACGGCTTGACCTGGATGCTGGCTTCAACACCAGAGGCCAGCTCACGGGCCGCCACGCTGAGCAGGCCGTCGGCGTCGACCTGGAAGGTGACACGAATCTTCGCTGCGCCCGCGACCATGGCCGGGATACCGCGCAATTCAAAGCGCGCCAGGGAGCGGCAATCGCTGATCAGCTCGCGCTCGCCCTGCAGCACATGAATCATCATGGCCGTCTGGCCGTCTTTATAGGTGGTGAAATCCTGGGCGCGGGCGACGGGGATGGTGGTATTGCGTGGAATCACCTTCTCCATCAGGCCGCCCATGGTTTCGAGGCCCAAGGACAATGGAATCACGTCGAGCAACAGCAACTCGCCGCCATCGCGCTTGTTGCCGGCCAGGGTATCAGCCTGAATCGCGGCACCGATGGCAACGACTTGGTCCGGATCGATTTCTGTCAGCGGCTGGCGACCGAAGGCTTCGGCCACGGCCTCGCGAACGCGCGGTACGCGGGTGGAACCGCCGACCATGACCACGGCAGCCACGTCTTCCAACTCGACACCGGAGTCACGAACAGCACGGCGACATGCCCTGAGGCTGCGAGCGACCATCGGCTCGATCAGCGCATCGAAGGCTTCGCGGGTCAGCTGTGCTGACCAGCTACCGTAGGAGACTTCAACAGAAGCGGCATCAGTCAGTGCTTCCTTGGCGGCACAGGCGGTCTGCAACAGATTACGCTGCGCGCCTGGATCCAAGTCGGCAGACAAACCGGCGCTGGTGATAATCCAACCTGCAATGGCGTGGTCAAAGTCATCGCCGCCCAGGGCACTGTCGCCACCGGTGGCCAGCACTTCGAACACACCGCCGGTCAGGCGCAGGATTGATATATCAAAGGTGCCGCCGCCCAAGTCGTAGATAGCAACCAGGCCTTCAGCGTGCTGATCCAAGCCATAGGCTACAGCGGCCGCAGTCGGCTCGTTCAGCAGGCGCAGCACGTTCAGGCCCGCGAGCTTCGCCGCATCCTTGGTAGCTTGGCGCTGCGCGTCATCGAAATACGCGGGAACGGTGATCACCGCACCGACCAGTTCGCCGCCCAAGGTGGTTTCCGCACGCTGGCGCAGCACCTTGAGGATATCGGCCGATACTTCCACCGGGCTCTTAGGCCCTTGGACGGTATCGATGAACGGCATATGGGATTCACCGCCGATGAAGCGATAGGGCAACTGGTCGCCCAATTGCTTGACGTCGGACAGACCACGACCCATCAAGCGCTTGACCGACAGCACAGTGTTCAGGGGGTCCGAGGACGCGGCCAGCTTGGCCGATTCACCGACTTCGGTACGATCAGCGTGGTAACGCACAGCGGACGGCAGGATCACCTGCCCATCGGCATCGGGCAGCGGCTCGGACAGGCCGCTGCGCAAGGCGGCGACCAGGGAATTGGTAGTGCCCAAGTCAATCCCCACCGCCAGGCGACGCTGGTGCGGTTGAGGGCTTTGGCCGGGTTCGGCGATTTGCAGTAGAGCCATGGTAATCAGGTCTTATCTGTCTATCAGGCGTGCATCACGGGCAGCACTGGGTTAATCGTCGAGGCGCTCTTCTAGCTGGCGCACTTCGTAGGTGAGCTTGTCGAGGAACTGCATGCGCCGCATCAGGCGTTCAGCCTGCTCGCGTTGCGCAGCATCATCCCAACAGGCTGCGAAGCTTTCGTTGAGCTCATCCTGGGCGGTTTTCAGACGACGCTTGAAAACCGCGACACCCGCCACATCGGCTTCGTCCTGCAAGTCTTCGAGTTCTTCGCGCCACTGCATCTGCTGCATCAGGAAGTCCGGGTCATGCACGGTCACTTCCAATGGCAGCTCGCCACCGTTCATCGCAAGCAGATAGCGCGCGCGTTTCGCAGGGCTTTTGAGCGTCTGATAGGCTTCGTTGAGGCTGGCCGATTGCTCCAGGGCCTGGCGTTGTTCACGCTCGGAAGCGTCAGCAAAACGGTCCGGATGCACGCCACGCGCCAGTTCTCGATAGCGCGTGGCAAGCTGATCGAGGTCCAGGCGAAAGCTCGGCTGCAGCTCGAATAAAGCGAAATGACAAGGAGTACCCACGAGTAGCCTCAGATGTTGAAGCTTTCGCCGCAGCCACATTCACCGCGCACGTTGGGGTTGTTGAACTTGAAGCCTTCGTTCAACCCTTCCTTGACGAAATCGAGTTCGGTGCCGTCCAGGTAGGCCAGGCTCTTAGGGTCGATGATCACTTTCTCGCCGTGACTTTCGAACACCTGATCCTCTTCAACCACCTCGTCGACAAACTCCAGCACGTAGGCAAGGCCGGAACAGCCTGTGGTGCGAACACCCAGACGAATCCCCTCACCTTTACCGCGCCCATTCAGGGAGCGGCGAATGTGCTGCGCAGCCGCTTCTGTCATGCTGATAGCCATCGTTGACTCCTTACTCGTCGCCAAATGCTTAGATCAAGCCTTTCTTCTGCTTGTAGTCGCGAACGGCCGCCTTGATGGCGTCTTCCGCAAGCACCGAGCAGTGGATTTTCACTGGCGGCAGGGCCAGTTCTTCGGCCAGCTGGGTGTTGCTGATGGTGACAGCCTCATCCAGGGACTTGCCTTTCATCCACTCGGTCGCAAGGGAACTGGAGGCGATGGCCGAACCGCAGCCATAGGTCTTGAACTTGGCATCTTCGATAATGCCCTGTTCGTTGACCTTGATCTGCAGGCGCATCACATCGCCGCACGCCGGAGCGCCGACCATGCCGGTGCCGACATCAGGGTCTTGCGCGTCCATCTTGCCGACGTTGCGCGGGTTTTCGTAGTGGTCGATGACCTTTTCGCTGTAAGCCATGGTACTGAATCCTCACTCATCAGGGCCGCTCTGGAACCCTGTAGAAACGCCTGCGTTTACCGCCACGTTCCTACAGAGCTTGGGTGGCGGCTTCTATAGTTAGTGTGCCGCCCACTCGATCTTGGAAATGTCGACACCGTCTTTGTACATATCCCACAGCGGCGACAGAACGCGCAGCTTGTTGACGGCTTCGCAGACTTTCTGCGCGGCGTAGTCGACTTGCTCCTCGGTGGTGAAGCGACCGAACGTAAAGCGGATCGAGCTGTGAGCCAGTTCGTCGTTGCGGCCCAGGGCGCGCAATACATAGGAAGGCTCAAGGGACGCCGAGGTGCAGGCCGAGCCGGACGATACCGCCAGATCCTTGAGCGCCATGATCAGCGACTCGCCTTCGACGTAGTTGAAGCTCAAATTCAGGTTGTGCGGTACACGGGCGGTCATGCTGCCGTTGATGTACAGCTCTTCAAGGTTCTCGACCTGCTTGTAGAAGCGATCGCTCAGGGCCTTGATACGCACGTTCTCGGCAGCCATGTCTTCCTTGGCTACGCGGAAGGCTTCGCCCATGCCGACGATCTGGTGGGTCGCCAGGGTGCCCGAACGCATGCCGCGCTCGTGACCGCCGCCGTGCATGGTGGCTTCAATGCGCACGCGTGGCTTGCGGCTCACGTACAGCGCGCCGATGCCTTTAGGGCCATAGGTCTTGTGAGCCGAGAACGACATCAGGTCGACTTTCAGCTTGGACAGGTCGATGTCGACCTTGCCGGTGGACTGGGCAGCGTCGACGTGCAGCAACACACCCTTGGAGCGGGTCAGCTCGCCGATGGCTGCGATGTCGTTGATGGTGCCGATTTCGTTGTTCACGTGGATCACGGAAACCAGGATGGTGTCTTCACGCATCGCGGCTTCGATCATGGCCGGGGTGACGATACCGTCGGTGGTGGGCTCGAGGTAGGTGACCTCGAAACCTTCACGCTCCAGTTGGCGCATGGTGTCGAGGACAGCCTTGTGCTCAATCTTGGTGGTGATCAGGTGCTTGCCCTTGGTCGCGTAGAAATGCGCGGCGCCCTTGATAGCCAGGTTGTCGGACTCGGTAGCACCGGAGGTCCAGACGATTTCACGCGGGTCGGCATTGACCAGGTCAGCGACCTGGCGACGAGCATTCTCCACCGCTTCCTCGGCCTTCCAGCCGAATACGTGGGAACGGGAGGCCGGGTTGCCGAAGTTTCCGTCGACCAGCAGGCATTCGCTCATTTTTTGCGCGACACGCGGATCAACCGGGGTGGTCGCTGAGTAATCAAGGTAAATCGGCAATTTCATGGACTTTCTCCTAAATCAGGCTGGCTGGCGTGCCGTTAGCTCTGCGGCTGTCACTCGACGGCGGACGCTTCGATCTTGTCCAGGCGCGGCGCCTTGGTGTTGCAACGGCGCTGGTCCTGACGCTGGGCTACTTCTTGCACCTCACGGCGAGTCACAAGATCAGCCAAGCTGATACCACTCAAAAACTCATGGATCTGCAGGCTCAAGTCACACCACAAGTGGTGCGTCAGGCAGGTGTCGCCGGCGTGGCAATCACCCAGGCCCTGGCACTTGGTGGCATCGACGGATTCATTGACCGCGTCGATCACTTGGGCTACCTGGATGCCCTGCATGTCGCGGGACAATTGATAGCCGCCACCTGGACCACGAACGCTGGAAACCAGGTTGCTGCGGCGCAATTTGGCGAACAGCTGTTCGAGGTAAGACAGGGAAATGCCTTGGCGCTCGGAGATATCGGCCAGGGACACCGGCCCAGTTTGCGCGTGCAAAGCCAGGTCAAGCATGGCGGTCACCGCGTATCGGCCTTTTGTAGTCAGTCTCATGGACAAGGTACCAAGGTGTTTCAGAATGGGAGCAAGTATGCGATTCCCGAGTATTTAAGTCAACTATAAGACCTAGTGCTTTAGTCGGGATTACCCGTAAAAAGGGCGCGCGAATCATAGCAGCATGGGGTGGGATGGACCAGCGGGAACAGGGCCTGGCAGAGATCTCGAGACCAATGGAGATCAAAATGTGGGAGGGGGCTTGCTCCCGATGACTGAATGTCAGTCACTTATCAGTTGGCTGACCCACCGTTATCGGGAGCAAGCCCCCTCCCACAGGGATCTCTGGCGGCCTTGGGACTTCAGCTTGCCTTGGTGGCGGCCTCGTCCTTGATCTCGGCGAAGTCCTCTTCGCGCAACTCAGGCAGATCCTTAGCACAGTATGGGCTGCCCAGATCCTTCAGCGCACCACACATACCGTCCAACTTGCCATCCACCGCCTGCAGGTGGTCGAGCAATTGACCAATGGCGCGCGCCACCGGGTCAGGCATGTCTTCGCTGACGCCGTAGGCATCGAAGCCGATCTTCTCGGCCATGGCCTTGCGCTTGGCCTCCTGCTCGTCGCCGACTTCCGGCTTGACGATGATGCGACCCGGAATGCCCACCACGGTGGCGCCAGCAGGTACAGCCTTGGTCACCACGGCATTGGAGCCTACCTTGGCGCCGGCGCCCACGGTAAACGGCCCCAATACCTTGGCGCCCGCCCCTACCACTACGCCATTTTCCAGGGTCGGGTGGCGCTTGCCTTTATTCCAAGTGGTGCCGCCCAGGGTCACACCCTGGTACAGCGTCACGTCATCACCAATCTCGGCGGTCTCGCCAATCACGATGCCCATGCCGTGATCGATGAAGAAGCGGCGACCGACCTTGGCGCCAGGGTGAATCTCGATGCCGGTCAGCCAGCGACCGAAGTTCGACACCAATCGCGCCAGCCATTTCCAGCCCATGCCCCACAACACAGCAGACAGGCGATGGATCCAGATCGCGTGCATGCCCGGGTAGCAGGTCAGCACTTCAAAGGCATTGCGCGCCGCCGGGTCTCGGTGGAAAACGCTCTGGATGTCTTCTCGCAAACGCTCGAACATTGTTAATCCTTCCGCTTAAGAAGCTCGCCACGGGCCGCTTTCTGGGTTTCCGTGAGGATGCCACGCAATATATTCATCTCAGCCCGGCTCACCGAGCTGCGACCGTACAAGCGACGCAGGCGCGCCATTAAATGCCTTGGCTTTTCAGGATCGAGGAATTCGATGGCTACCAGGGTTTGCTCCAGGTGCTCATAGAAGCGTTCAAGCTCGTCCATGGTGGCCAACTCGCCACTTTTGGTCGATGCGACTTCATCCTTCTCAACCTTGCTCGGCTGGCCTTGAGCAGCCAGCCAGGCCATGCGCACTTCGTAACTCAATACCTGCACCGCCGCCCCGAGATTCAGCGAGCTGAATTCAGGGTCTGATGGAATGTGCACGTGGTAATGACATCGCTGCAGCTCTTCATTGGTCAGCCCGGAGTCTTCACGGCCGAACACCAGGGCGATCTCAGCGCCACCGGCAGCCTCTTCTACCACTTTGGTGCCGCATTCACGTGGATCCAGCAGCGGCCAGGGGATGCGTCGGTCACGGGCGCTGGTGCCGAGCACCAGGTTGCAGCCGACCAGAGCCTCTTCCAGGGTGGCGACGATTTGGGCGTTTGCCAGCAGGTCATTGGCGCCGGATGCACGGGCGTCGGCCTCGTGGTGCGGGAATACCCGCGGCTCGACCAGCACCAGGCGCGTCAGCCCCATGTTTTTCATGGCTCGCGCCACCCCGCCGATGTTGCCGGGATGACTGGTATTGACCAAGACGACACGAATGTTTTGCAGCAAGGGAGGCGCTCTCGGACATGGGAAAGGGGAGCAAATCTTACAGAACAGCCTAAGGTTATGCCATGAAAGCTAACGTCATCCTTCACCTGAGGAAAGTTTCTGCTAGAATGCCCGGCTTTCTTTAACAACCTTAGGTGACACATCCATGCAGCCCATGCTGAATATCGCGCTGCGCGCCGCCCGCAGCGCCAGTGAATTGATCTTCCGCTCCATCGAGCGCCTGGATACCATCAAGGTCGATGAAAAAGACGCCAAGGATTATGTATCCGAGGTCGATCGCGCCGCCGAACAGAAGATCATCGACGCCCTGCGCAAGGCCTACCCTACCCACGGCATCCTCGGTGAAGAAACCGGCCTGCACAAAGGTAGCGGCGAAGGCGAAGACTACCTGTGGATCATCGACCCACTGGATGGCACCACCAACTTCCTGCGCGGCATCCCGCACTTTGCCGTGAGCATCGCCTGCAAATACCGTGGCCGTCTGGAACACGCCGTTGTGCTGGACCCGGTTCGCCAGGAAGAATTCACCGCCAGCCGTGGCCGTGGCGCCCAACTGAACGGCCGTCGCCTGCGTGTCAGCGGTCGCACCAGCCTGGAAGGCGCCCTGCTGGGCACCGGCTTCCCGTTCCGTGACGACCAGATGGACAACCTGGAAAACTACCTGGGCATGTTCCGCGCCCTGGTTGGTCAGACCGCCGGCATCCGCCGCGCCGGTGCAGCCAGCCTGGACCTGGCGTATGTTGCCGCGGGTCGTTTCGATGCATTCTGGGAATCGGGCCTGTCCGAGTGGGACATGGCTGCAGGCGCCCTGCTGATCCAGGAAGCTGGCGGCCTGGTGAGCGATTTCACCGGCGGTCACGACTTCCTTGAGAAAGGCCACGTGGTTGCCGGCAACACCAAATGCTTCAAGGCCGTACTGACGGCGATCCAGCCGCACCTGCCGGCTTCGCTGAAGCGTTAAGCGAGCGAGCACAAAAAAGCACCCTCAGGGGTGCTTTTTTTATGCCTGGGATTTGTGCCAGCCCCGTGAATCAGCAGCAATACATATCAAATGTGGGAGGGGGCTTGCCCCCTCCCACATTTTGAACTGCACCAGAGCTTTGAATCAGTGCCAGGCCCGGGATTACTGCTGGTTCTGACCGAGGATCAGACGCCCTTCCTTATCCACCGGAATCTGGCTGCCTGGATCACGCTCCATACGCACAGTCCCTTCCTTGCCATCCAGGTTGTAACGCACGTCATAACCGACAACCTTGTCGCTGATGTCGTTAACAGTGTTACAGCGGGTTTGCGTGGTGGTGTAGGTATCACGGTTCTGCATGCCTTCCTGAACCTTGTTACCGGCGTAACCGCCACCAACCGCACCGGCCACGGTGGCCAGTTTCTTACCGTTACCGCCACCGATCTGGTTACCCAGCAGACCACCTGCAAGGGCACCCACTACGGTACCGGCGATTTGATGCTGATCCTGCACCGGACGCTGCCGGGTCACGGTGACGTCCTTGCAGACCTCACGAGGGGTTTTAATCTGGGTTTTCACCGGCTGCACCGCCAGCACTTGCGCATACTCAGGGCCGCTTTTTACCAGGCTGTAGGTGGCAACAGCGCCCCCGGCAGTCACACCGACAGCACCCAATACCGCACCAACCAGCAACGACTTGTTCACATGAACCTCCTGACCATCACAAGCGGACCGAAACGTCCGCGCTATACCCAGCCTTGGAGCCAAAAAAAAGGCACGAGTTCAATCTCGTGCCTTCTTTGTAACAGCGTATCAACGAACATCCATCAAGGACGGTCGTCAACCTCCTTGCCGGTAGCAGCAGGAGGGATCAGGTCTTCGCTGTTGAGGTTCAGCCAGATCAGCACCACGTTGGCGATATAGATCGACGAGTAGGTACCCGCCAGCACGCCGATGAACAGCGCCAGAGAGAAGCCCCACAGGTTGTCGCCACCGAAGATCATCAGTGCGGCAATCGCCAGCAAAGTGGAGATCGACGTCGCCATGGTTCGCAGCAGGGTCTGGGTGGTGGAGATATTGATGTTCTCGATCAACGTCGCCTTGCGCAGTACCCGGAAGTTCTCACGAACCCGGTCGAATACCACGATGGTGTCGTTGAGCGAGTATCCAATGATCGCCAGCACGGCCGCCAATACGGTCAGGTCGAAGGTGATCTGGAAATAGGCCAGGATACCCACGGTCACGATCACGTCGTGGATCAGCGACACAATGGCGCCGACACCGAACTTCCACTGAAAACGGAAGGCCAGGTAGATCATGATGCCGACCAACGCCATCAGCATGCCGAGGCCGCCCTGGTCGCGCAGCTCTTCACCGACCTGCGGGCCCACGAACTCGACGCGCTTGACCGATGCCGGGTTGTCGCCGCCGACCTTCTGCAAGGCCTCGGCTACCTGGTGACCCAGTTGCGGGTCTTCGCCAGGCATACGCACCAGCAGGTCGGTGGTCGCACCGAAGCTCTGCACGACGGCTTCGTGATAGCCGGCCTTGACCAGCTCGTCGCGCACCAGGGTGACATCGGCAGGCTTCTCGTAGGTCAGCTCGATGAGCGTACCACCGGTGAAGTCCAGGCCGTAGTTCAGGCCCTTATGGAACCAGCTGAACAACGCCAGAACAGTAAGGAGCACGGTGACGCCGAACGCAACGTTGCGAACGCCCATGAAGTTGATTGTACGTAACATGGCAGCCCCTTAAATCCACAACTTCTTGAAGTCACGCCCGCCAAAGATCAGGTTGACCATTGCGCGGGTCACCATGATGGCCGTGAACATCGAGGTAAAGATACCCAGGGACATGGTCACCGCAAAACCTTTGACGGGGCCGGTGCCCATGGCAAAGAGAATCCCGCCGACCAGCAAAGTGGTCAGGTTGGAGTCGAGAATCGCGGTAAATGCCCGGCCGAAGCCTTCGTTGATTGCACGCTGTACGGTCATGCCCGCCGCGATCTCTTCACGGATACGCGAGAAGATAAGCACGTTGGCGTCGACCGCCATACCCATGGTGAGCACGATACCGGCGATACCCGGCAGTGTCAGGGTAGCCCCCAGCAGCGACATCAGGGCCAGCAGCATCACCATGTTGCCCGCCAGGGCGACGGTGGCGATGACGCCGAAGAAGCGATAGATGGCGATGATGAACAGCGACACGAACAACATGCCCCACAGCGCCGCATCGACACCCTTGGTGATGTTGTCGGCACCCAGGCTCGGCCCGATGGTACGTTCTTCAGCAAAGTACATCGGCGCCGCCAGGCCACCAGCACGCAGCAACAGCGCCAGTTCGGACGACTCGCCCTGGCCGTTCAGGCCAGTGATGCGGAATTGAGCACCCAGCGGCGACTGGATGGTCGCCAGGCTGATGATCTTCTTCTCTTCCTTGAAGGTCTGTACCGGCACGTCTTTTTCGACGCCGTTGACCATCTGCTTGGTGTAGGTAGTGATCGGGCGCTGCTCGATGAAGATCACCGCCATGCTGCGACCGACGTTGCTGCGCGTGGCGCGACTCATCAGTTCGCCACCGTGGCCATCCAGGCGGATGTTCACTTCAGGGGTGCCGTGCTCGCCGAAACCGGCCTTGGCATCGGTCACCTGGTCGCCAGTGATGATCAGGCCACGCTCGATCAATGCTGGAGGACGGTTGCCTTCGCGGAACTCGAACTCTTCGGAGGTCGCGCGGGTGGCACCTGGCTCAGCCGCGAGACGGAATTCCAGGTTGGCGGTCTTACCCAGGATACGCTTGGCTTCAGCGGTGTCCTGCACGCCCGGCAGCTCAACCACGATGCGGTTGGCGCCTTGACGCTGCACAATCGGCTCGGCCACACCCAGCTCGTTGACGCGGTTACGTACCGTGGTCAAGTTCTGCTTGATGGAGTACTCGCGGATCTCGGCGATCTTGGCCGGGCTCATCGCCAGGCGCAACACAGCCTGACCATTCAAGTCGGCCGGCACGATGTCGAAATCATTGAAATTTTTGCGGATCAGCGCACGGGCCTGTTCGCGAGAGGCTTCGTCAGCAAAGCCCAACTGGATGGCACCGTTGAGCTGCGGCAGGCTGCGATAACGCAACTTCTCTTTGCGCAGCAGGCTCTTCACATCACCTTCGTAGACTTTCAGGCGCGCATCGAGGGCCTTGTCCATGTCCACTTCCAGCAGGAAGTGCACACCACCGGACAAGTCCAGACCCAGCTTCATCGGGTGCGCGCCAATGCTACGCAGCCATTGTGGCGTGGTCTGTGCCAGGTTCAAAGCAACGACGTAGTCGTCACCCATGACCTTGCGCACGACATCTTTGGCCGGCAACTGGTCTTCTTGCTTGGTCAGGCGCAACAAGCCGCCTTTGGAACCAGCCGCCAAGGTTGCCGCTTTAACCTGGATACCCGCGTCGTTGAGCGCTTTGCTCGCACGTTCCAGGTCAGCCTGATTGACCTGCAGCGAAGTGCTGGCGCCAGAGATCTGGATCGCAGGGTCATCAGGATAGAGATTGGGAGCGGAATAAATAAAACCGATCGCCAGCACCGCCAGGATCAGTACGTATTTCCACAGAGGGTATTTGTTCAGCATCACGCCGCCCGCTTATAACGCGGGGCGCCTTGCGCGCCCCGTCGATTGGTAAAGGTTGTTACTCAGATCGCTTTGAGCGTGCCCTTAGGCAGCGTGGCGGCGATGGCGCCCTTCTGGAACTTCATTTCTACGGTGTCGGAGACTTCCAGTACCACGAAAGCATCGGAAACCTTGGTGATCTTGCCGGCGATGCCGCCAGTGGTCACGACTTCGTCGCCTTTCTGCAGGCTGCCCAGCAGGTTTTTCTGCTCTTTGGCGCGCTTGGCCTGTGGACGCCAGATCATCAGGTAGAAGATGACCAGGAAGCCGACCAGGAAAATCCACTCGAAACCACCGCCCATAGGGCCGGCAGCAGCAGGCGCAGCGGCGTCAGCCATGGCGTTAGAGATAAAAAAGCTCATTTAGCACTCCAGTTGCAAATAGTGAATCTTAGGGTCGGGAAACTCAGTCCAAGGGCGGCACAGGGAGCCCGCGCTTGGCATAGAAGGCATCGACGAAGGCGGCCAATGTACCCTGTTGAATAGCCTCGCGCAAACCAGCCATCAGGACTTGGTAGTGACGCAAATTGTGGATGGTATTCAACATGCTACCCAGCATTTCCCCGCATTTGTCCAAGTGATGCAGATAAGCACGGGAGAAGTTCTGGCAGGTGTAGCAGTCACAGGTGGAATCGAGCGGCGAATCATCATGGCGATGGAACGCGTTACGGATCTTCAGCACGCCTGTATCGATGAACAGATGCCCATTGCGGGCATTACGGGTTGGCATCACGCAATCGAACATGTCCACACCGCGGCGCACACCCTCTACGAGATCTTCGGGTTTGCCAACGCCCATAAGGTAACGAGGTTTGTCAGCGGGCATCAGGCCCGGTAGGTAGTCGAGCACCTTGATCATTTCGTGCTTGGGCTCGCCCACCGACAAACCGCCGATGGCCAGGCCGTCGAAACCGATCTTGTCGAGGCCTTCCAGCGAGCGCTTGCGCAGGCTTTCATGCATGCCGCCCTGGACGATACCGAACAACGCAGCCGTATTGTCGCCATGGGCATTCTTCGAGCGCTGGGCCCAACGCAGGGACAGCTCCATGGAGATGCGCGCTACGTCTTCGTCAGCCGGGTACGGCGTGCATTCGTCGAAAATCATCACGATGTCGGAGCCCAGGTCACGTTGCACCTGCATCGACTCTTCCGGCCCCATGAACACCTTGGCACCGTCCACCGGCGAGGCGAAGGTCACACCCTCCTCCTTGATCTTGCGCATGGCGCCCAGGCTGAACACCTGGAAACCACCGGAGTCGGTGAGGATCGGGCCTTGCCACTTCATGAAGTCATGCAAGTCGCCATGCTTCTTGATCACTTCCGTGCCCGGGCGCAGCCACAGGTGGAAGGTATTGCCGAGGATGATCTCGGCGCCGGTGGCGACGATGTCACGGGGCAGCATGCCCTTGACGGTGCCGTAGGTACCGACCGGCATGAAGGCCGGGGTCTCTACGGTGCCGCGCGGGAAGGTCAGGCGACCGCGACGGGCCTTGCCGTCGGTAGCCAGCAGTTCAAACGACATACGACTCATAAGTTGTCCTCAGGGCCGCGCGGCGCCGGGTTACGGGTGATAAACATCGCATCACCGTAGCTGAAAAAACGGTACTCGTTGGCGATGGCGGCTTGATAAGCGGCCATGGTTTCCGGGTAACCGGCAAATGCCGACACCAGCATCAACAGCGTGGATTCCGGCAAATGGAAATTGGTGACCAGGCAATCGACCACATGGAATGGCCGACCCGGGAAAATAAAGATGTCAGTGTCGCCACTGAACGGCTTGAGTACGCCATCACGCGCCGCACTTTCAAGTGACCGTACGCTGGTGGTGCCCACCGCCACCACTCGCCCACCGCGCGCCTTGCACGCGTTAACCGCGTCCACTACGTCCTGGCTGACTTCCAGCCATTCGCTGTGCATATGGTGGTCTTCGATGTTCTCCACACGCACCGGCTGAAACGTACCGGCCCCCACGTGCAGGGTCACATAAGCGGTCTCGACGCCCTTGGCGGCAATCGCATCCAGCAGCGGCTGGTCGAAATGCAGGCCGGCCGTCGGTGCTGCAACCGCACCGAGACGCTGGGAGTACACCGTCTGATAGCGCTCGCGATCCGAGTCTTCGTCGGGGCGATCTATATAAGGAGGCAACGGCATATGACCGACACGTTCCAGCAGCGGCAACACTTCCTCGCAGAACTTGAGCTCGAACAAGGCATCGTGGCGCGCCACCATCTCGGCTTCGCCACCGCCATCGATCAACAGGCTCGAACCCGGTTTCGGCGACTTGCTGGAGCGCACATGGGCCAGCACGCGATGGCTGTCCAGCACCCGCTCCACCAGGATTTCCAGCTTGCCGCCGGAGGCTTTCTGGCCAAACAGCCGCGCCGGAATCACCCGGGTATTGTTGAAAACCATCAAATCGCCTGGGCGCAAATGCTCAAGCAAATCAGTGAATTGACGGTGTGCGAGGGCACCGCTCGGCCCGTCCAGGGTCAGCAGTCGACTGGCGCGACGCTCGGCCAAAGGGTGGCGAGCGATCAGCGAATCAGGGAGCTCAAAAGTAAAGTCAGCAACGCGCATGATGGGGTTCGTCTAGCAGGGCCGGGAAGTCTAGCGGAAATAGTCAAAATTGACCATGAAACGTGATTGACCAACGGTAATCTCATCTCTATACTTCGCCGCCATTGAGCCCTGATGGCGGAATTGGTAGACGCGGCGGATTCAAAATCCGTTTTCGAAAGAAGTGGGAGTTCGATTCTCCCTCGGGGCACCATCTTAAGAAAAGACCTTGAAATTCAAGGTCTTTTTTTTCGCCTGTGAAAAAGTGACCGGCATGGCAGTAGAGGTAGCGGGACCATGGAATTGACGCTTGAAGCCGTTGCACTGTTTGCCCTGAAACTGGTGCATGAGACCGAGGACGGCAGCCCGCTGCTGCGCGATGACCCGGCGATGGATGGGTATGAACGCGAGGTGTTTGGGCTGCTGGTGCGCCAGGGTGATTTGGCGCGGATTCAGTTAAAGCTTGATCAGTGCCTGACGTTAGCGCTCGACTCTCTGGGCGGCGCCCATACCGTGATGGGGCGCGAGCTGCAGCGGCTTGCGCTGGACGTGCATCAAGCAGCGACCTTGGAAGCACTCAATGCTCCGCTCCAGGCACTCAAGGATTACCTCAAAGCCATCCTGTAACGCGCAGCTAGCGTCGCCCCTCCACCGCCATCCGCACCGCCAACCCCATCAACACCGACCCCATCACCCAGCGCTGCACCACCTGCCAGCCTGGCCGGGTGACGAAGAACACCGCGATGGAACCCGCCATGCAGGCAATCACCGCATTGACGCTCACGCTGATAAAAATCTGCAGGGAGCCCAACACCAGGGATTGCATCAGCACACTGGCATGACCGTTCGGATCGATGAACTGCGGCAACAGCGACAAATACATCACCGCTACTTTGGGATTGAGCAGGTTGGTGATTAGGCCCATGGTGAACAGCTTGCGCGGACTGTCCTTGGGCAAATCCCGCACCTGGAATGGCGAACGCCCACCCGGCTTGACCGCCTGCCAGGCCAGGTACACCAGGTACAGCGCCCCGCCGAGCCGCAGCGCGTCGTAGGCGAAGGGCACTGCCATCACCAACGCAGTGATACCCAGTGCCGCGCAAACCATATACACCACAAAACCCAACGCCACCCCGCCCAGGGAAATCAACCCGGCGGTGCGGCCCTGGCAGATCGAGCGGGAGATCAGGTAGATCATGTTCGGCCCGGGCGTCAGCACCATGCCGAGTGAAATCAGGCCATAGGCAAGCAAGCTGGACATATCGGGCATTGTTTCGCTCCTGGATTTTTATTCTGCCAGCGTGAATCCTTCGCCACACTGTGATGTTTCGCTCCATGCTAGGGCGTTAGAGGCGTGGGCGTTAGATACAGATCCGCGAACAAAACCTCATACACAGGCGCCCCCACTGACCCAGGACAGGTACATGATCGACTTCAACAACAAAGGCTTCTTCAAGCTCAAACAAAACAATGAGTACGCCGAACGCGTATCGGCCCTGCTGCTCGACGGTGAGGAAGTGGTCGACGCCTACAAAGCCATGCGTGACGGCGTGGTTTTCACCACCAAGCGCATCATTGCGGTGAACGTGCAGGGGATTACCGGCAGCAAGAAGGACTTCACGTCGTTGCCGTATAAAAATATCGTGGCGTATTCGGTGGAAACGTCCGGGACGTTTGATCTGGATTCGGAATTGGAGATTTACTTTTCCTCACTGGGGAAGGTGAGGTTTGAGTTCACCGGCAAGACCTCGATTGTGGAAATATCGCGGTTGATTTCCAAGCATCTGCTGGGCTGATCAACACAAGGAGGCTTGCCCGCGACAGCGGTGAATCAGTGACTAGATCGGATACTGATACTCTGCCATCGGGGGCAAGCCCCTCCCACATTTTGATCGCGCTGTATCAGCTGAATACGCATGCGAGGCCGCTCACTTGGGCTGGAATGTCTCCAGGTAGGCCAGGATGTTTTCAATCTTCTCCTGATCGCTGATCCCCCAGAAAATCATCCGCGTCCCACTCACCACCTTCTTCGGCGCTTCGATATAGGCCGCAAGCTTGTCCCGCGTCCACACCACCCCGGAATTCTTCATCGCATCCGAATACTGATAGTCGGTGGTAGTTCCGGCAGGCCGGCCAATGATGCCGTTAAGCTGCGGCCCGAAACCACCGCGGGCGCCTTCGCCGACGCTATGGCAGCCACCGCAGGTCTTGGCGAAGAGTTTACCGCCCGCCTCCGCGTCGCCGGCGGCGAAGGCAGGGCTGGTGGCAAGGGTCAGGACGAGGGTGAACAGGGCGTACTTCATTGAGGGTTCCACTTCGGCTATTACCGGCGATTATGCCTGTTTAAGCGGGCATGCCCCCAACCGTTCAATCAGGCACGTCAGATAACCTCGCTCCGGTAGCAACCACGTCAAATGACCACCCATCGTTTAAAAAACATCCAATCGAACCTATAAGCGCGCGCCCCACTCCACCCTACTGAACCCCTGATGGTGGAGTAAGGATCATGGCTCAGCCATCGATTTTGGTATTGGAAGACGACGAGATCATTCGTTCGTTGATGGTGGATGTGCTGGAGGAGTTCGGGGCGCATGTGACGTCGTTCCCTTCGGCGGATGACGGGATGATTTTCCTGGAGCGCGATGATGAGCAGGTGGACCTGATTGTCAGCGATATCCAGATGCCCGGGCTATTGAACGGCTATGACTTGAGCAGGGTGGTGGCGCATCGTTGGCCATCTATCCAGGTGCTGTTGACGTCCGGTAATACGTCGCTGGCGTCTGAGTTGGGTGGCAGAGTCAGGTTTTTACCCAAGCCGTGGAGCACCGAGCGTCTGCTGGAATGTGTGGAGTCGGCGTTGACCCAGCAGGGTGCGTCCATGCATTGATAGCGCTGCGACATCGCTCAAACCGAACTTCCGGTCAGGCGAAGGGGTCATTAACCATGCATGGAGCGACTTCTCGGATCCGACGGTCAGCCTTTTCGCTTTGTGCGCTCAGCTGACGGCCATGAGTGTGTAGAATCGTTGCCGACTTTTACCCGTCATGGATGGCTGACAAGCCCACAGTTCGAGCTCATTGAATGCATTCACAGGCCCCTGACATTGGTGCGCCCCCGTTGCTGGAAGCCTTGCGCACAGGCACGGGCTTGCTGCACGTAGCACTGGAAAAGCGCCTGCCGTTTTTCTGTGCGAGCCTGGATGTCGACTGGTACCGACGTTTACTTCAAGCGTATTACGGGTTTTACAGACCAATAGAATCAGCGCTGAACCACAGTGACTTGATCCCTGAAGGCTTCGACTGCGTGTTGCGTGCGAAAACCCCGACACTGGTCAGTGACCTCCACGCCCTGGGCCTGGATGACCATGGTATCAACGCCCTGCCCCGCTGCACCCATCTCCCAGACTTGGACACCCCGGCGGCCTGCCTGGGCGCACTCTACGTGCTGGAAGGCGCGACCCTCGGCGGCCAGGTGCTGCGCCGGGAAATGGCCCTGCGCCTGGACGTGGGTGCCGACAACGGCGGCGCGTTTCTCAATGTATATGGCGCCGAGACCGGTCGGCGCTGGAAAGAATTTCTCGATTATCTGGGCCGTTTGCCATTGGATGCACTCGCCAAACAGCACGCGGTTAACGCGGCCCGCTCGACATTCAGCGGCTTTGAGCAATGGCTCGACAGCCAGAAGGTACTGCTATGAAACCCGAAGACTTTGATGAGCTGCTTGCCAACTGTGCTGACGAGCCCATCCGCTTTCCGGGGGCGATCCAGCCCCACGGTGTGCTGCTGACCTTGTCGGAGCCCGGCCTGGAAATCATTCAGGTGAGTGCCAACGTAGGCACCTTGTTTGGCCACGCGCCTGAGACCCTGTTGAGCCAGCCGTTGCACAGGCTGATTGGCGACGAGCATGCCCTGGCTGTGCAAACCATGGCTGCCAACAACACGTTTTTCGATGCTCCGCCCCTGCACGTCACCTTCGACGGCGCGCCATTCGAGGGCCTGCTGCATCGCCATCAGGATGTGTTGGTACTGGAATTCGAACCACGGCTTGAGAACTTCAAGCCACAGGCGCGCAATGGCCGCACCAGTGACCTGGGCAAGATGCTGCAACGCCTGCAATCGGCCAAGACCCTGCAGGCGCTGTATGCCATCAGTGTGAATGAAATCCAGGCCATGACCGGCTACGACCGGGTGCTGATCTATCGCTTCGAAGAAGAAGGCCATGGCCAGGTGATTGCAGAAGCGTCGGCACCGTCCATGGAGTTGTTCAATGGGCTATTCTTCCCCGCATCCGACATCCCCGAACAAGCTCGCGAGTTGTACCGCACCAACTGGCTACGCATCATCCCGAACGCGTCCTACGAACCGGTGCCGCTGCTGCCCAAGTTGCGGCCGGACACGGGCCAGCCCCTGGACCTGAGCTTTGCCACCCTGCGCAGTGTCTCGCCGATCCACTGCCAGTACATGCAGAACATGGGTGTGCTGTCGTCCATGAGCATCTCGCTGATGAAGGGCGACAAACTCTGGGGACTGATCAGCTGCGGCAACCGCGAACCACTGCTGGTGCCCAACGACCTGCGTATGACCTGCCAGACCATAGGCCAAATACTGTCGTTGCAGATCAGTGCCATGGAAGCCTTGGAGCTGAATCGCCAGCGCGAAGAGAAAATCGAAGCCCTGGCGCTGCTCGATCAGGCCATGAAAGCCAACGAAGGTAACGTGTTCGACAGCCTGGCCCACCACGGCAAAAAACTGATGGACCTGGCCCTCTCCGGCGGCGTAGCGATCATCGAAGACAAACAATTGCACCGCTACGGCAACTGTCCGGAACCGGCGCAGATCCGCGCATTGCACAAGTGGTTGCAGGAGAGCGGCGAGCCGGTGTTTTCCAGCCATAACTTGGCCTCGGTATACCCGCCCGCCGCCGAGTACCAGGCCGTCGCCAGCGGCGTACTCGCCATGAGCCTGCCCAAGCCTGTGGATAACGGTGTGCTGTGGTTCCGCCCCGAGGTGAAAGAGAACATCAACTGGAGTGGCGATCCGAAAAAGCCGTTGGACCTGGAAACTTCCGACGCCGGCCTGCGCCTTCGCCCTCGCACCTCGTTTGAAATCTGGAAGGTGGAAATGGCCGGCATCTCCACCAAGTGGAGCCATGGCGATCTGTTTGCCGCCAACGACCTGCGTCGCTCGGCCCTGGAAAATGACCTGGCCCGCCAAGTGGTGCGCGAACGGCAAGCGGTGCGCGCCCGTGATGAACTGGTCGCGGTGGTGTCCCACGACCTGCGTAACCCGATGACAGTCATCTCGATGCTCTGCGGCATGATGCAAAAAGCCTTCAGTTCCGAGGGCCCACACACCTCACGGCGGATTTCATCGGCCATCGACACCATGCAGCAGGCCGCCGGACGTATGAATGTGCTGCTGGAGGACTTGCTCGACACCTCGAAAATCGAGGCCGGGCGCTATGTGGTCAAGCCGGTTGCGTTGGACGTCAGTCAGATCTTTGAAGAGGCGTACTCACTACTGGCGCCGCTGGCCACGGAAAAAGGCATCGACCTGTCGTTCAATGCCGAACCTGGCCTGCAGATCAATGCCGACCCGGAACGCTTGTTCCAGGTGCTGTCGAACCTGATCGGCAACGCGATCAAGTTCACGCCGCGCCAGGGCAACATCGGTATCAGCGCCATGAGCAACGGCAAAGATATCGTGTTCTCGGTGCGCGACTCCGGTGAAGGCATTGCGCCTGAACAACTGCCCCATGTGTTTGAACGCTATTGGACCCAGACGGAAAACAACCCTACCGGCAGCGGGTTGGGGCTGTATATCACCCAAGGCATTGTCCAGGCCCATGGCGGGCGGATTGAAGCCCAGAGTGAGTTGGGCCGTGGCAGTGAGTTCAGGTTTACGGTGCCTAAGCCCGCCTGAAACACGCCCAAACATTTGATTACCTGAGGCCGGGAACGACGAACCCGGCTTATGCCACTGATTAAGTGCGCACTCAAAGGGAGCATTGATGCGGGAACAATCCTCCAATTGAGCAAAGGGTTTATCATGATTATCGGTCAGCCGTTCCACACCTATAACATCAACCAATCCACGGAGGTCCAGCAGGACCATCAAGCGTCCCTAAATCCTGCGGATAACCCGTCGACAACTGAAAGCAATCAATCAGAGCACGTGACAACGGGGAAACCTCCTCACTCATCCCTGGACTCCCTCGGACAGGGCAGGCTGCTTTGACCCTACCCACAGCGCCAGGCCTGTAGCACGCCTGGTCGCCCCCAAGGAGTGCAGCGCCGGTGCTGCACTCTGTTGACAAAACACTGACATCCCCCGCGCTACCCTTTCACGTCCTAGACTTCGTGTGAGCCACCACCTCAATGCTTCAACCCGACACTCTGCCCGCAGTCATTGCAGGACCGCTGTTAAGGCGGCTGGAACCGCAGCGCCTGGTTATTTGGTTGGTGGGCAGTCGTGTCCTGCCGTTGTACTTGGAACTGCGTTTACCCCACGGCGAGACGTTGGATATCCCTTTAGATACCACGTGCTGCCAAGTCGTGCCCGTCGGGCGCCATGCCTTCATCCACCTGATCGATGTTGTGCTGGATCATGCCCTGCCCCAGGATGTGGTCATCGGCTACGACCTGTTGATCGACGGCGTAGGCATCGCCGACTGGGCATCACATTTGCTGTACGCCGATAAGACGATGCCGAACTTCGTGCTGCACAGCCGCATCCACCAGTTGGTACACGGCTCCTGCCGTAAGCCCCACCACCGTGCCGACGAAGGCTTGTTATGCGTTGACCGCCTGCTGACGGATGCCCGCACACCGACCGAACGCCCGGCCCTGCTGATGATGAGCGGCGACCAGGTCTACGCCGACGATGTCGCAGGCCCCATGCTACGGGCAATTCATGCGCTGATCGCGCGCCTGGGGCTGTTCGACGAATACCTGGAAGGTGCCGTGGTGACCGACAGCGCCACCCTCTACGACCATCGCGCCAGTTACTACCACCGAGCGGATTTGCTCCCTGCGCTGGACAGTAACGAGACCTTGCGCGAACGCTTTTTCGGCGGCGTGAAAAAACCTATCTTCACCAGCAGCACCGCGGACAACCACTTGGTGACCTTTGCCGAAGTGATCGCCATGTATCTGCTGGCCTGGTCACCCACGCCGTGGACGCTGATCACGCCACAACCACCACAACTGAGCCCCGAAGAACAACAGCGTTATGCCCGCGAGCAGGCGCAGATTGACCTGTTCCGCAGCGGTCTGCCTGGAGTCGCTCGAGTGTTCGCCCACCTGTCGACGCTGATGATCTTCGACGATCACGACATCACCGACGACTGGAACCTCAGCGCCCAATGGGAAGAAACTGCCTACGGCCACCCCTTCTCCAAACGCATTATCGGCAATGCGTTGCTGGCGTACCTGTTATGCCAAGGCTGGGGCAACCAGCCCGAAGTGTTTGGTGAACTGCTGAGCCAAACCCAGGCCATGGCCGGCCAGGCACGCGACAATCATCTCGACGCCGTCGCGCAAGATGACCTGCTGAAAGCGCTGTTGAAATTCCAGCACTGGCACTACGTATTGCCAACCACGCCCGCCCTGGTGGTTTTGGACACCCGCACGCGGCGCTGGCGCAGCGAGTTCACCCTCAAGCAACCCTCCGGCCTGCTGGACTGGGAAGCCTTGAGCGAACTGCAACAGGAACTGCTCGACCACCCGTCGGCCATTATCGTATCGCCCGCGCCGATTTTTGGCGTAAAGCTGATCGAGACCGTACAGAAAATCTTCAGCTGGTGCGGCTTCCCCTTGCTGGTAGACGCTGAAAACTGGATGGCCCATCGCGGCGCCGCCCAGGTGATATTGAATATCTTCCGCCACTCGCGTACGCCGGGTAACTACGTGATCCTCTCCGGCGACGTGCATTACTCGTTCGTCTACCAGGTGCTGATCCGCCATCGCAACGGTGGCCCGAAGATCTGGCAAATCACCAGCAGCGGTATCAAGAACGAGTTCCCGCCACGCTTGCTGGAATGGTTCGACCGCCTCAATCGCTGGCTCTACTCCCCACGTTCACCGCTCAACTGGTTTACCCGTCGTCGCACCATGCAGGTGGTACCGCATATTCCGGAGCATGCCGAGGCGGGGGAGCGTTTGTGGAATTCGGCGGGCATTGGCCAGGTGTTTTTCAATGAGCACGGCCAGCCAGAGGCTATTTACCAGCACAACGCCAATGGGAAGCCCCGGACAAAAATGGCACCTCCCGAACAATAGCCTATTGCCACTAGCCAAAAGCAGCACACCCGCCCTATTCAAAGCGCGCAGGCGGCGATGTACAGTAGCGCCAGCCACGGAGTATCGGCGACAACAATGACTGGCCTTAAGCCAGCCCTCGCAGGAAGCGCGCTGATGGACGATACATCCGGCAACGAACCACTACGCAATGACATAACCGACCTCAACGTCGACCTGTTGCACGCCATCATGGAACTGGTCAGTGACGGAGTCTGGGACTGGAACGCCAATACCGGTTTCGTCTACCGCAACCCCGGCTGGTACGAGATGCTTGGCTACTCCCGCCACTCCCTGGAAAACAGCGTGTTCACCTGGGAGAACGTGATCCACCCCGAGGATTACCCCCGCGTGATGGCGATGTTTGACGACTACATCAGCCAGCGCTCGCCCCATTACCGGGCTGAATACCGCTGTCGAAAAGAAGATGGCACCTATCTCTGGATCGAGGACTGCGGTTATATCATTGCACGTAACCCCGACCACTCCGTGGCCCGCATGGTGGGCGCGCACCGCAATATCCATACGCGCAAATGCTCCATCGAACAGTTGCAAAGGCGCAATAAATCCCTTGAGGCACTGGTGGCCGAACGTACCCTGGAGCTGTCGCGGGTCAATCAACAACTGCAATTGCAACTGGACGAAAACCGCTCCCTGGCCGAACGGGACGCGCTGACACGCATAGCCAACCGTTATCGCCTGGAAAAAGTCCTGCTGGAAGAATGCGACCGCGCCGAGCGCTTCCGCTTGCCCCTGGCGCTGGTGGCGATGGATATCGATGATTTCAAGCCGATCAACGACCGCCACGGCCACGGCGTCGGCGACCAGACGCTGATACAGGTGGTCGAAAGCCTGGAAACCTGCATACGCACCAGTGACTTGCTGGCCCGATGGGGGGGCGATGAGTTTATGGTCGTGCTGCCCAAAAGCACCCTGGAGATGGCCAAGGAACTGGCCGAAAGGATTCGCCATACAGTCAAGCTAGCGCCCACCGTAGGCGGCTTCAACGTCACCCTGAGCCTGGGTGTGGTGGAGCGGCTCATGGGTGAGTCGCCGGCCGCCCTTATGGCGCGGGCCGACCAAGCGCTGTATCGGTCAAAGGCGGCGGGCAAGGACGGGGTTTCGGAATAATGCAGGCAACCGCTCCTTCCGATTTGGAATGACCCGGCGACTTTATTTCGTTTGCGGCAAGACCAGGCGCGCGGCTTAGATAAACACGCCTGCCCTTGCCGAGTCCCGTATTCATGAGCCACGCCACTATCAGCCAATCAATTTCCATCGTTCACCCCATCAGCCTCTGCCACGGTAAAAACGCCGAAGTCTGGGATACGGCGGGCAAGCGCTATATCGATTTTGTCGGCGGCATCGGCGTACTCAACCTGGGCCATTGCCACCCGGCTGTGGTTACGGCGATTAGTGAGCAAGCGACCAAGCTCACGCACTACGCGTTCAACGCCGCACCACATACACCCTACATCGAGCTGATGGAACGCCTGACTGCGTTTATTCCGGTGGGCTACCCGGTCAGCGGCATGCTCACCAACAGCGGCGCGGAGGCCGCGGAAAACGCCTTGAAGATCGTGCGTGGCGCCACCGGGCGCACGGCGGTGATCGCCTTTGACGGTGCTTTCCACGGCCGCACACTGGCGACCCTCAACCTCAATGGCAAGGTAGCGCCCTACAAGCAGAAAGTCGGCGTACTGCCCGGCCCGGTGTATCACCTGCCCTACCCCAGTGCCGATAATGGGGTGACCAGTGCCGAAGCGCTGAAGGCCATGGACCGCCTGTTCAGCGTGGAAATCGACGTCAACGATGTGGCCTGTTTCATTATCGAGCCGGTGCAGGGTGAAGGCGGCTTCCTCGCCCTGGATATCGCGTTCGCCCAGGCCTTACGCCGGTTCTGCGACGAGCATGGCATCCTGCTGATCATCGATGAAATCCAGTCAGGGTTTGGCCGCACCGGCCAGCGTTTTGCCTTCTCGCGCCTGGGCATCGAACCGGACCTGTTACTGCTCGGCAAAAGCATTGCCGGCGGCGTGCCGCTGGGCGCGGTGGTCGGGCGCAAAGCGCTGATGGACAACCTGCCCAAAGGTGGCCTGGGTGGCACGTACTCCGGCAACCCCATCGCCTGTGCAGCAGCGCTGGCCACTCTTGAGGTGATGACCGATGAGCATCTGCAGGCATGGGGATCACAACAGGAAGCGGCGATTGTCAGCCGCTATAACACCTGGCGTTCGCGACAACTGTCGCCCTACCTGGGCCGCCTCACCGGCGTTGGGGCCATGCGCGGCATTGAGCTGGCCCATGCCGACGGCACGCCCGCGCCCCAGCAACTGACCCAATTGCTGCGCCTGGCGCGGGAGGCCGGCTTGCTGCTGATGCCCAGCGGCAAGTCGCGGCACATCGTGCGCCTGCTGGCACCATTGACCACCGAGCCGGCAGTGCTGGAGGAAGGCCTGGATATTCTCCAGGCCTGTCTCGCACAACTGGATGAATAGCACGCATGCCAAGGCAGGGCCTGGATGGTGGTACAGTCATTGATGCGCCGCTATCGGCACTGAAAGTATTCACCCGCCCGAACCTGCCTTGACCTGATCCCTCTCCCCGCCGAAAATGCCCGACGTTTTTTTGTCTCCCCGCTTACTACGCAGTGAAATTTTAATGTCCGATTCCTACACCGCAGAATCCGCCGAAGAATCCGTAGCCGCCTTGCGATCCAAAGCCGAATACGAAAACGCCATCAATCTTTCACAGCATGTGCCAGCGGCCAAGATCATCAGCGAGATGGTGCTGGACGCGTTTCACACCTCCAAGGAAAGCGACCAGATCCGCGAGTTGCGCGTTGCCATCCGCCAGGCCCACGACGCCTTCGACGATGACAAGGCTTATGACCTGATGGGTCAGCTCAAGCAATTGAAAGACGCCGAAGCCGCCGATAACGCCGCCCTGGAAAACCTGAGCAGCCAGTTCTCCATCAGCCGTATCCTGTCCTGCTTCAAGGACGACCCAGAGTTCCAGGAACTGGTGTACGGCCTGGCCCTCAAGGTGCTGAACCAGTCGCACCAGGCCATCAGCAACCCGAACGCCGGCAAGGGCAAGGCCGCGCGCGCCAAGAAAGACACCGAAGTGTTTGTGATCAGCAAGGATGGCATCAGCGTCACCCTGCCGCTGCGCACGCCGCGCTCCAAGCTCAATGTGGACCGCGAAGCACTGGAGTTCCTCGGCTTTGCCTTTGTGGGCGAAGGCAGCGAGGCGGAATTGGCGAGTGAAACCTTTATCGACAACAGCGGCGCGGAGCAGCCAGTCACGCGCAAGAGCATCGTCACCGCACTGCAACAGCAAAGCGCCTTTGACGGCTATACCATCGCCGCCCAGTAACACGATGTGCAGCACACATCGAGCAAGCGCCGAAGGTCGTCGTTCAGCATCGGTCGGGTTTTATCGGGGAAGACATTTCGTCGCACAGCTGTCGTCCTTGATCATTCAACCCGCACGAAAACGAAGCATGCCCGGCAGGCCTGTCCAGGCTTGGTGTAACAACCCTGGTGCCTAGGCCCGGGCCAGCTGCGCCGCGAAGACCTGGCGAAAGCGTTCCATTTCCTGCTGGGTACCCACCGTCACCCGCACCCATTGCGGCCAGTTCTGCCACACCCGCCCGACCAGTACATTCTGGGCTGCCAGCCGCTCGACCACCTGTTCTGCCGGTTGCTTCACGTCAATCATGAAGCAATTGCTCTGGGAGGCCGTGCAGGCAAAACCCCGGTCCTTGAGCCAAGCGATCGTCTCATCGCGCAACCTGGCATTGAGCGCTTTGCGTTGGCCCACCAGTTGGGCCTCTTCCAGGCTGGCAGTCGCACCCAACAAGCTGGCGCCAGCCGGGACGTTGTCGCCGCCGAACACGGCCAGCCGCTCCAACAGTGCCGGATGGCCGATTGCCAGGCCCAGGCGTGCACCGGCCATACCATAGATTTTCGAGAACGTGCGCAGCACCAGCAGGTCATCGTAGTCGTTGGTCCAACTCACGCAGCTGGGGGCGTCGCAGAAATCGATGTAGGCTTCGTCTACCACCAGCACACTGCCCTTGGGTTTGTTCACCAGGGCTTGGCGGATAGCTTCAGTCGGGGTCAGGGTGCCGGTCGGGTTGTTGGGATTGCACAGGTACAGCATGCCGGCTTGTGGGTCGGCCTTGAGCATGGCCTGCACATCATGGGCATGCTGCGTGTCGAGGTCCACTTCATGCACAGGCGCTTTGTTTGACTCGGCCGCCTGTCGCGGGACTTCGTAGGACGGTGTGGCCATCACCAGGCCGCGGTTTTGACTGGTGAACGCCAGCACCGCATAACGCAGGGCCGCCATCGACCCGGCAAATACTGCGACGTTTTCTTCAGCGATTCCCTGTTGCCGGGCAAACAGCTCGGCCAGTGCGTACATGTGCGGGTAAGGATAGCGTCCAGACTCTGCAATCGCCCGCTGCATCGCCGCACGGGCTGCGTCTGAAGGGCCGTAAGGGCTTTCGTTGTAGTTGAGCAGCACCTTGTCAGATGACGTCGGCGGCGGGCTGGCGAGCGCCCAATCCAGATGCCCCAGCACGGGCAAAGCGGCCCCGAGGGCGAGAAGCGATCGACGGTTGATACTGACCATGGCTACTACTCCTTGTAGAGGCGCGAGAAATTCGCACCGGGTCATATTCAAGAGTATGACGAAATAACCGTTGCCTGATTTAGCGTCACACCCTATCGGTACACTCAGCACTTTATTGTTATGCCGGGCCCATGCAACACTTCCAGTGCCGCGAACTTGAAAGGACAGGTTCTGCCGGACATGGACTGACGACTAAATGGAAGTGGTGAGCACTTGATACACAGACGGGAAAAAACCGAGCACTTGAAGAGCAACATCAAGTACTTGATCAAGAGCCGTGGCGAAACCCAGCGTTCGTTAAGCAATGCCGCCGGGCTGACCAGGACCACCATCTACAACATCCTGGGAGGCAAAGTCCTCAACGTACAGCAGTCGACCATTCGCAAGATCTCTGACTTC
Source organism: Pseudomonas sp. rhizo25 (assembly GCF_031931935.1). Taxonomy (NCBI): domain Bacteria; kingdom Pseudomonadati; phylum Pseudomonadota; class Gammaproteobacteria; order Pseudomonadales; family Pseudomonadaceae; genus Pseudomonas; species Pseudomonas sp. rhizo25. Next base: position 127,941 of record NZ_JAUJXA010000010.1, read on the forward strand.
TTCGGCGTCTCGTATGAGGAAATCGAGACCATCAGTTTTGAAGCCAAGGAAATCATCGAGAACAATGTCTCGCCGCTGGGCAATATGAACCCGGCAGCGGTGCCTGTGCTCAAGGAAAGCCTGCTCATGCAGAACCTGGGCAAGCGCGTGGGCGAATTGGCCACGCTTTATCCGCTGACCTATTACTTCGGTACGTCATGCAACTTGATCGGCGTGCGCCTGGAACATGCGATCCCCGGCATCAATGAGGCGGGTGACTTGTTGATCGTACAGAAAGGTTCATCGAGCGACGGTAAAGAGAAACTGGTATACGACCGCGCGACCAAAAAGCTGTTTATCACCCTGGAGCCCTGTGCTCATTCAGACCGTTTATGTGTCATCGGCGATATTCTTGAGGAGCGCTTCAATGACCACGTATGAAGGGGCCGTTGAAAACAGCAGGTATAAATTGCTGGGCTTTGAAAATGACAAGCGCCTGGCGGTGATCATGGTGCTTGCCACGGGCAAGGTCATCAAGATCAAACTGAGTGAAGTGCTCAACAGTGAGATCATGGATGACTTCAATAGAATGGAAGTCAAGAACGTCTACAAGAAGTTCTATGCCCAGGGAGGCACACTCACCGCCTACGATATAAACGATCGCAATGAAAACTCCTGGATGATCTACATCATCCTGAACTTGCTGCTGTTCACGTTTTATATCTTCACCAGCATTGCCGCGACCAAGCCGATATACCTGGAGTCCATGGGCATCATCGTGACGCCGGGCACATTCCTGTACCCGCTGACCTTTCTGATCGTGGACCTGCTGAACGAGAATTTCGGCTTGCGCCTGGCGCGACGGGCCATTCTGTTTGCGTTTGCCAGCAACGCGATGATCATCATCCTGCTATATGGCTCGACCTTCCTGCCGGGGCTGCCGGGCTGGAAACTGGACGGGCCGTATACCGACGTGATCCTGCAAGTGTCGTCGGTGCTGGTGGCCTCTTCGGTGTCGTTCCTGGTGTCGGAGAATATAAACTCCTACCTGCTGTGCAAGATCAAGGAGCTGACCAACTCCAAATACCTGTACCTGCGGATTTTCCTCAGTACATTCTTTGCGGTCATTATCGACAGCTTCCTGTTTTGCTTCATTGCCTTCTACGGCGCCATGGAGACCCGCGACATCCTGGGCATGATCTATGTACAGATCGCGATCAAAGTCGGCTTTGCGTTCTTCAATATCCTGCCTGCGTATGGGGCACGCTCGTTGTTCAAGCGCTACCTGGCGACTTGAACCCATTGCCGTGTAGGAGCGAGCTTGCTCGCGAAAAACGTCAACGATAACGCAGCGCTCCTGGTTGAACGCGGCGCTCTCGGGATTTCCGCGAGCAAGCTAGCTCCTACAAGAGTTATTTCAACTGCAACTTATGCTTCAAGCTGTGCATGACATCCGCCTTGTTCTGCAGATACTCATTCAAGCCCCGCGCACGCAGGTTGCACGCATCGCAATTGCCGCAGCCTGTGCCGATGATGCCGTTGTAGCAAGTCAGCGTCTGCTCGCGCACCAGCTCCAGCTGGTCGTGGTAATCGGCCAGTGCCCAGGTTTCGGCCTTGTTCAGCCACATCAATGGGGTGTCCAGGCGCAGCTTGTATTCCATGCCCAATTCAAGGGCCTTGTTCAACGCTTTGACAAACTCATCCCGGCAATCGGGGTAGCCCGAGAAGTCGGTTTCGCACACGCCGGTAATGACGGCCTCGGCCTTCACCTGATAGGCGTAAATCGACGCCAAGGTCAGGAACAGGATATTGCGACCCGGCACAAAAGTGCTTGGCAGACTTTCGCCCGAGCTGTTCACGGTCGGCACGGGAATGTTGTCACGGGTCAGGCTGCTGATGGCCAGCTCATTGAGCAAGGACACATCCATCACTTTGTGGACCGTGGCCCCCAGTTGCTTGGCAAGCGTGCGGGCCACTTCGATTTCCGCCACATGGCGCTGACCATAATCAAAGGTAATGCAGTGCACTTCGTCATACAGCGGCAGTGCCTGGATCAGGCAGGTCGTCGAATCCTGCCCGCCGCTGAATACCATAACGGCTTTTTTACTCATTGCTTTGCTTCCTGCATTCGTGGAATTGGGGAGTAGTTTAAAGGGCATGTCATAAAAAACCCCGCGCTTCTTGCGAAGGCGGGGTTTTTAATTGCTCACACCACTCAGTGGGCGTAGGTCAGCAACAGCTCTTTCGGCACTTGGAAATCCAGGGACATCATCACGCTGAGCGCGGTGATGGTGAAGATCGAGAACACGAACAGCTTACGCGCCCAGACGGTGTCATCCACCGCCTTGTAGCCGGTCCAGGCCATGTACAACCAGTACATGCCCATGGCGGCGGCCACGGCCAGGTAGCTCATGCCGGCGTAGCCACTGAAGGTCAACATCAAGGTCGCCACGAGGAAGGCCAGGATGTAGAGCAGGATGTGTTTCTTGGCCACCTGGATGCCACGCTTGACCGGCAATACCGGAATCGACGCGGCCAGGTAGTCATTGAAGCGGAAAATCGCGATGGCGTAGGAATGCGGCATCTGCCACAGGCTGAACATCACCAGCAGCACCAGCGCGGCCATGTCGAAGCTATTGGTTACAGCCACATAACCAATCACCGGCGGCATCGCACCCGACAGGCTGCCCACCAGCGTACCGTGTACCGACTTACGCTTGAGGTACAGACTGTAGAGGCCGACGTAGATGACAAAACCGATCACGGCAAACAGCGCCGCCAACGGGTTGGCCACCTTGTACAACAGCACCACACCGGCAACACCCAGGACGGTCGCAAAGATCAGTGCCAGTTTCAGGGAGATAAGCCCCTGCACCAGCACGCGATTCTTGGTGCGCTCCATCTTGATATCGATGTCACGGTCGATGCAGTTGTTGAACACGCAACCGGAAGCAACCACCAGGGACGTACCGATCATTGCAGCCAGGAAGATGGCCAGATCGACATGTCCCTTGGAGGCCAGGAAGAAACCGCCCGCCACAGAAAGCACGTTACCGAAAATGATCCCCGGTTTGGTGATTTGGATAAAGTGCTTAAGCGACATCGGGTCTTACCTCACTTCGCCATCATGAACGTATGGATGCTGAACATGATCCATATCGACAGGCCAACCAGCAGCACGATTACGATCCCTGCAAACACGAACGCAACCACGTTGTCGCGCTGCTCTTTGGAACGATCCAGGTGCAGGAAGTACACCAGGTGAACCAGCACCTGAATCACCGCGAACGCCAACACGATCATCAAGGTGATCGACTTCGGCAGGGTCGGGTACATCACCAGACCAAACGGGATGATCGTCAGGATTACCGACAGGATGAAGCCGATAGCGTAGGACTTAACGCTGCCGTGGCTCGCATCATGGCTGTCATGGTCATGGGAGTGTGCATTAGCCATTACAGAGTCCCCATCAGGTAAACAACGGTGAAGACGCAGATCCAGACCACGTCCAGGAAGTGCCAGAACAGGCTCAGGCAAGTCAGGCGAGTCTTGTTGGTGTTGGTCAGGCCGTGCTTATTGACCTGATACATCATCACCGCCATCCACAGCAGGCCGGCCGTTACGTGCAGACCGTGGGTGCCGACCAGCGTGAAGAACGCCGACAGGAAGCCGGAACGGTGCGGGCCGTAGCCTTCGGAGATCAGCAGGTGGAACTCGTTGATCTCCATGCCGATGAAGCCCAGGCCGAACAGGAAGGTCAGTGCCAACCAGCTCAGTACGCCCTTCTTGTTGCCCTTGTAGAAGGCCAACATGGCGAAGCCGTAGGTGATCGAACTGAACAACAGCAAGGCAGTTTCGCCGAGCACGTAAGGCAGTTCGAAGATGTCGTGGCCCGACGGGCCACCCGCTACGTTGTTTACCAGTACCGCGTACACCGCGAAGATCGACGCAAACAAGATGCAGTCGGTCATCAGGTAGAGCCAGAAACCGAAGACGGTCATTGGCCCCGAGTCGTGGTGATGGTCATCGTGCCCATGGTCATCGACATGGGCGTGTCCAGCATTGGTCACTAAGTTCGACATGGTTTAAGCCTGTTCCAACGAGGTTTCTACACGGTTGGCCGGAATCTTCTTCTCGGCTACCAGGCGAGCGTGCTGCTCGGCTTCGATGCGTTCGATCGTTTCGACCGGCACCATGTAGCCTTGATCATCACGGGCAGCGTGAATGATGAAGTAACCGATAGTGCCCACCAGGCTCGCGATTGCCAGCCACCAGATGTGCCAGATCATCGCGAAACCGAACACGGTCAACAGCGCGCCCATCACCACACCAGTGGCGGTGTTGCTTGGCATGTGGATCGGTTCGTAGTGCTTGGGCTTCTGGTACGCAGTACCGTCTTCCTTGGCTTCGGTGAACGCATCAATGGTGTTCGCAGTCGGGATCACGGCGAAGTTGTAGAACGGTGGTGGCGACGAGGTCGACCATTCCAGGGTGTGGCCATTCCATGGGTCGCCGGATTCGCAAGCGTTCTGCTTACGGTCACGGACGCTCACGTACAGCTGGATCAACTGGCAGGCGATACCCACGGCGATCATCACCGCACCGAACATGGCAACGTACAGGTACGGTACCCACTCAGGGTTGGTGGTGGCGTTCAGACGACGGGTCATGCCCATGAAGCCCAGCGCATAGAGCGGCATGAACGCGACGAAGAAGCCCGAGATCCAGAACCAGAATGCAGCCTTGCCCCAGCCTTCGTGCAGCTTGAAGCCGAACGCTTTCGGGAAGTAGAAGCTGAAGCCAGCGATGTAGCCGAATACAGCACCACCGATGATCACGTTGTGGAAGTGCGCGATCACGAACAGGCTGTTGTGCAGGACGAAGTCAGCACCCGGGATGGCCAGCAGTACGCCGGTCATGCCGCCGATGGCGAATGTCACCATGAAGCCCAGGGTCCACAGGACCTGGCTGGTCATGCGCAGACGACCGTGGTAGATGGTGAACAGCCAGTTGAATAGCTTCACCCCCGTCGGGATGGAAATCAGCATCGTCGCCAGGCCGAAGAAGGCGTTGACGCTGGCCCCCGAGCCCATGGTGAAGAAGTGGTGCAGCCAGACCATGAAGCCCAGTACGGAGATTGCGCCCGATGCGTAGACCATCGAGTGGTGACCGAACAGGCGCTTGCCGGTAAAGGTCGAGATCACTTCGGAGAAGATACCGAACGCTGGCAGGATCAGGATGTACACCTCAGGGTGACCCCATGCCCAGAACAGGTTCACGTACATCATTGGATTGCCACCAAGTTCATTGGTGAAAATGTGGAAATCCAGGTAACGGTCAAGCGACAGCAGCGCCATGGTAGCGGCCAGGATCGGGAACGAGGCCACGATCAGTACGTTTGCCCAGGTGCAGGTCCAGGTGAAGATCGGCATGTCCATCAGTTTCATGCCAGGGGCGCGCATTTTCAGGACGGTGGCCAGGAAGTTGACCCCCGTCAATGTCGTCCCTAGTCCTGATAACTGTAGCGCCCAGATGTAGTAGTCCACACCCACGCCCGGACTGTATTGCAAGCCCGACAATGGCGGATACGCAACCCAACCGGTCTTGGCGAATTCGCCGACGCCCAGGGAAACGTTGATCAGCACCACGCCGGAAACCAGCAGCCAGAAGCTCAGGGAGTTCAGGAACGGGTAGGCAACGTCACGCGCACCAATCTGCAGCGGCAAGGCAAGGTTCATCAAGCCGGTGAAGAATGGCATCGCCATGAAGATGATCATGATCACACCGTGAGCGGTGAAGATCTGGTCATAGTGTTCAGGTGGCAGGTAGCCAGGCGAACCCTCGGTGGCCATGGCCAACTGGGTACGCATCATGATGGCGTCGGCAAAACCACGCAGCAGCATGACCATGGCAACGATGACGTACATGACGCCGATTTTCTTGTGGTCGACCGAGGTCAGCCATTCGGTCCACAGGTAGGACCATTTCTTGAAATAGGTGATACCCGCAACCAGTGCCAGACCACCCAGCGCGATCATGGCGATAGTCACCATTACGATCGGCTCGTGGAATGGGACCGCGTCCCAACTTAATTTACCAAACATCGTTTACTCCTCTGCCCCAGCAGTTGAATGCGCGCCTGTATCAGAACCTTCAACCGCGGCCACTTCTTTCTTCTCATGCTTGACCGGCTTGCCTGGCTTCATACCTTCGTACTTGTCGACGATTTTCTGAAACAGGTTCGGCTCATACGTGGAGTACAGGGCGACTGGGTTGTTCTGGCTTGGTTTGGTCAGGGCGTCGTATTCAGCTTGATCAAGCTGTTTAGGTGCGGCCTTGACTTCGGCTACCCAGGCGTTGAAATCGTCCTGGCTCGTCGAGATCGCTTTGAATTTCATGCCGGTGAAGCCAGCGCCGCTGTAGTTCGCGGAGATGCCTTCCATTTCAGCTTTTTCGTTGGCGATCAGGTGCAGGCGGGTCTGCATGCCTGCCATCGCGTAGATCTGGCCGCCCAGGGCTGGGATGAAGAACGAGTTCATCACGGCGTCGGAGGTGATCCGGAAGTTAAGCGGGGTGTTCTCCGGGAAACGGATCTCGTTGACCGTGGCGATACCCAGGTCCGGGTAGATGAACAGCCACTTCCAGTCCAGCGCGACCACTTCGATGTTGATCGGCTTGACGTCGGATTCAAGCGGACGGTACGGGTCCAGCTCGTGGGTCGACTTATAGGTGATGTAACCCAGGGCGATGATGATGAGGATCGGTACCAGCCACACCGCAATTTCGATCTTGGTGGAGTGCGACCACTTGGGCGCGTAGGTCGCCTTGGTGTTCGACGCGCGGTATTTCCAGGCGAAGGCGAACGTCATGATGATCACAGGCACCACGACCAACAGCATCAGCAGGGTGGCAGTGATGATCAGGTTTCGTTGATCCAGACCGATCTGTCCTTTTGGGTCCATCAAGGTCCACTTGCAGCCTCCCAGCATTAACATCATGCCAAGCAGCGGCAAAAAGCCTAGTAATCGGGGGTACCTGTTTTTACTCATCTCACGACCTCTAAAGCAGCTTGCGCAATGCAGTTGGGTTTTGATCGCCAACACTTCACCCTGCCAAGGGTTGGCATTTCTCTTCGATTGAATAAGAGCCTGCCCGACACGTCATGACTGTACGTTGCACGGACCAGCAGTGAGTTCTTATTCGATTTCGTGGCTAAAGGCCTTGTTACAGACCAATTCCATTTGGTGCGGATAGTTGAAAGGCTGCCGGAACCTGGGGTCGCACAGAGCCTTCCATCTGCCCCTCGACCGCTCCAATGCTCAAAGATTGAACAGCACCGGACATTCAGTGCGGGCGATTGTAGTTAGCTAGCGATGTATAAACCATGTCTTATAAAGAAATAATTTTTATCGATTCCAGCAACAATCCTTCACCAAACTTGCAAAGATTCGCGATCTTATCGCGTTCAATTCTCAACAAAAACCACAAAAATTGCCCTGTTATTGGGCAGATTGCCACTTCCCTTACAGCCTGTAAGGGCATGCCGAAGCTATCCAAGTCCCCATAAAACAAGGCATTCATAGCTCCGTCGAGCGCTCGGACCACAGGTGCGGCGCGGCGCCGCTCGCACCACGAACTGACAGCACAATTTGTGCGCTGGGTGCAAATTTAAGCGCCGATTTCACGGGTCAGAAACGTCCTGCGACAGTGTCCGTGTGACAACATGTCGCACACTGTGCGCACCTTAAGTTGCTCCTCGTCACGGCGCTTTCACAAATCCCTACAAACAAAAACGCTCCGGCCTTCACAAGAAGGACGGAGCGTCTTAATGGAGCGAAGGCTCAGGCTTTGGGATGACGATTGCGATAGATGCACAGCGGCACCAGGATCACCGTCAGCACGAACGCCACCAGCGCCCATTGGGCCAGGGACAGGCCGAGTATCGGCGGGTAAGGCGTGCTGCAGAAGCCGTCGACCTGGAAACCCAGGGGAAACACTTTGGCCAGGGGCAGGTCATCGACGATCGGTTGCAACACATCAACGCCGCAACTGACCTGTGGAAAGAACTGGGTGTACACATGGTGGCCGGCAGCAGCCACGCCACCCAAGGCGCTGAGTACGACCAGCCCTTCGAAGACTGTGACCGCTCCTTTGGTGCGCATGGCCGCCCCGATGAACGCGAAGAGGGCGATCAGCAGCAAGGCGTAGCGTTGCAGGATGCACAGCGGGCATGGTGCTTCGCCCAGCACCACTTGCATGTACAGCGCCCCGCCAATCAGCGCCAGGCAGATGATGCCCAGCAACACCAGAAAGCGCCGCTCCCTGCCCAAACGCATATCGTCAATCATCCCCGTTTTCCCTTTGCCTGATTATGGTTGTGCCTGATGGCAACAAGTTTACACACAGGCAGTGGTTTAAACAGAGAGGGGTTAACAGCAGATTAATCAGGAAAAATAGAGCACTTAATGTGGGAGGGGGCTTGCTCCCGATATAGGTGTATCAGTCAGCATAGAGGTAGCTGGCCCACCGCCATCGGGAGCAAGCCCCTCCCACATTGGGATAGTGCCGCTACAAAAAGATTATTCCAGCGCCGCAGCCGGGCCGAAGAACTCATAGCGCGCCTGCTTCTCCGGTACGCCCAGCGCCTTCAGGTGCCGCTTGATCGCCGCCATAAACCCCTTGGGCCCCAGGAAGTACGCATCGACATCCCGCTCCTCAGGCAACCAGGCCTCCAACTGCTCCTGGTTCAGCATTCCAACCTTGTCCGCCGCCGGGCTGATACCGTCATCCTCGGCATAACAGTAGAAACGCTTAAGCTGCGGATGCTGGGCCGCCAGGCTGTCTACCCAGTCACGAAACGCATGCACCCCGCCATTACGGGCGCAGTGGATAAAATGCACCGGGCGCTGGGTCGCCAGGGCCGCTTCGAGCATCGGCAGGGTTGGAGTGATACCCACCCCGCCGCTGATCAGCACCAGCGGTTTATCACTGGCGGCCAGGGTGAACTCGCCCGACGGTGGAAACAGGTCAATGGTGGCACCGATGTGCATCTGGTCATGCAGGTAGTTGGACACCCGCCCACCGGCTTCGCGCTTGACGCTGATGCGGTACATGCCGTTATCGGTGAGGGCCGACAGGGAATAGTTACGGCGCACTTCTTCGCCATCGAGCACCAGTTTCAGGCCGATGTACTGGCCAGGTGTGGCAGCCAGGATCGGGCCGTTATCCACCGGGGCGAAATAGAACGAGGTGATCTCGTCGCTCTCCTCCACGCGCTTGACCAAAAGGAATGGCCGCGCACCGCGCCAGCCGCCGGGCGCCTGGGCTTTTTCATCGTAGATGGCCGCCTCAGCGCCGATCAGGATGTCCGCCAACTGGCCATAGGCCGCACCCCAGGCACTCATTACCTCTGGGGTGGCAATCTCGCTGCCCAGCACTTCGGATATAGCTCGCAGCAGGCAGGCACCGACGATGGGGTAATGCTCGGGCAGGATCTGCAAAGCCACGTGCTTGTTGATGATCTTGGCCACCAGGTCGCCCAATTGGTCCAACTGGTCAATATGGCGCGCGTACATCAGCACCCCATTGGCCAGGGCGCGGGGCTGGTCGCCGCTGGCCTGGTGAGCCTGGTTGAACAGCGGGCGCACTTCGGGGTACTCGGAGAGCATCATGCGGTAGAAATGGGTGATCAGCGCTTCGCCGCCACTTTCCAGCAGGGGCACGGTGGATTTGACGATTGCACGGTCTTGGGCACTAAGCATGGGAGACTCCTAGGTCTTTTTACTCATCACCCTTTGGTAGTCAGTATTCGTGCCAACTAATAAATCCTTTATTTTCAATAGATTAAATATAATCTAGTCAAAATGACTTCCTACGCTTTATAGTCATAAGGACTACAAGGAGTCATTATGACTGCACAACCGTTGCTCACCACCCTGCTGCCGCTGGTTGCCGATCTGTCTCGGGAATTACCCGAAGGCGAGCGTTACCGACGCCTGCTACAAGCCATGCGCGCCCTGCTGCCCTGTGACGCCGCCGCGTTGCTGCGCCTGGACGGTGAGTGGCTGGTGCCGCTGGCCGTGGATGGTTTGAGCCCCGACACCCTGGGCCGACGCTTCAAGATCAGCGAACACCCACGCTTCGAGATACTGCTGAGCAGCCCCGGCCCTACCCGTTTCGACAGCGACAGCCAATTGCCTGACCCCTATGACGGCCTGGTCGCCGGTTTGCACGGGCACTTGCAGGTTCACGACTGCATGGGTTGCCCGCTGTTTGTCGACGACCGGCCCTGGGGCCTGCTGACCCTGGATGCCCTCGACACCGAACGCTTTGAACGGGTCGAACTGGACGCTTTGCAAGCCTTCGCCAGCCTCGCCGCGGCCACGGTCAATGTGGCGCAGCGCATCGAACGCCTGGCGTTGCGGGCTGAAGACGAGCACCAACGCGCCGAGATCTATCGCCAGGCCAGCGGCCAGCAGCACAAGGAAATGATCGGCCAGAGCAAGACACATAAACGACTGGTTGAGGAAATCAAGCTGGTGGGTGGCAGCGACCTGACCGTGCTGATCACCGGCGAAACCGGGGTCGGCAAGGAGTTGGTGGCTCAGGCGATTCACGCGGCGTCGTCCCGCGCCGATAAACCTCTGATCAGCCTCAACTGCGCCGCCCTGCCCGAAACCCTGGTGGAAAGCGAGCTGTTCGGCCATGTGCGCGGCGCCTTTACCGGGGCGCTGAATGAGCGGCGGGGCAAGTTCGAACTGGCCAATGGCGGCACCCTGTTCCTCGATGAGGTGGGTGAGTTGTCGTTGACCGTACAGGCCAAGCTGCTGCGTGTGCTGCAAAGCGGCCAGTTGCAACGCCTGGGCTCGGACAAGGAGCACCAGGTGGATGTGCGCCTGATCGCCGCGACCAACCGCGACCTCGCCGAAGAGGTGCGCAATGGCCGCTACCGTGCCGACTTCTATCACCGTTTAAGCGTGTACCCGCTGCAAGTGCCCGCACTGCGCGAGCGCGGGCGTGACGTGCTGCTATTGGCAGGTTTCTTCCTCGAACAAAACCGTTCGCGCATGGGCCTGGGCAGCTTGCGCCTGACCGCCGACGCCCAAGCGGCGCTGCTGGCCTATGACTGGCCGGGCAATGTGCGCGAACTGGAACATCTGATCGGCCGCAGCGCGTTGAAAGCCCTGGGTAACTGCCGCGAGCGGCCGAAGATTCTCAGCCTGAGTGCCCAGGACCTGGACTTGCCCGCCGTCACTGCAGCGGTGACTGAAGCACCGGTCGAAGCCGTGCCCATGGCCACTGGCGACCTGCGCCAGGCCACCGAGCACTACCAGCGCCAGGTCATCAGCGCCTGCCTGGAACGTCACCAGCACAACTGGGCCGGCGCCGCCCGGGAACTGGGCCTGGACCGCGCCAACCTTGGGCGCATGGCCAAGCGCCTGGGCCTCAAATAGACCAGGCGACTCAGTAAAGTGTGGGAGGGGGCTTGCTCCCTCCCACATTAGATTTGTTTCGCATGAAAAGTCGGAGCTACCGGCTTGGGTTTACGAAACACCAACACATTCCCCAACATCACCAACACCAGCCCTGCCAAAGCCGGCGCTGTCCACTGGTAGCCCTCGGCAAACGCTGACACATTCAACGCCACCACTGGGAACAACACGGTGCAATACGCGGCTTTCTCCGGGCCCATGCGGCCAACCAGGGTGAGGTAAGCAGTAAAGCCGATGACCGAACCCGGGATCACCAGGTACCACAGGGCGCCGATATACCGTGCACTCCAGTCCATTTCGAAAGGAATACCGCGTACCGCGCAATAGGTGGCCAACATCGCCGCGCCATAGGCCATGCCCCAGGCGTTGGTGGTCAACGGCTTGAGCCCGGCCTTCTGTTGCAGGCTCGAGAGCATATTGCCCGCCGAGAAACACAGTGTCCCCAGCAGCGCCAAGCCCAGACCCAGCAAGGTCTGCGGGCTGGCGGTATGCCCGGCCAATTCCGGCCAGAACAGAAAGCCCAGGCCCAGCAACCCAAGCGCGCCGCCCATCAACACGTTACGTGCAACCCGCTGGCCGAAAAACACCCGGGCATTCAGAGCGTTCCACAAGGTCGCCGTGGAAAACACCACCGCCACCAAGCCGCTGGGTATCCACTGACTGGCAGTCAGAAAGCACATGAAGTTGACGCAGAACAGGCACAGCCCTTGGGCCAGGCAGATCAGGTGCCCGCGCCTGTTCATCACCTGCAACCTGCCGCTGAGCAGCAACAGCCCGAACAGCACCAGCGCAGCCAAGCCGAAGCGATAAACGATCGACACAGGAATGGCGACCACGCCCAGCTGCCATTTGAGCGCGATCCAGGTGGTGCCCCAGATCAGCACGGTCAGTAAATACAGGAAGAGGTTCATAGCGGGCTCCATCGATTGAGCCACAGTGTCGCCCCCGCTCCTTGAAAGGCTCTTGCACATTCTTGCGCTTTTATCGAGCGGTGGGCTCACAGCGCCAGCCGTGGAGCGTAGGATGCAAGGTGTCGGAGAACACACCATGCCAGAGCTGGAATCCCTGCAAGTCTTTCAATCCCTCAACCGTTCGCCCCATGCGCGCCTCGAGGCCTGCGCCGAACTGGGCGATGGCTTGGCTGCAGCCGTGTGGAGCAACCACCATGACGCCCAGGATTACCAGGCGCCCAGCCATCACACCTTGTCGTGCTACATCGGCGGCGGCACCGGCACGTTTCGCCGTGAGCGGCCGGGCACCATGGGCGGCCCCGACAAGCTGTGCATCCTGCCGGCCGAGCATCAGTCGGCCTGGGTGATCAATGGCGAGATTCGCCTGGCCCATGTGTATTTCAGCCCGGAACAATTCGCCCTCGGCTGCATCACCCTGCTCGACCGCGAGCCGCGTGCACTGCAATTGCGTGAGGGTACCTTCCTTGAAGATGCCCGCCAGGCCCGGCGTTTTCACCAATTGGTGGGCCTCAACTGGCATGAGCCCGGTGAGCGCCTGCTGACCAGCAGCCTGGCCCATGAAATGCTCAGCCATACCCTGCTCAGCCAGGTCGGCGTCCGCGACGGCTTGCGCCTCAAAGGCGGGCTGGCGGCGCACCAGCGGCGGCTGTTGGTGGAGTACATCGACCACCACGTCGAAGACCCCATCAGCCTCGGCCAACTGGCCGCGATGTGCGCCTTGTCGGAATACCATTTCGCCCGGATGTTCCGGCAAAGCTTCGGCCTGCCGCCCCATCAATACCTGCTGTCACGGCGCCTGGTGCGGGCGCAGACCTTGCTGCGCAGCAGCGCGTTGCCGATGGGCGAAGTTGCCCTGCTGTGCGGTTTTTCCAGCGCCAGCCATTTCAACCAACGTTTTCGCCAAGCCATGGGCGCCACCCCGAGTGAATACCGCCAGGCTTTCTGCGCCTAGACCATCAAGCCCAGCGTCTTGGCCTTGGCCACCGCCTGGGTGCGTCGCTCCACCCCGAGTTTGCTGTGGATACGCCGTGCGTGGGTCTTGACGGTGTGCAGGGAGATATACAGGCGCTCGGCGATTTCCAGGTTGGAATTACCGAGGGCGATCAACTCCAGCACTTGCAGCTCGCGCTGGCTCAGTGGGTTCTCCACGGCACCGACAGGCGCTGCCTGTGGCTCCAGGCCCAGTTCACTCAATAGCCCGGGGGCGCGCAAACGCAACTCGCGAATGGCCTGCTGCACCTGGCAACGCCCCGCCAGCGCCAACCCGGCCTGCAACGCCCGACGAGCCAAGGCGGGGTCACCGAGCTGCCAGGTCACTTCTCCCAGCACCAGGTGCAGTTCGGTTTCCAGGCAGAGCATGCCGCGCTGCCGGGAGGTGTCGAGCAAGGCATTGAGCCGCGTAATGGGTTGTTCGGCACAGCCCAGCTTGACCTCGGCCAACACCAGCAAATATTCCAGGCGCGGGATCAGCTCCAAGGTAGCCGGTGGCGCCTGCTTGGCGCAGGGCCCACGAAAATGACGCAACACCCGGCGCACCGCTTGCACCGTCAATTCAGCACGTCCCTGCTGCAACCAGAAGTGCCCGCTGACCAACAGCAGCACCGCGCGATACACCGTGTCCGGCACATGGCGCTGCTGCATCAGGCGCTCGGCGTCACGCAGTTGGATAAAGGCTTGGGCGTAGTCGCCACGATTGGCGGCCAACAGCGCCAGGCCGAGAAAGCCATAAAGCACGCGTTTGTCCTGGCTCTGCAGGCACATCGTCAAGCCCGCTTCAAAACACTCGGCCGCCAAGCTGTCTTGGCCCTGCCGCAAGGCCAAGTGCCCGCGACGCAGCACAATACGCCCCACCAACGGCCCAGCCTTGAGACGTTGGCGAGCCAACATCGCCTGCACCGTCTCCAACAGGCTTTGTGCCCGGTAGGGCGCGCCGCGCTGCTCCAGCAATTGAGCATGATCCAACTCCAGCAGGGCCTCCAGCACCAGCGAATCATGGGCACGGGCCAGGCACAGGGCTTCGCGGTTCAAGGCTTGGGCGACATCCAGCTCACCGCGCAACAAGGCTTGCTGGGTCAGGCCCGACAGGCACATCAGGCGCGACGTCCAGGCACTCTCAGGCAAGGCTTGCAACGCTTCGAGGAAATGCTCGCGGGAGCGTCCGGCATCGCCGCTCAAATGCAGCAGCCAGCCCCATTGGGCCTGCCAGCGCGCCAGCAGATAGCGTTGCCCAGCGGCCGTCGGCTGGGGAGCAAACCGAGCCAGTTGGTCGATACACAACGCCGCTTGCTCGAAGCGCCCGGCAAACAGCAAGGCCGCCGTGACCAACCCCACTAATTGCGCAGACCCAAGCATCAACTCATCGCCGTGCTGCTCATGCAGGCGCAACAGGAGCACCGCGTTTTGCTGGCGAAACAAATCTTCGAAACTGAAATGCTGCAATAGGCTTACCGCCAGTTCGTATTCCTCTGCCAGCAGCGCCTGCTCGAAGGCCGCCTGCCAGTCGGTTTCGGCGCAAAACCACTGGCACGCACGTCGGTGCCATGAACGCTTGGTCGGCCAGGGGGCTTCGCGCGTCAATCGCGCCAGCGGGGCAAAAACTTGCAGCCATTCACTGGTGTCTTCCCAAGGTTGGATAAACGCGCCGAGCGCCTGCAACGCGTGCAAATACTGAGCGCCGTCGTCAATGCCGAATAGATGCTCACACAAGCTTTGATTGAAGCGTGGCAGATGGGCCAGCACGCGCCAGGCATCCACCAATGGCGTCGGCAAGGTGTTGAAGAGTTCATGCTGCAGGTAATCGAGCAAGGTTTTGTCGGGATGGCCGTCGCCCAGCAAGGCAATACGTACCCCGGCACACCAACCGGCGCTGAACTGCATAATGCTGTCGACGCTCTGCCCTGGTGCGAGCAGCGTCTGGATCTCCGCAGCGCTGAATGACAACTCACTGCACTCCAGCAATTCATCGTCGAGCAACAGGCGTGGCCAGTTGCACAACGGACGTCGCCGCGCACCCAGCCACCAGGTCAGGTGTGGGCTGCTGGCGGTGAGCAAACGGTCAAGCAAGGCGTCCAGCTCGGGCGCCGGCAGACGACAGAAATCATCGAGAAACAGCCACGTGGGGTTTGGCCAACGGCTGAGGTCGAGCAGCAATGTGGCTTCGTCGATAAACCGCAGACCCAGGTATTGCGCCAGCCGTGCGCAGAAATCCAGAGGGGTGAGCGCCGCACCATTGAGTGGCATCCAGTAGACCTGGCACTCCTTGGGCGCCTGCAATGCACACTCGGCGAGCAGCGCACTCTTGCCACTGCCCCCAGGCGCGCACAGCAACTTCACCCGCGCCGGTGCCGCGAGCAGCGGCCCAGCCAGGCGCGGGCGCAACAGGTGGTGAGCGGACAGCCTTGGCATGAGTCCAGGACGGTCCAGGCAGCGGGTCATGGCGGTCATTGCTGCATCCTGCTTTTTTATTGTTATGCAACCGTAGACCCGTGGTTGGTGGTTGTTGAAGAAGTATTCAGCGGGGTGATTAGTGACCATGCACAAACCCGACATCCCAGTTGGCTGTCAGGCCACCATCGGGGGCAAGCCCCCTCCCACACGTTGATCGCATTTCACAAAGGTACTATCGAACGCCTGCCGACCTCAGTGCGGCCGGGGTGTAGTCCGCCGCCTTGGCCGCGAAGCCGAATACGAAGCTGCTCTTCTCCTCGTTCTTCATGCCCAGCGCGATATAGCGCCCCGCGATGAGGTCGTACAGGGTTTCCACGGTGTAGGCCGGCACCTGGTGGTCGTAGTAGAACTGCGCGTGACCTTCGGCGACGCGCCACAGTTGGCCGCGACCGTCGTAGTGATCCACCAGGGCGACCTGCCAGCTGTCTTCATCGATGTACATATGGCGCTTGGCGTAGATGTGCCGCTCGCTGGGCTTGACGGTGCCGACCACTTCCCATACGCGGTGCAGCTCATAGCGGGTCAGGTCCTGATTGATATGCCCGGCCTTGATGATGTCGTCGTACTTGAGCTTCGGCGAATCGAGTTTGTAGCTGTTGTAGGGGATGTACATTTCCTTCTTGCCCACCAGCTTCCAGTCATAACGGTCGGGGGCGCCGGAAAACATGTCGAAGTTATCGGTGGTGCGCAGGCCGTCGGAGGCCGTGCCCGGACCGTCATAGGACACCTGCGGCGCCCGCCGCACACGACGCTGTCCGGCGTTGTAGATCCAGGCCAGGCGCGGCTCCTTCACCTGGTCGAGGGTTTCGTGCACCAGCAGCACATTGCCGGCCAGCCGCGCCGGGGCGGTGACCGACTGCTTGAAATAACTCAGCACGTTGGCCGCCTTGGCCTGGTCGATATCCGCGATGGCCTGGGGCACCGCGACTTCTTCTTCGAAGCGGATCGGCGTATAGCTGCCGTTGGTCTGCGGCGTGGCCTGGGTGATGATGCGGCGCAGGTTGCCACCGTGATAACGGGTGATGTGGTTCCACAGCACCTCCACACCGTTCTTAGGGATCGGGAACGCGTAATAACGATTGCCGGTGAAGTTTTCCAGGCCGTTGCCGTCATTGATCGCATGCACATTCAGGGCGCTGCGCTTGATCGACTCGTAGATGTCTGCCGGCAGATTGACCGTGCGATGGCTGGGGTAGACCGGAATCTTGTAGGTTTCTGGGTAGCGCTTGAACATCGCCACCTGGCCGTCGGAGAGTTTGTCTTTGTACTTGTCCACGGTGGCGGGCGTGATCACGAACAGCGGTTTTTCATTGGCAAAGGGGTCGGCGAGAAAGCCCTTGCTGTCTACCGCGCCGGCGTTTTTCGGGATGCCGCCGGTCCAGGCCGGGATCGAGCCATCGGCGTTGCCGGCCTTCTCGGCGCCGACCGGGGTCAGGGTGGTGCCGAGCTTGGCGGCTTCTTCGGGCGACACCGCCGCCATTACGTTAGCGGCCAATACACTCAGGGCCATCACTGCAATCATCTTACGCATAGGGTCTTGTCCTTCTTTTAAGCCAGATCAGAAGTTCACGCCGAAGCTGAGGGCGAGGAAATCGCGGTCGGTCAGGGTGTTGTAGTCACCACCAAAGAAGTCGGTGTAGCTCAGGCTGGCGGTGTAGGTGCTGCGATAGTCCGCATCCACGCCGACGCTGATGGCCTTGGCGCCTTTGTTGAACAGGCCGTTGGGGCCGTAGCCAGCCACGTCATGGGACCAGGACAGGTTGGGCTTGAGGTTCACCCCGGCAATCGCGTTGTTGTAGTCCAGGATCGCCCGCGCGCGGTAGCCCCAGGAGGTGGAGGTGACGAAACCGTCAGTGTCGCCCTCGAAACCGTAGGCGCCGTACACCGAGTCGCGGCCATAACGCAGCTTGCTTTTATCTTCCAGGCCCGCGACGTGCACCACCGCCGCTTCGCCAACCAGCGTCAGGCGTTCGGCGCCCAGCACCTGGTCGAAGAACTGGGTCATGGTGCTTTGGATCTGGGTGATTTCCTTGCGGCGGTAGCCTTTGTTGTCCGCACCAAACGCGCTGCGGATCGGCGACGCGGTATTGCCGGCAATCGGGTTGACCAGCGCCAGGGTCAGGTCGGTGGTGTTGAGTTGTACCGGTGCATTCGGCCGATAGCTGATCTCGCCGGTCCACGCCGTGCCAGTAGGCAGGGTGGTGGAAAAACTGGCGCCGAACAGGCGGATATCTTCCGGATAATCCAGGTAGTACTGGCCACGGCCAAGCATGGTGCTCTGGGCCAGGGCCGACCCGAAGCCCGGCGGAGCAGCGGCACCAATGGCGCCGATGGTCGCAAGGTTGGTATTGGCGGTAATCGTGCCCACGGTCGGGGTACGGCTGTGGTAATTCATGAAGTACAGGCCGTATTCAGTGTCATCACCCAGCCAGCGCAAGGCCGCGCCAAACTGGCCGGAGTCTCGTGCATCACGGTCGCCAGCGCGCTGCACCACCACCCCTTCGCGGGTCACCACAAAGCCTTGGCCACGTGCCGCTGCTATGGGTTGCAGAGGGGCAATCGCCGGGTTGCCCACCGTGTAGTTACCGGTGCAGCCGTCCGCCGCCACGTCCCCTCCGAAGAAGGTGCCGCAGTTGTCCAGCACGGTCTGGTCCCATTCCAGTTGGTAGAAACCCTCCACGGTCAGTTGGTTGGTCAGGCTTTGTGACGCAAACAGCATGTTCACCGGGATCAACCCTTCCTTGATCTCGGCCCCTGGGCGGCGAAACGCCGAGACGTCAATGGGGTTGATGCTGTTGATGGAGTTACCGATGAAGGTGCTTTCGCCCCAACTGACCACCTGCTTGCCGGCGCGCACGGTGCCGGGCAGGTCGCCCAGGGAGTAGTTGTGGTAGACGAAGGCATCGAGGATTTGCGCGCCGCTGGATTTGGCGCCTTCTTTGCGGTTGTGATCGCTGATCTGCTTGAACTCGCGATCTTCGTCCTTGAGTTCGAAGTCGTACCAGTATTTGCCGCGCACGAACACGCCGGTGTCGACGTATTTCAGCTCGAGGTCGTGCAGGCCCTTGAAGATCTTGGAAAAGGTCTCGCCCTTCTTGAAGTTGAGGCGCCCGTCATCCCCGGTCGACGCCTGGCCGGTGCCGCCGTTGACGGTACTGACCAGGCTTTTATCGGCATCGCGCATGCCCCAGCTCGCGCCCACCGAGAGCGAAGAGTCGAATTGCCCTTCGATCTCACCAATATTGAACGAAACAGCCTGTGCCTGGGCACAGCAACCCAACGCAACCGCAGTGGCCAGCGCCTGTGGCGTGAAGATGGCGCGCATTATTGTTTTTGTCATGCGTCTTCCCCGGTGAGTGACAGAAGGCCCCACCCTACTGCCGCCCTTGAGGAGCGATAAGCGCACCAAGGCGGTATTCGTGTTGTCACTCGAAAGGATGAATGGCCCAGCAGGACGGGGCTTGCACAGGGCCCATGCATTAGACGGATAAGGGGCTATCAGGAGAATCCATGGCGAGATCAATTATTGTCATTTATGTAACAGTCCTTGTCCTGAACTGCTATTACTCATTTTGTTACAACCGATTATTCTTGCCTGGCTTTCAGGGCAAACAGCCCGCTTCCAAGGTTGGGAGAAAAAGCCTATTTACAACAGATTGATCCTTTATTCAGTCTGTTCCCGGTGTTCACTGACGTTGATTTGTCGCTCCTTGATCCAACGTCTTACTTCGGCCGCTGCTATGCAGCGGCCTTTTTTATGCCCGCAATAAAACGGGGCGTCATCGACGCCCCGTTGGATTCAGTGTTTTTCCAGCAACGATCAGAGGCTGAACTTCTGCAAGTTAGCCATCATCTCCTTCAAGGCTTCAATATTATCCTTGGGGTGCGCGGCCCCTTCAAAATTACAGATCTGCTGCCAGTGCGCGGCCACATCCTGCGGCGAGAAGCCCGCCTCCGGATCAAAGCCCACCCCCAGGCTGCGCTCCCAGCGGGTCTTGCCGATCCAACCGCCACCCACTTCAAACAACCCCGCGGTTTCCTCGCAGGCTTCACTGCCCAGGTACACCACCAACGGGCTGACCAGCTCAGGCTTGAGCCGCTCGAACACTTGCGGCGGGATCAGCCCTTCGGTCATGCGCGTACCACCCGTGGGGGCAATGGCATTGACCAGGATATTGTTCTTGCGCCCTTCCAGCGCCAAGGTACGGGTCAGACCATACAGGCCCAACTTGGCCATGCCGTAGTTGGACTGGCCGAAATTGCCGTAGATGCCCGAGGTGGAGGCGGTGAAGATCACCCGGCCATAACCCTGCTCGCGCAGATGGGGCCAGGCGGCGCGGGTGACTTTGTAGGCGCCTTCGACATGCACCCGGTAGACCAGGTCCCAGTCGCTGTCGTCCATTTTATGGAAGGTCTTGTCGCGCAGGATCCCGGCATTGTTGACTACCACGTCGATACGGCCGAATGCATCCAGGGCATTTTGTACGATCTTGTCGCCGTCGGTGACGGAATCATGGTTGGCTTGAGCAATGCCCCCCGCTGCGCGAATCTCTGCCACCACCCGGTCGGCCGCCGAGGCGTTGGCGCCCTCGCCCTGGGTTGAGCCTCCCAGGTCATTAACCAGCACTTTGGCCCCGTGTTTGGCAAACAGCAGCGCATGGGCCCGGCCCAGGCCACCGCCGGCACCGGTGACGATCACGACCTTATCCTGGAACTGCACTGACTCACTCATACCGAACTCCGCTGGCGACAATGGGAATAGCCAGAGTGTCACGCACAGCGCCTTTGGTCACAATAAAGACGGCCGAGGCTGAATGGTGCTCGATAAGGCAGCAGGATGATGCCTTTTCAGGAATAGACCGCACGCGGCGTCGGCTGGCCGAGACGATCACGGAACGCCTGGTAGTGTTTGAGCACTTGCACCGGCGCCTCGATCTGCGGGTAGTGGCCAATATTGGCCAGCATTACCGTGTCGGCGTGGGGCACCAGTTGGTGATAGCGTTCGACCATATGGGCGCCGGAAATAGGATCAACCTCGCCATTGATCACTCGCAACGCTACATCGCCCTGCTGCATGGCGGCTACCCAGCGCTCGCGCAGGCGGTGGCGCTGGGGAATGTAGGTAATCAGCTTGTGCAGGATGCGTGGGCCATCATTGCAGTTGATCAGGCTCCAGAAATCATCCAGGGCGCTTTCACTGGGGCGTGTGCACGGGCCGAAGATCTGGTTGAAACTGCTGGCCAGCGCACTGCGCCCAGAGGCCCGGCCGATCATCCAGCCCAGGGGGCTGAGCAATAATTTTTGCACCAACGTCGGCCGATGGGTCTCCGGGAACAGCCCGCCGTTGAGGAACACACAGCTGGCCATCTGGAAACGCCCCTCGTAATGCCGGGCGAGTAATTCCTGGGCGATGCTGTCGCCATAGTCATGGGCCAAGACATGCACCGGTTGCTCCACACGCAGGTGATCAAGCAGCGCCTGTTGCAAGTCGGCTTGTTCCAGCAGGCAATAGTCGTGATTCAGGGGCTTGGCCGAGTCGCCAAAGCCGAGCATGTCGCAGGCAATCACTAGATGGCGCTGAGCCAACGGCTGCCACAGATAGTGCCAATCCCAACTGGCAGTGGGGAAGCCATGAATCAGCAGCAACGGCTCGCCCTGCCCGGCCACCCAATAACGCAGGGTATGGCCACGAAAGATGAAGTCCTGGCCGCGTTTGCGCCAGGCTCTGAGTGGTATCTCGGCGAGTGGCATCAGCTTTTATATCCGGGGTCCTGGTGGTCCAGTTTGCGCAGCAACGCCGGCCAGGCCAGCGCACCACCCATACCTTGGGCGCTTTTTGTGACAGCTGCCACCATCGCCTTGGCACCAGCGAGAATCTGCGGCCCGATGGCAATCAGCTCAGGTGCGCCGTTTTGCGCCAGCACCTGGATCTCGCAGGCGCGCTGGAAGGTGAACATCATCAAGAAGGTATCGGCGATGGTGCCGGCGCAGGTCAGCAGGCCGTGGTTGTGCAGCATCAGGAAATTGTGGTCGCCCAGGTCCGCCTGCAGGCGAGCCTTTTCTTCGTGATTGAGCGCCACGCCTTCATAGGCGTGATAGCCAAGGCTCGACAGCACGAACAGCGATTGCTGGCTGATAGGCAACACCCCCTGCTTTTGCGCTGAGACCGCCACGCCCGCAGCGGTGTGGGTATGCAGCACGCACGTCACGTCATGGCGCACTTCGTGGATGGCGCTGTGGATGGTGTAGCCCGCGGGGTTGATCTCGTAGGGGCTTTCCATCTGCTTGTTGCCGGCCTGATCGACCTTGACCAGGCTTGAGGCGGTGATCTCGTGGAACATCAGCCCATAGGGGTTGATCAGGAAGTCCTCGGTACCTGGCACCTTGGCAGAAATGTGTGTGAAGATCAGGTCGTCCCAGCCATGCATCGCCACCAGGCGATAACAGGCCGCCAGATCGACGCGGGTCTGCCATTCGGCAGCACTGACCTGGGCTTTGACATTCTGTGGCGATAAAGCGGGGGCTAGGCTCACGGCAATGACCTCCTTGGCGCACTTCTTATTGTGTCGAAAGTGAGAGCCAGTCTAGTCAGACGCCGAGGCCGAAGGAGTTGCCTTCGCAGCCAGCTTGATGACTGAGCGAGTCAGCCAACAGAATAGTACAAATTTGTGTCAGGCAAACGCCGTCAATGAAGGCAGGTCTTCACTGACGACGTTTACTGCGATCAACTGCGCAGTGCAGTGACCAGCTCGGCCAGCCACGGCTCGGCATCGGTTTCCGGGGTGACGCTTTCGCTGGCGTCCAGGCGCAGCATCGGCAGCACCTCACGTACCCCCAACTCACCGAACAATTCGCGCATCTGCTCCCCGCCACCACAGAAAGTATCGCCATAACTGGCATCGCCCAAGCCAATGACCGCACCGGGCAGGCCGCGCCAGGCCGCGGGCAGTTGATCGCGAATGGTCGAATACAGGGGTTGCAGATTGTCGGGCAACTCGCCCATGCCGGTGGTCGAGGTCACCGCCAGGAAGGCCTCAGGGCCAAACGCCTGCACGTCGGCCAAGGTAGCGCGAGGGTTATGCCAGGCTTCAAAACCGGCGTCTTTGAGGATTTCTTTGGCATGGCGAGCGACTTCTTCAGCCGTGCCATAGACCGAGCCGGAAAGGATGGCGACTTTCATCAATCTGATCCTGTAGTTGAGTGAAAGCCTGGGATATTAGCAGCCCGTGCCAATATTTCAGTGCGCACCGTGCAACATTCAAGACTTGCCATAAACTTGCAGGGTCAAAACAAGCCATGGACCGCTCAATGATTAACGCCAAGCTGCTGCAAATGGTCGTCAATGCTTCCAACGACGGCATCGTCGTTGCCGAACGCGAAGGCAGGGACAAACCGCTGATCTACGTCAACCCGGCCTTCGAGCGGATGACCGGCTACACCCTGGACGAGATCCTGTATCAGGACTGCCGCTTCCTCCAGTCAGGCGACCGTGACCAGCCGGCGCTGATGGCCATCCGTGAAGCCCTCGACAGCGGTGGCATGTGCCGGGAGATCCTGCGCAACTACCGCAAAGACGGCAGCCACTTCTGGAATGAGTTATCGCTTTCGACGGTGTACAACGAGGCCGATAAGCAGACGTACTTCGTCGGCGTGCAAAAAGACGTCACCCTTCAAGTCAAGGCGCAGCAACGCGTTGCCCAGCTGGAAGCCCAATTGGCCGAACTCAAAGCCGAGCTCGCGGCTCTCAAGGCGACGAGCGGAATTAACAAACTGTAAAAGATGCAGCCTTTAGAGCGATAATGGCTCTTTAATGCCTTAGCCTTGAGCCAGATCAATGCAGCGCCACACGCTATTGACGCAGGACGAGCTGGATTTTATCCAGGACATGCAGCACAACCCGCAGCTCAACCTGCGGGATGCGTGGTCGAGCCTGACGGTCAATGGCGGAGCGCAGATTCGCGATTTGCTCACCCGGCTTGCCGCTCACGACCAGGTCACCATCCAGGCGCAGTTCGACAACCAGCAACTGACCTTCCCCCTGCATTTGGTGGAAGATGAATTTCATGCCGTGCATTTGCGCCTGGGTGTGCCGAGCATTTTCGAAGACGGCCCGATGATCCGCCCCTGGCGGCTGGCCCTGGAAGCGCCCGTGGCGCTGGAGAACGTCAAGGGCTACGCCAGCGCATTGTGGGTGCACGAAGTGTCATTCAAGGGTGTGCTGGTAGAGGTGCGTGGCCGGACCAACCCACCCAAGACCTTTTCCCTGTGGTTCAGCCCTTCCGGCTACGAGCGTATCGCGCTGCGCGGTACGTTGGAGCGGGAAACCGCTCGAGGCCTGTTTGCCTATCGCCTGAATCAGAGTGATGCCGGTGAAATCGAGCGCCTGCGCCAGTTCATCCTGCACCAGCACCGCCTGGTCCATCCCCAGGTGCATGCCTGAGATCAGGTATCCAGGCGACCGCTGAGAAACTGCTGCAAGCGACGTGGCATCACACGGCCGTCATTGCCCAGGCAACCAATCGACGAGCCCGCGAGGCTCTGTTCGGCCAGGTCAGAGACATCCCCAGCCAGCAGCAGCGGGCAATCGAGCGTCAATGCAAGGCGATTGAGCCGCGATGGTAGTTCTGCGCCGGGTGCGTGATTGGAAAACATCACCAAGGCTTGCGGCCGGGTTCTCTCACAAATCAGCGTCAATTCATCGAGTGGCTGGCCCACTTCCAGAACCTTGACTGCGAGCTTGTCGCTTGACATCAACAGGCCTGCAACCAGCATTTCCAGCTCACGGCACTCTCCCGCGATGGCCGCCAACAGCACCCTGGGTACCGGCGAGGCACAGGCCATCTGCAGGCAACGCGAGGCGTGCGAGCGCAGGAAGTTGTCGAAGAACAGCCACTCGCTGGCCTGGCCAAAGCGCCCCTGATGACGCAACAGTTGCTGCCATAGCGGCATCAGAATGTCTTGAAACACCACTGTCGTTGAGTAGACGCTGAAGATCTGGCCATACAGGTGGCCCAGCTCATGATCATCAAAGGCGCTGATTGCCAACCTCAGCTGTGCCTGCCACTGGCGCCACTCCAGTTCGGTATCGCTGCGTGACGCCGTGGCGGGCTCGCCAGGCAGTGGGTCGCGCGCCAGGATCTTGCCCACCTTGCTCACCGCTACGCCACGCTCGATCCAGTCGAGAATGCGATGAACCGTATCGATATCGGTGCTTGAATACAGCCGGTGCCCACTTTCGGTGCGCACGGGCTGGATCAAGCCATAGCGACGCTCCCAGGCACGCAGTGTCACCGGGTTAACACCGGTAACCCTTGCCACTTCACGAATCGGAAACAGCACCTCGGCGTCAGCGTGTCGGTCGGGTGTCGTTTCTCGAACAGGAGCAATGATTTCGGACATCAGCAGTCAAAAAATCCGTTTGGGCTTGGATCTTATTTAACGCCCATTAAAGCCAATTATTCAAGATCTACGGCAAACCATCCGAAGTTTCTGGCGTATTTCGGCAAAACCGGAATAATCCTTGCCTGTTTTTTACGTCGCTGCATCACCCCGCAGCTTCGTTCGTGCGCCGCTTATCCGGCCCAGCGCACCCGATCACTTGGAGATACACAATGTCTACTTCACCCGTCACCTTGATGGTTGCGCGGCGCGTGGCCAAAGGTCGCTACGAAGAACTGATGGCCTGGCTGCGCGAAGGCGAGCAATTGGCCACTGACTTCCCGGGTTACCTGGGCTCTGGCGTGCTAGCCCCTCCACCCCACGACGATGAATTCCAGATTATCTTTCGCTTCGCCGACGAAAAAACCCTGCACGCCTGGGAGTTTTCCGCCTCGCGCAGCGCGTGGCTGAGCCGCGGCAGCGAACTGTTTGCCGACCCATCCGAGCACCGTGTAAGCGGTATTGATGGCTGGTTCGGCGCCGTGGGTGCTCGCCCTCCACGCTGGAAACAGGCAGTGGCGATCTGGCTGGCGTTTTTCCCGGTGTCATTGCTGTTCAACTTCGGTCTGGGGCCGCTGCTCAACGAGTTGGACTTGTTCAGCCGGGTACTGGTCAGCACGGCTGCGCTGACACCGTTGATGGTTTACCTCTTTATCCCGCTGTCGACCCATCTGCTGGCGAACTGGCTACAGCCCTCGCCTTCACGCAAAGTCACCGAAGCCGCCGCTTGAGTACAGGGGGCCGGGGCGCTGGTATAGTTTCAGCCTGCCCGCGACTTGAGCCTCCCATGACTGCAACCAACGCCCCGATCCTGATCACCGGTGCCGGCCAACGGGTCGGCCTGCATTGCGCCGAGCGCCTGCTGGACGAGGGCCAATCGGTGATTTTCAGCTACCGCAGCGAACGCCCCGGCGTGCAGGCACTGCGCGATCGGGGTGCCATCGGTGTGTTCGCCGACTTCTCCAGCGAAGCCGGGACGCTTGCCTTTATTGCCGAACTGCACACCCATACCCAAAGCCTGCGCGCGATCATCCACAACGCGTCGGCCTGGGTCGCGGAAACCCCAGGCGACGAAAGCCGCGCCTTTATCGACATGTTCAGCGTGCACATGCTTGCGCCATACCTGATCAACCTGCATTGTTCACCCTTGCTGCAACGCTCGACACCTGCCGACATCGTGCATATCAGCGATGATGTGGTGCGCAAGGGCAGTCGCCAGCACATTGCCTACTGCGCCACCAAGGCCGGGCTCGACAGCCTCACGTTGTCGTTTGCCGCGCAGTTCGCGCCGTTGATCAAGGTCAATGGCATCGCTGCGGCGATGGTGATGTTCAATGAGGGCGATGACGCGGCCTATCGCGCCAAGGTCCTGAACAAGTCGGCCTTGGGCATCGAGCCCGGGCCCGAGGTGATCTACCAGAGCGTGCGCTACCTGCTGGACAACCCCTATGTCACCGGTACCACCCTGACCGTCAACGGCGGGCGGCATATCAAGTAAGCCGTTTGTGAGGATGTTGCATGACTTTATCCCTGCCCCACCACTATCGCGAAATCCTCAAGGGCTTGGGCGAGGACCCGCAGCGCGAGGGCCTGCTCGACACGCCCAAGCGTGCCGCCAAGGCCATGCAGTACCTGTGTCATGGCTACGAGCAGAACCTGGACGAAATCGTCAACGGCGCGCTGTTCGCCTCCGATAATGACGAAATGGTGATCCTCAAGGACATCGAGCTGTACTCGCTGTGCGAGCATCACCTGCTGCCCTTTATCGGCAAGGCCCATGTGGCCTATATTCCGACCGGCAAGGTACTGGGCCTGTCGAAACTGGCGCGCATCGTGGACATGTTCGCCCGGCGCCTGCAGATCCAGGAAAACCTCACGCGCCAGATCGCCGACGCCATCCAGGACGTGACCCAGGCCGCCGGCGTGGCTGTGGTGATCGAAGCCAAACACATGTGCATGATGATGCGCGGCGTGGAAAAACAGAATTCAACCATGAACACCTCGGTGATGCTCGGCGCCTTCCGCGATTCGAACACCACGCGCATGGAGTTCCTGCAACTGATTGGACGGAGCAAGTAGCAATGCCACAACTTCAACCAGGCATGGCGCGTATCCGGGTCAAGGACCTGCGGCTGCGCACCTTTATCGGCATCAACGAGGACGAAATCCTCAATAAGCAGGATGTGCTGATCAACCTGACCATCCTGTATGCCGCCCAGGAAGCCGTGCGCGACAACGATATCGACCACGCCCTGAACTATCGCACCATCACCAAGGCGATCATCGCCCATGTCGAAGGCAACCGTTTCGCCCTGCTGGAGCGCCTGACCCAGGAATTGCTGGACCTGGTGATGAGCAACGAGTCGGTGCTGTACGCCGAGGTCGAAGTGGACAAGCCCCATGCGCTGCGTTTTGCCGAATCGGTTTCGATTACCCTGGCGGCCAGCCGCTAACCCCCTGAATCTGCAGTGAGCCCTATGAACGACCAACAACGCCTCGAACTCGAAGCCGCCGCCTTCCGCCGGCTGGTGGCCCACCTGGACAGCCGCAAGGATGTGCAGAACATAGACCTGATGAACCTCGCCGGCTTCTGTCGCAACTGCCTGTCCAAGTGGTACAAGGCAGAGGCCGACGAGCGCCAGATCGAGGTCAGCCTCGATGAAGCCCGTGAAGTGGTGTACGGCATGCCGTATGCCGAGTGGAAAGCCCAATACCAGCAAGAAGCCAACGCCGACCAGCAAACAGCGTTTGCCAAAGGAAAACCCCATGACTGATTTGAATACCCTGCGTGCCAGTCTCGACAGCGGCGAACACGTCTTTGCCGATACCCTAGCCTTTGTCGCGCAAGGCTACGACTACCAGCCACAGGCGTTCACCAATGGCGATGTGGAAAACGCTGCTGGGCAGAACGAAGGCTCGTGCAAGACCTTGGGCCTGGCACTGCTGGAAGGCTTGAGCGACCAGGAAGCCTTGCTGGCGTTTGGCGAGCATTACCGCTCGGTGATGGCCACGCCGGACGGCAGTGACCATGGCAATATCCGGGCTTTGATTGCCCATGGTTTGGCTGGGGTAAAATTTGCCGCGCAGCCACTGGCCCGCAAATCCTGAGTCAAATACATATCCAAATGTGGGAGGGGGCTTGCTCCCGATAGCGGTGTATCAGCTAACTAATACTTGGCTGAAAACCCGCTATCGGGAGCAAGCCCCCTCCCACATTTTTTTGCAGCGTTGTTTAGAACGAAGCGTCCTTCAAACCGTCGAGGTAACGCTCGGCATCCAGGGCCGCCATGCAACCGGCGCCAGCCGAGGTAATGGCCTGGCGATAGACGTGGTCAGCCACGTCGCCGGCAGCGAAGATCCCTTCGATGTTGGTCGCGGTAGCATTGCCTTCACGACCGCCCTGCACCACCAGATAGCCGTCTTTGGCTTCCAGCACGCCTTCGAACAGCGAGGTGTTCGGGGTGTGGCCGATAGCGATGAACACGCCGTCGACTTTCAGCTCGTCGAAGCTGCCATCGTTGTTTTTCAGGCGAGCACCGGTCACGCCCATGTTGTCACCCAGGACTTCATCCAGGGTGGCGTTGAGCTTGAGGATGATCTTGCCTTCAGAGACACGGGCGTGCAGCTTGTCGATCAGGATTTTTTCGGCGCGGAAGGTCTCGCGGCGGTGGACCAGGGTCACGGTGCTGGCGATGTTAGCCAAGTACAGTGCCTCTTCCACGGCGGTATTACCACCGCCAACCACGGCAACCGGCTTGTTGCGGTAGAAGAAACCGTCGCAGGTGGCGCAGGCAGAAACGCCCTTGCCCATGAAGGCTTCTTCCGAGGGCAGGCCCAGGTAACGTGCGCTGGCACCGGTGGCGATGATCAGTGCGTCACAGGTGTACACGCCGCTGTCGCCGGTCAGGCTGTAAGGCTTTTTCGAGAAATCGACTTTGTTGATATGGTCGAAGACGATCTCGGTCTCAAAACGCTCGGCGTGCTCTTTCATACGCTCCATGAGCACCGGCCCCGTCAGGCCGTGGACGTCGCCCGGCCAGTTGTCGACTTCCGTGGTGGTGGTCAACTGGCCGCCCGCCTGCATGCCGGTGATCAGCAGCGGCTTGAGATTGGCCCGGGCAGCGTAGACGGCAGCGCTGTAACCGGCAGGGCCGGATCCGAGAATAATCACTCGGGAATGACGGGTATCAGACATGACTCACTCCTATCGACCGCTCGAACCACAGAGCGGCTGGAATAAAAAAGGACCGCGAAGCACTTGGGGAAGGCTTTGACTCGCCAGGTCCTGAAAAATAATGGGTGCAGGGTATCGAGGGGGGCAAGATTAAGGAAATACGCATTAACAATCCAGCTCATAGCGACTCTCTATGTGCTTGATTGAGTTAATCGACACTTTTGTTACCGTGGATGTCGCCTCCGTGCCTGCGCTTTCACATCCTGTGCAAAGCCGGTAAGGTCGGCGCGTTCGTCATCCTGCTCGGAGTTGTCCATGCCTGCCCCTGTTCTTTCTGGCCCGCAATACCTGCGTGAAGGCCTCAAACTGGTGTTGAGCCCCGGCCTGCGCCTGTTTGTATTATTGCCGCTGGGGATCAACCTGGTGCTGTTCGTCGGGTTGATCTATTTTGCCGGCCATCAGTTCAGCCTGTGGGTCGATAGCTTGATACCGACGCTGCCCGGTTGGCTAGGTTTTTTAAATTACCTGTTGTGGCCGTTGTTTGTGGTGCTGGTGGTGCTGATGGTGTTTTTTACCTTCACCATGCTTGCCAATATCATCGCGGCGCCATTCAACGGCTTCCTCGCCGAGAAAGTCGAGGTGGTGGTACGAGGCACCGATGACTTCCCGCCTTTCAGCTGGGGTGAGCTGATCGCCATGGTTCCACGTACCCTGGCCCGGGAAATGCGCAAGCTGGGGTACTTCCTGCCACGGGCTATCGGCCTCTTTATCCTGTCGTTCATTCCGGTGGTCAACCTGATCGCGGCGCCGCTATGGTTGCTGTTTGGCGTGTGGATGATGGCGATCCAATACATCGACTACCCGGCCGACAACCACAAGCTGGGCTGGAACGAAATGCTCGCCTGGCTGCGCCAGAAGCGCTGGCAGAGCATGAGCTTCGGCGGCATCGTCTACCTGGTGCTGCTGGTGCCGGTGGTCAATCTGCTGATGATGCCGGCTGCGGTCGCCGGGGCGACGTTGTTCTGGGTGCGCGAGCAAGGCGCCGAGGCGATGACGCAGCAAACAGTGGCCAAGTCATAAATCCATCATCGCGCTGACACAATGACGACATGGCCCACGGCGACACTGTGGGTCATGACGACAGCCTCGCTTCACATAACCCTGATCACCGAAACCTTCCCGCCGGAAATCAACGGGGTGGCTAATACCCTTGGCCGTCTGTGCGAGGGTTTGCGCTTGCGTGGCCATCAGGTCGAACTGGTACGCCCTCGCCAGGGTGCCGACCAGAGCCGGTCGAGTGACGACCAATTGCTGCTGTGTCGCGGCTGGCCATTGCCGGGCTACCCAGGACTGCAATGGGGCCAATCGTCGATGCACAAATTGCTCAGGCGCTGGAGCCGCCAACGTCCGGACGTGCTGTATATCGCCACGGAAGGGCCGCTGGGCTTATCGGCCCTGCGAGCAGCGCGTCGGCTGGGTATCAGCGTCGTCAGCGGTTTTCACACCAACTTCCAGCAGTACTCGAACCAGTATGGCTTGAGCCTGCTCAGTCGCATGGTCACCCATTACCTGCGCTGGTTTCATAACCGTTCGAGCCTGACGCTGGTACCGAGCGCCAGCCAACGGCTGGAACTGGAACGTCGACATTTCGAGCGCCTGGAGATGTTGTCACGGGGCGTCGACAGCCAATTGTTCCATCCGGCCAAACGCGACAATGCGTTGCGCGAAACCTGGGCGTTGAACAATGAGCAAATCGCGGTGCTGCATGTAGGAAGGCTTGCGCAGGAAAAGAATTTGGGCCTGCTGAAACGCTGCTTCGAGACGCTGCAGGACCGTTACCCAATGCGCCAGATGAAACTGATCATCGTCGGTGATGGGCCGCAACGGGCGATGCTGGAAAAGGAACTGCCCGAAGCGATTTTCTGCGGCGCCTTGCGCGGCGAAGAACTGGCGCGGCATTACGCGTCCGGCGATGTGTTCTTGTTCCCCAGCCTGACCGAAACCTTCGGCAACGTGGTACTGGAAGCCATGGCCTCGGGACTGGGCGTGGTGGCCTACGACCAGGCAGCCGCTACCCAGCACATTCGTCACGGCTACAACGGCGTGCTGGCGATGCCAGGGGATGAAGATGCGTTCTGCGATGCCGCCAACTGGCTGCTGGAGGATACGGAGAGTTTACGACGCATGCGCCTGAATGCTCGCCAACATGCCAGCCGCCAAGGCTGGGCAGCGATTATCGAGCAATTCGAGCATCACTTGCGTGGTGTGTGCGGGGAGCGTTTCGCCCTTCCAACACAACCTTACGTACGCTGAGCAACCTGCCATTTACGTGCAAACCGCGATGAGCCTGCTGCAGGCAACTCAAGTTTTGCCTGGTATTTAAAAGGGGAACCCTTGCGCCGCGAAACGCCAACCATTGATACCTGCCGGTCAAGCAGGCCCTTTTAAATAATGGAGATATTTAACAATGCCAATTTATGGAATGGGTGTACGCAATGGCGTCAATATGCCAACCGCGGAATGGACACGCCAGCAACAATGGCTGGATCAATCTCGTGCAGAGCCGCCAACCTATGGTCAGCCCGGGCATAAAGATGCGCTCAAGGCTGATCACCACAAAGAGCTGAATAAGCGTCCAGAGTATTAATCACTAGAGCCGCAAAACTCCCTGTGGTCGACACAGGGAGTCCAGCCCTTATACCAACGTCGTCAACGCCTCACGACTGAAGGGCAAGATGTCGCCCTCGCGCCCTTCGCGCACCTTCACGGCCCAATCCGGGTCGACCAGCAGCGCACGGCCCACCGCCACCAAGTCAAACTCATCATTGTTCAGGCGCTGCAGCAGGTTTTCCAGGCTGGCCGGCTGCGCGACCTTGTCGGTGTTGACCATAAACTGCAGGAACTCGCCATCCAGGCCAACGCTGCCTACGGTGATCGTCGGCTTACCGGTGAGCTGGCGCGTCCAACCGGCCAGGTTGAGTTCGGAGCCTTCGAATTCGGGCTCCCAGAAACGGCGGGTGGAGCAGTGGAAAATATCCACGCCGGCGTCAGACAACGGCTTGAGAAACTCACCCAATGCTTGCGGGGTCTGTACCAGGCGCGCCGTGTAGTCTTGCTGCTTCCATTGGGAGAAACGCAGGATGATCGGAAAATCCGGGCCCACTGCGGCGCGGGTCGCCTGGATCAGCTCGATGGCAAAGCGCGAACGGTTGATCAGGCTGCCACCGTATTCGTCGGTGCGCTGGTTGCTGCCCTCCCAGAAGAACTGGTCCACCAGGTAACCGTGGGCGCCGTGGATTTCCACACCGTCCATGCCGATGGCCTGGGCGTCCTTGGCGGCTTGGGCGAAGGCATTGACCACGTCCTTGATGTCCTGGGCCGTCATGCCATGCACGACCACCTTGCCGTCCTTGAGTTTTTCCATCGGGCCGTAGGCCGGCACACTGGCGTCAGGTTCGGTGCCGATGCGACGCACGCTGCCTACATGCCACAGCTGTGGGACGATCTTGCCGCCTTCGGCATGCACGGCATCCACCACTTTCTTCCAGCCAGCCAGCGCCGCCTCACCATAGAAGTGCGGGACGTTGGGATAGCCGTTGGATGCCGGGTGGCCGACCACCGTGCCTTCGGTGATGATCAGCCCCACACCGGCAGCGGCGCGACGGCGGTAGTACTCGATGACTTTGGAATTGGGTACGCCCCCCGGGGAGAACGAACGGGTCATCGGGGCCATGACCACGCGGGTAGACAGCTGCAATGCACCGAGCTGGAACGGTTTGAACAAGGCTTGGACAGGCATGGCAGCACTCCACCGCAAAAAAATTTATGATGCGGATAATATGGGCAGTGCAGCGTGCCGAATAGCACTATTGATCTGGGTGATTAAAGGGATAAAAGTAGCCGAATACTTGTAGGAGCGAGCTTGCTCGCGAAGAACCCAAGCACACGCGTTAAGTCAGGATAAACGCGTTGCCGTTGGCGATCTTCGCGAGCAAGCTCGCTCCTACAGTGGGTGTGTTTCAGCTCAGGGCTTTTTCGATGGCCTGCACGATTGTCGGGTCGTCCGCAGCGGTACGCGGCGAGAAGCGCGCCAATACCCGGCCGTCTTTACCCAACAGGAACTTCTCGAAGTTCCAAGTGATATCCCCCGGAAACTCTGCACCCTCGCCCGCCAATAGACGGTACAACTGGTGACGGTCAGGACCGTTCACCTCGAGCTTGCTGCCCAGAGGAAAGGTCACGCCGTAGTTCAGGCTGCAGAACTCGCGGATCTCTTCCTCGGAGCCCGGCTCCTGGCCTGCAAACTGGTTGCACGGCAAACCAAGCACCGAAAACCCCTGGTCTTTGTATTGCTGGTAGAGGTTTTCCAACGCCGCGTATTGCGGGGTCAAACCACATTTAGACGCCACATTGACCACCAGCACAACCTGGCCCTTAAAGGGCGCCAGCGGTAGCTCTTGTCCGTCCAAGGCTTTGAGTTTCAGATCGTGGAAAGCACTCATGACGAACTCCAGATATCCCATGTTCTTTGCATTGCAGCCCTTAGAGCTTACAACCCGCAAGACTGCAATCATAGACGTCGGTGACGAAACACGCTTGCCGGTTACTGAGCGGTCGGCCACGGCAAGATTGGAATCGCCGTCACCGCATTCTGCGGGCTGCCTTCGATCAGACGGTCGCTGTAGACCAGATACACCAGGGTATTGCGCTTCTTGTCGAGAAAACGCACCACCTGCATGGTCTTGAATACCAGGGAGGTGCGCTCCTTGAACACTTCGTCACCGTCCTTGAGCTCGCCCTTGAAGCGGATCGGGCCGACCTGGCGGCAAGCAATCGAGGCTTCGGCGCGGTCTTCGGCCAGGCCCAGGCCGCCTTTGACGCCGCCGGTCTTGGCGCGGGAGAGGTAGCAGGTCACGCCATCGACCTTGGGGTCGTCAAACGCCTCGACCACGATTCGGTCGTTGGGGCCGACAAACTTGAACACTGTCGAGACCTGGGCAATCTCTTCGGCCGAGGCCAGCAGTGGCATGGCGAGCAACAGGCCAAGCAATCCCTTCATTACGCGCATCAGGTATTCCTTCGTTTAAACCAGGATGAGGTTATCGCGGTGCACCAGTTCCGGTTCCGCCATATAGCCCAAGAGTCCGACAATGGCGTCAGACGATTGTCCAATAATCTTCTGCGCTTCAAGGGCGCTGTAGTTGGCCAGGCCACGGGCGATCTCGCGCCCGTCCGGCGCCACGCACACCACCATCTCGCCACGGCGGAAGCTGCCCTGCACCAGTTTGACGCCCACCGGCAGCAGGCTCTTGTTGCCCTGAGACAACGCCGACACCGCACCCGCGTCCAGCACCAGGGTGCCACGGGTTTGCAGGTGCCCGGCCAGCCACTGCTTGCGCGCCGCCAGCATGCCGCGCTCCGGCGACAGCAGCGTACCGATGCGCTCACCGGCCTTGAGACGGTCCAGCACGCGCTCCAGGCGCCCGCCAACGATGATGGTGTGGGCACCGGAACGCGCGGCCAGGCGCGCGGCGCGCAGCTTGGTCTGCATGCCGCCGCGGCCCAGGGCACCACCGACACTGCCGGCGACTGCATCCAGTGCCGGGTCATCGGCGCGGGCTTCGTAGATCAACTGGGCATCGGGGTTGTTGCGCGGGTCGGCGTCGAACATGCCATCGCGATCGGTGAGGATCACCAGCAGGTCGGCTTCCACCAGGTTGGCCACCAGGGCGGCCAGGGTGTCATTGTCGCCGAAGCGGATTTCGTCGGTGACCACCGTATCGTTCTCGTTGATCACCGGGATGACCTTGAGCTCCACCAGAGCGCGCAAGGTGCTGCGGGCGTTGAGGTAGCGCTTGCGGTCGGACAGGTCGTCGTGGGTCAGCAGGATTTGCGCGGTATGGCGGCCGTGCTCGGCAAAGCTGGATTCCCAGGCTTGCACCAGGCCCATCTGGCCGATAGCGGCGGCAGCTTGCAGTTCGTGCATCGCGCTGGGTCGCGCGGTCCAGCCGAGGCGGCTCATTCCGGCAGCAACGGCCCCGGACGAAACCAGCACCAACTCGACGCCTGCTTCATGCAAGGCCACCATCTGCTCGACCCAGACGCCCATGGCTGCGCGATCCAGACCTTTGCCATCCGCCGTCAGCAGCGCACTTCCGATCTTCACGACCCAGCGCTGCGCACCTGTCACTTTGCTCCGCATCATCTTCAACCTTAGAGTGAGGGCTGCGCGACCCAGCGCCGCCCATAACGTTATACCCGGATACCAAAACGCCGCTCCAGGGAGCGGCGTTCAAGTTTATCGCAACGAATCAATCGCGCACGTAAATGATTTCCGGACCGTCTTCATCATCCACGTCTTCTTCGTCCCAATCATCGTCGCCGATGTCATGGACCGACTTCACGCCGCTGCGGCGCAGGGCACGCTGGTCGTCCAGGGCCTGCAACTGGGCACGGGCTTCGTCTTCGATCTGCTGGTCGAGCTCGGCAAGCTCGGCCTTGAATACCGGGTCGGCCGCGAGGCGGTCGGCGCGGTCTTCCAGGTAACGCATGATGTCGCGGGTCAGGCGCTCGGTGCCTTCTTTGGCAATCGCCGAGATCACATAGACCGGACCTTCCCACTCCAGGCGATCAACAATTTCCTTGACGCGTTCTTCGTGCTCTTCCTCGAGGATCTGGTCGCACTTGTTCAGTACCAGCCAGCGATCACGCTCGGCCAGAGCCGGGCTGAACTTGGTCAGCTCGCTGACGATCACTTCGGCGGCGTCCGCAGCACTGGTGTCATCCAACGGCGCCATGTCGACCAGATGCAGCAGCAAACGGGTGCGGGACAAGTGCTTGAGGAAGCGAATCCCCAGGCCTGCGCCATCGGAAGCTCCTTCGATCAGGCCGGGAATATCGGCAACTACGAAGCTCTTCCAACGGTCGACGCTGACCACGCCCAGGTTTGGCACCAGGGTAGTGAACGGGTAGTCGGCGACCTTCGGCTTGGCGGCCGATACCGAGCGGATAAAGGTACTTTTGCCGGCGTTCGGCAGGCCCAGCAGGCCCACGTCGGCGAGTACTTTCATTTCCAGCTTCAGGTCACGCTGCTCGCCCGGCTTGCCCGGCGTGGTCTGGCGCGGCGCACGGTTGGTACTGGACTTGAATCGGGTGTTGCCCAGGCCGTGCCAGCCGCCCTGCACAACCATCAGCTTCTGGCCGGCCTTGGTCAGGTCGCCAATCACTTCCTGGGTCGCGGAGTCGATGATCGTGGTGCCCACCGGTACGCGCAGTACCAGGTCTTCACCTTTTTTACCGGTGCAGTCGGTGCTGCCGCCGTTGGAGCCACGCTCGGCATCGAAGTGCCGGGTGTAACGATAGTCGACCAGGGTATTGAGGTTTTCGTCGGCCATCATATAGATGGAACCGCCGTCACCGCCGTCGCCGCCGTTAGGGCCACCGTTTTCGATGAATTTTTCGCGACGGAAACTCATGCAACCGTTACCGCCGTCGCCTGCTTTTACTCGGATGGAAACTTCATCAACGAACTTCATAACAAAACGCCTCTCGCCGCATGGGCGAGCTTAAGAAACCAAGACATAAGACTCTTGCAAAAATGAGCGCAGCGACCTCAAGCAACGACCGCAAATCCTGCTGCCCTCGCCCATTACAAACAGCTTTGCAA
This sequence comes from Pseudomonas sp. rhizo25, assembly GCF_031931935.1. Classification (NCBI taxonomy): domain Bacteria; kingdom Pseudomonadati; phylum Pseudomonadota; class Gammaproteobacteria; order Pseudomonadales; family Pseudomonadaceae; genus Pseudomonas; species Pseudomonas sp. rhizo25. The sequence goes on from NZ_JAUJXA010000010.1 coordinate 165,108, forward strand.
GAGACTCACTCCACAAACGAAAAAGCCCCGTCGCAAGACAGGGCTTTTCCAGCGATCTCGCAATTAAGCTGCGACAACGCTCACGTAACGGCGGTTGAACGCGCCCTTTACTTCGAACTTGATCACGCCTTCGATTTTCGCGAAGAGGGTGTGATCTTTACCCATGCCTACACCGTAGCCGGCGTGGAATTGGGTGCCGCGCTGACGCACGATGATGTTGCCCGGAATGATTTTCTGGCCGCCATACATCTTCACGCCAAGGCGTTTGGCTTCTGAGTCGCGACCGTTACGGGTACTACCACCAGCTTTTTTGTGTGCCATGAGTCAATTCTCCTAGTGAGGAATTAGGCTGAAATTAAGCCTGAATACCGGTGATTTTGATCTCGGTGTACCACTGGCGGTGGCCCATACGCTTCATGTGGTGCTTACGACGACGGAACTTGATGATGCGGACTTTATCGTGACGACCTTGGGAGATCACTTCAGCCACAACGGTAGCGCCAGCAACGACTGGAGCGCCGATGTTCACGTCATCGCCATTGGCGACCAACAGAACGCGATCAAAAGTAACGGATTCGCCGGTAGCGATTTCCAGTTTTTCGATCTTCAGGTATTCACCTGGGGCGACCTTGTATTGCTTGCCACCAGTAACAATTACTGCGTACGACATGGTATTTCTCCGATAATCCTGCTCACCCAGCGCTTTATAAGAAGAGGTATTGGCTGGCATGGCTGCATGGGATGGACGTCCCGAATGCAATTGCGTAAGGCAGGTGCTGCCCAGGAAGTTCAGGGTGCGCGATTGTACGCAAGGTAAATGGGTGTTGCAAGGGGCCGTCTATCGCGCCTTGACACCCGGGGGTCAGGGTCCTAGCATGCCGCGCAACCCTTCTGGAGCGACTGTCGCTGATGCAACCCCAAGCTTTCTACCGCGCGGTCGCGGACGATTTTAGCGCCGTCGACGGCATCATCAAGCAGCAGCTGACGTCTAACGTGCCGCTGGTCTCCAAAATTGGCGACTACATTACGTCGGCGGGCGGCAAACGCCTGCGTCCTTTATTAGTGCTGCTGTGTGGCAAGGCCCTGGGCCGCGAAGGCGATGACCTGCGCCTGTTGGCCGCCACCATTGAGTTCCTGCACACCGCCACCCTGCTGCATGATGACGTGGTCGACATGTCCGGCATGCGCCGTGGTCGCGAGACCGCCAATGCCATGTGGGGCAACGCGCCGAGCGTGCTGGTGGGCGACTTCCTGTATTCGCGCTCGTTCGAAATGATGGTCGAGCTGGGCTCGATGCCGGTGATGAAGATCCTTTCACAGGCCACGCGCATCATCGCCGAAGGCGAAGTGTTGCAACTGTCCAAAGTCCGCGACGCCAGCACCACCGAAGAAACCTATATGGAAGTGATTCGCGGCAAAACCGCGATGCTCTTCGAAGCCTCCACCCACAGTGCCGCCGCACTGTGTGGCGCCACCGCCGAACAGGCCGAAGCCCTGCGCACTTTTGGTGATCACCTGGGCGTGGCGTTCCAACTGGTAGACGACCTGCTCGACTACAAGGGCGACGCCGAGACCCTGGGCAAGAACGTCGGCGACGACCTGGCCGAGGGCAAGCCGACCTTGCCGCTGATCTACACCATGCGCGAAGGCACGCCGGAACAGGCCGCCCTGGTGCGCAAGGCGATCCAGAAAGGCGGCATCGAAGACCTCGAGGCCATCCGCGCTGCCGTGGAAGCGTCCGGTTCCCTGGAGTACACCGCGCAACTGGCGCGTGACTACGTGGCCCGTGCGATCCAGTGCCTGGAAGCCTTGCCGGCCAGTGAATACCGGGATGCATTGGTTGAGCTGAGTGAGTTTGCGGTCGCCCGCACTCACTAAAATCACCAGCAGACGCAGGACAATGTGGGAGGGGACTTGCTCCCGATGGCAATATGTCGGCCAATATATAAGGTGGCTGATACACCGTCATCGGGAGCAAGCCCCCTCCCACGTTTGGAATCCATTGCCAATTCAAGATCCCGCCCGAGCTACAAAACCCTATATAATGTGCGACTTTTAGTCATCCCTGAACTTCAAGGAGCTTTAGTGAGCACGTTGCCACCCTGCCCGAAATGCAATTCCGAATACACCTACGAAGATGGCACCCAACTGGTCTGCCCGGAATGCGCCCATGAGTGGTCCGCCACTGGCGAGGCCGAAGTGGCCGGCGATGAAACCGTGAAGAAAGACTCTGTGGGCAACGTCCTGCAGGACGGCGACACCATCACCGTGATCAAGGACCTCAAGGTCAAGGGTACCTCTCTGGTGGTCAAGGTCGGTACCAAGGTCAAGAACATCCGCCTGTGCGACGGTGACCACGATATCGACTGCAAGATCGACGGTATCGGCCCGATGAAACTCAAGTCCGAATTCGTGCGCAAGGTCTGATCCTGCTGCATCCATCCCGCGCCCGCCGCGGGATGGCGTTTCGCCCTCTCGATTGATCGACAACAATATCCACACAAAAAAAACCGGAAACCGCCAATAGATACTTGCTATTCTACGAATAAGAATTATTCTCATTGAAACCCATCAAGGAGAACGACCATGACTTATTTGATAGACGCCTGGCTGGATCGCCCACACCCTTACCTGCGGATCCTGCATCGGGAAACCGGCGAAGTCTGTGCGGTGCTTGAGGAAGAAGCGCTGAACGAACTGCAGGATCAGGGCGACCTGGACGTCAATGGCCTGAGTTCCAGTGAGCCTGGAGTACTGAAGGAAGTGGTAAGGAATCTGTTTCTGTTCTGCTATGCCCGAGCGTTGCGCCCGGCGGCGGATCTGAATGGCAAGTTCCATCCATGAACAAACTGGCAAATCCCTGTTGGGGCGAACGCGTTCGCCCCAACAGGTAATCAGCAACAGGTCTTACAGAACGTCGAGCAGTTCGACGTCGAATACCAGAACGCTGTGCGGCGGGATGCTGCCAACGCCTTGAGCGCCGTAAGCCAGTTCGCTCGGCACGTACAGACGCCATTTGCTGCCGGCATTCATCAGTTGCAGGGCCTCGGTCCAGCCGGCAATCACGCCGCCAACCGGGAATTCTGCAGGCTGGCCACGCTCGTAGGAGCTGTCGAACACAGTGCCGTCGATCAGGGTGCCGTGGTAGTGGGTACGCACTTGATCTTCACGGGTCGGCTTGGCGCCGGTGCCGGCTGTCAGCACTTCAAATTGCAGACCGGAAGCCAGGGTGGTGATGCCATCGCGCTTGGCGTTTTCAGCCAGGAATGCCAGGCCGGCGCCAGCGGCTGCTTCAGCCTTGGCAGCCGCTTCGGCTTGCATGATTTCGCGGATCACTTTGAAACTGGCAGCCATTTGCTCCTGATCAACACGGCTTGGCTTGCCCGCGAACGCGTCGGTCAGGCCGGCCAGGATCGCGTCCAGGCTCACGCCCGGTGGCGGGTTGTCGCGCAGTTGGTCGCCCAACTGACGGCCGATACCGTAGCTGACGCGGGTTTCGTCGGTGGACAGATTAACTTCGGACATGAAGAGGCTCCGCTATAGGACAACACGGTTTCCCGCGCCGCCCAGAACTAAAAGGGCCCGCAGACTAGCACACAAGGGCGGCCCATGATCAGCCCCCTCCCCCGGCCATCAGAGCGCCAGGTGGTAGGTCAGGTACAGCCGAATGACACCTCTTCGTCGCCCGGCAAGAAAAGTATTTCAGAATTGTCCATTGCCGCCGATACAGCCCTACACATCTTGGCTGGCTCAAACAACAACACACCGTCCAGCAGACAGACATCACTCTTCAAGGAGCTTTCGATGAACAGCTGGTTCGGTAACATCAGCGTCAATCTCAAACTCGGCCTGGGCTTTGGCCTGGTGCTGGTCCTCACCTCGATCCTGGCACTCACCGGCTGGACCAGCCTGGGCGGCCTGATCGACCGTAGTAACTGGATGAGCGACATCACCCAGCTCAACGCCTCGTTGACCAAGCTGCGGATCGTGCGCTTGCAATACATGCTGGCCAACGGCGACGAAGCCGTGGCGCAGAACGTGCAGACCAGCCTCGAGGCCTTCGCCGCCCAGCAACAGAAGCTGCTGGACAGCTTCAAGAGCCCGGAAAACCTCAAGCTGCTCAATGAGCAGAAAGCCGTCATTACCGCTTACCGCCAGTCCCTGAACAAAATGCGCGAGGCCTACCGTAATGGCAACGCTGCGCGCGACGTCATGGGCGCCAAGGCTGACATCGCCAATGCGCAAATCAATGCGCTGGAAACCAGCGTGCAGCAAGCGCCCGATAGCCCGGAGCGCTTCACTCAGTTTTCGGCCGTGACCCAAGCCAAGAATGAGTTCCAGCAAGCTCGCTATGAAGTGCGTGGCTATACCAATAGCCCCAGCGCAGAAACCGAAGCCCGCGCCGCTGCACAAATCGAAAAAGCCGTCGCTGGTTTGAAAACCCTCAACGCCGCATTCGGTACTGGCCAGCAAACCGCATTGACCGCACTGGAAACCGCGCTCGGCGACTATCGCAGTGCCGTGCAGAGCTACAAGGCCGCCAACGCCAATATCGTCACCGCCCGCGCCGAAATGACCACCCAAGGCGCCGATATCGTGACGATCAGCGATAAGCTGTACGACATCCAACTGGAACGTCGCGACGCTGAAAGCACCCAGGCCCGTAGCCTGCAATTGATCAGCACCTTGCTGGCCCTGCTGGTCGGCGTCATCGCTGCGTGGGTCATCACCCGCCAGATCACGCGCCCGATCCAGGACACCCTGGCCGTGGTGGAGCGCATCGCTTCCGGCGACCTGAGCCACAACATCCAGGTGACCCGTCGTGATGAACTGGGCGTGTTGCAACAAGGCATCCAGCGCATGGGCACGACCCTGCGTGAACTGATCAGCGGCATTCGCGATGGCGTGACTCAGATCGCCAGCGCCGCCGAAGAACTGTCGGCCGTGACCGAACAGACCAGCGCCGGTGTGAACAGCCAGAAGATCGAGACCGATCAGGTCGCCACCGCCATGCATGAAATGACCGCCACCGTGCAGGAGGTCGCGCGCAACGCCGAGCAGGCTTCCCAGGCGGCTTCCGACGCCGACGGCCAGGCCCGTGAAGGCGACAAGGTGGTGGCCGAAGCCATCGCCCAGATCGAACGCCTGGCCGCCGAAGTGGCACGCTCCACCGACGCCATGACGCACCTGCAGCAAGAGAGCAACAAGATCGGCAGCGTGATGGACGTGATCAAGGCAGTGGCCGAACAAACCAACCTGCTGGCCCTCAACGCCGCCATTGAAGCGGCGCGTGCCGGTGAAGCCGGCCGTGGCTTTGCCGTTGTCGCCGACGAAGTGCGTGGCCTGGCCCAGCGCACGCAGAAATCCACCGAAGAAATCGAAGGCCTGGTGGCCGGCTTGCAGAACGGCACCCAGCAAGTAGCCAACGTGATGAACAACAGCCGCAGCCTCACCGACAGCAGTGTCGAACTGACGCGCAAGGCCGGCGTGTCACTGGAAAACATCACCCGTACGGTGTCGAATATCCAGTCGATGAACCAGCAGATTGCCGCGGCCGCCGAGCAGCAGAGCGCCGTAGCGGAAGAGATCAGCCGCAGTATCGTGAATGTGCGGGATGTGTCTGAGCAGACGGCGACGGCCAGTGACGAGACGGCGAAGTCGAGTGTGGAACTGGCACGGCTGGGTAGCCAGTTGCAGCAGATGGTCAGTCATTTCCGGGTGTAGACACCAAAAAGCCGCCTCGATCTAGACCGAGGCGGCTCCACCTCTCAGACCTTAACGGTCATCGAAGCTGTCCCGCAGGAACTTCCATACGTGATACGCACGCAGGCAGTTCACTACGAGGTTCCATGTACGTCGTGCAAACTTAGACATACTCGGCCCTCCGTGAGTTGGGCCTTACCTCCGGCGCACTTACCGGAACATGTGGGCCTTTGGACGCGGGTCAACGCTTCCTGTGAGGCGGCCGGGCTCTGGTTCCTCCCGCATGAAATCCGGCACGGATTACTAGCCCGTGGCGTTCGGTCCATAATTCCGCGCGCATACCCAGCCACCACAAAACGACATACTTGGAACGGGGGTGATACTAACCAATATTCCGACCAAAGGTGTGACGGACGAAGATAAACGAGCTGTCGAAACTAGATCATTTATTGCAATTTTTTACCGCCAAAATTGGCTCTAAATAAGATAGACGAATAAAACCACCGACCCTCGTCAAGCCTTGCGCGATCCAGTAACTCACATTAGTATCAACGCAGTGGGTCAACGCTTCCTGAGAAGCCGCAACCCCAGCCACTAACTGGGTTTGCAAAAAAAAACCGCCCTATCAAGGCGGTTTTTTATTGCCTGCCATTTGCCACTTAGCCCTCGCTGTCCTCGACAAACACCAAGCGATTCCCGAATGGATCCCGGATGCTCATTTCCCGCGATCCCCAAGGCGTTTCCTCGACCCCAGGCTTGGCATAGCGGTAATCCTTGCCGAGCAATTGCTGCTGGTACGCATCCACCCTTTGCGCCTGGATCCGCACCGCCGCGCCCGGCGAAGCATCGCCATGGTGCTCGGACAAATGCAACACGCACTCACCCAGCGACACTTGCAGGTACAACGGGAAATTCGCCTCGAACCGATGCTGCCAATCGACCTTGAACCCCAGGAAGTCGACGTAGAATTCCAACGCTTTGGTCTCGTCGAAAATCCGCAGGATGGGGGTGACTTTTCCTAAGTGCATGGCGACCGCTCCGTGTATGAGAACGCCCACTATAAAGACGAAAAGCCGCCACGCAAATCCCCACTGCGCGCCAGGAATCGCCCTGGCCGCTGGCCGTTGGCCTGCCCATTGCTGTAGCTCAGTACGCCGTTAACCCACACACCGTCGATCCCTTCCGCTGCACGTTGCGGTGTGTTGAAATCTGCCACATCACGCACCCGCAACGGGTCGAACAAGACCAGGTCGGCCCAGTACCCTTCGCGGATTTCGCCACGCTCGGATAAGCCAAAGCGCGCTGCCGACAGACCAGTCATCTTGTGCACCGCCGTGTGCAACGGGAACAAGCCGACATCGCGGCTGAAGTGCCCCAGCACCCGCGGGAACGCCCCCCACAAGCGCGGGTGGGGGAACGGGTCTTCGGGCAAACCATCGGAGCCCACCATCGACAACGGATGGGCGAGGATGCGCCGCACATCGTCTTCGTCCATCCCGTAGTACACCGCTCCCGCCGGTTGCAGGCGACGGGCAGCGTCCATTAGCGAAACGCCCCACTCGGCAGCGATAGCCTGCAGATCCCGCCCACCCATTTCGGGGTGCGGCGTCGACCAGGTGATGGTGATGCGAAACGCGTCGGTCACCTGCTTGAGGTCCAGGGTCGAGGAGCTGGCAGCATAGGGATAGCAATCACAGCCTACCGGATGGTCTTTCGCCGCGGCTTCCAGGGACGCCAACAACTGCGGGCTACGCCCCCAGTTACCGGCACCGGCGCATTTAAGATGGGAAATAATCACCGGCACCTTGGCATGGCGGCCGATCAGAAACGCCTCGTCCATCGCCTCCAGTACCGGCTCGAATTCGCTGCGCAAGTGGGTGGTGTACACCGCGCCGTAGGCCGTCAACTCTTCGGTGAGCTGCAACACTTCATCGGTCTCGGCATTGAACGCGCTGGCGTAGGCCAGGCCTGTGGATAAGCCCAGGGCGCCAGCCTCCAGGCTCTCTTGCAGTTGTATACGCATCGCCGTGATTTCACCGGGCGTGGCAGTGCGGTGCAGGTCATCCATATGATTGCTGCGCAACGCCGTGTGGCCGATCAACGCGGCGACGTTTACCGCCGGATGGGCGCCCTCCACGGCGTTGCGATAGTCGCTGAACCGCGGATAGCAGAACGCCTCACGGCCGCCCAGCAAGTTCATCGGGTCTGGCGGGGCACCGCGTAAACTCACCGGCGAGGCACTGATGCCACAGTTGCCGACAATCACCGTGGTCACGCCCTGGCTGAGCTTGGGCAGCATCTGCGGCTGGCGGATCACCACGGTGTCATCGTGGGTGTGCACATCGATAAAACCCGGTGCCAATACGCGACCATGGGCCTCGAGAACATGCTCGGCCTCGGCTGTGGACAAGTCGCCAATCGTCTGGATTCGGCCGCCGTGCAAGCCGACATCGGCGAGATAGCCTGGGGTATTGCTGCCATCGATGATCAGCGCCTGGCGAATCAGCGTGTCGTACTTCATATCAGTCTCCAAGCGGCAGGCTGTCAGGGCCGCCGCGGTAATCGTCCAGGGCCAGTTTGATCCGGCGCAGGCGCTCCTGGTTGTCGTCCGGCAGGGCCAGCGCCAGCTCGGTGGCGAGCAGGTCGATAGCCAGCAGCATGCCGTAGCGGGCTGCGGTGGGTTTGTAGATAAAACTGGTTTCCGCCGGTTGCAGCGGTAGCAACACATCCGCCAACTGCGCCAGAGGCGAATCGGCGAGCGTGATGGCGACGATGCGGGCGTCGTAGCTGCGTGCCAGCTTTACCACCTCCAATAACTCGGGGGTCAGTCCAGTGAGGGAGCAGACGATCAATGCGTGCTCCGGTCCCAGGGTGGCCGCCGTGACCCGCATCATCACCGGGTCATGGCTGGCGGCAATCGAGTAGCCCAGCCGCACCAGGCGTACCTGCAATTCATCACTGCACAGGCTCGACGGGCCGCCCATGCCGAATGCATGGATCATCCGCGCCTTGCCCAATAGATTGACCGCATCAACGAAACTGGGTTGATTGAACCCCGACAGGTGCTGACGCAGCGTCGCCTCGATATCGCCGAGGATCTGCCGATGAAACGCCGATTGTTCCGGCAACCCCGCAGGGTCCAAAAAGCGGCTGCCCACACCACTGGCCTGGGCCAGTTGCAGGCGCAAATCGCGCAAGTCGCGGCAGCCGACGCTACGGGCAAAGCGTGACAAGGTGGCGGTACTGACCTCGGCCCGCTGGGACAATGCTTCCAGGCTGGCCGAGGCGGCAAAGCCCACATCCTCAAGCATCAGCTTGGCGATACGCCCTTCGCCGGCGCTGAAAGAGTCCTGGCGGGCGCGGATCTGGTAAAGGATGTCCATGGGGGCTCCGGGTTACAGGATGAGGCTTATAAAACCAGTGACAGGCCGTAGGTGAGACCGAAGGCGACCAGCGAAATCAGGGTCTCCAGCACGGTCCAGGTCTTGAAGGTCTGGATCACCGTCATATTGAAGTATTCCTTGATCAGCCAGAAGCCGCCGTCATTAACGTGGGAAAAGATCACCGAACCCGCGCCGGTCGCCAATACCAGCAATTCAGGGTGTGGATAACCCAAGCCCAGGGCGACGGGGGCGACTACGCCAGACGCCGTGGTCATGGCCACCGTAGCCGAGCCGGTGGCGATACGCATCAGGGCGGCGAACAGCCAGCCCATCACCAGCGGCGACAGGTGGAACGCATGGGCCAGGCCGAGAATTTCGTTGGTCACCCCGGCGTCCACAAGGATGCGGTTCAACCCGCCGCCCGCGCCCACCAGCAAGGTGATACTGGCCGTCGGCGCGAGGCATTCGTTGGTGAACTTGAGAATCGACTCACGGTTGAAGCCCTGGGCCAGGCCCAGGGTCCAGAAGCTCACCAGGGTCGCTACCAGCAGGGCGATCACCGAGTTGCCGATAAACAGCAGGAACTGGTTGAAGCCAGTGCCTGGGGTGGAAATCACGTTAGCCCAACCACCGATCATCATCAGCACCACCGGCAACAGAATGGTGCCCATGGTCAACGCGAAGCTGGGCAGGCGGGTACGCGGTTCGCGCTCGATGAACTGGCGCTCCAACGGGTTTTCCGCCGGCAGGTGAATATGCGGCACGATGAACTTGGCATAGACCGGACCGGCGATGATCGCCGTGGGGATACCGATCAAAATCGCATACAGCACTGTCTGCCCGACCGAAGCGTTGTAGGCCAGCACCGCCATCATCGCCGCCGGGTGCGGCGGCACCAGCGCGTGCACCACCGACAGGCCGGCGACCATCGGCAGGCCGACCATCAGGATCGACACCCCCACGCGCCGCGCCACGGTAAAGGCAATCGGCACCAGCAGCACAAACCCAACCTCGAAAAACAGCGGCAGCCCCACCAAGAATGCAATGCACACCATCGCCCAGTGGGCATTGCGCTCACCGAAGCGGTTGATCAGCGTGCGGGCCACCTGCTCGGCGCCACCGGACTCGGCCATCATCTTGCCGAGCATGGTGCCCAGCGCCACCACCAGGGCGATATGCCCCAGGGTTTTACCCACGCCCGCCTCGTACGAACCCATGATGGTATCGGCCGGCATGCCGGCCATCAGCGCCAGGCCGATGGATACCAGGGTGATGACAATAAACGGGTTGAGTCGGTAACGTGCAATCAGCACGATCAATGCAATGATGGCAATGGCAGCGTATGCCAGTAGCCCGAAGCCCGGTGATGCGGCCATGCGGTACTCCTCGGAAAGGGTCACGTCGAATTGGTTGTGAAACTCATAAATCATTACCGAGGGATATTTTCAATTTTTATGAAAGTAATTTTCGCCCACAGATAAGCGCTGTCGCTTGGGGATATGTCCAGCGCCAGCCCATGAAAATTCGGGGTGGGTTCTTACATGAAGATCAGAGGATGTCGGAAACTCAAGCGCCGCCCTCGAGTCATAGAATGCGCCTCCACTCTGTTCAGGAAACAGCTCATGATTCGCACCACAATCGCCGCCAGCACCCTGCTTCTGTCCCTGTGCGGCAGCGCTTTTGCCGCAGACAATGCCGCATTGAAGAAATGCATGGACAGCGCCAACACCACGGCGGACATGGTCAACTGCAACGCCAAGCAAACCAAGGTGCAGGACGAACGCCTGAACCGTGCCTACAAGACCGCTATCGCCGCCCAGGACGGCGCGCGCAAGCAGCAACTGCAAGATGTGCAGCGCCTGTGGATCAAGTACCGCGATGCCAATTGCGCCTTCGCTGGCAGTGCCACCGGCGGCACTATCGATCAGGTCAACGGTTCCGGCTGCGTGCTGGACATGACCCAGACCCGCGCCCAGGAACTCGAAGACCTGGTCGGGCCTTAATATCAGTCGTGGTGAACCTTCGCACGCTTGAGCAGCTTCTTGCAGCGCTCGGATAAATGCAGCACCCGCAGGTGCTTGCCGGCCTTGGAGTAGCGTTCACGCAGGGTCATCAGCGCGGCAATCGCCGAATAGTCGACAAAGCTCAGGTGACGGCAATCCAGCGTGACCTGGGCCGGGTCGTTGGCCGGGTCGAACTGATTCAGGAACGGCGTGGTCGAGGCAAAGAACAAGGTGCCATGCAGGCGGTAAAGCTTGCTGCCGTCAGCCTCCAGGTGTTCATCCGCGTACAGCTCCCGCGCCTGCTGCCAGGCGAAGTTCAGCGCCGCGATGACGATACCGCACAACACTGCGGTGGCCAGGTCGGTGAACACGGTAATGACCGTCACCGCCATGATCACCAATACATCATTGAGCGGCACCTTGTTGATCACCCGCAGCGACGCCCAGGCGAAGGTCTGCTGCGACACCACGAACATCACGCCCACCAGCGCCGCCAGGGGAATTCGCTCGATCAAAGGTGACAGAAACAGAATGAACAACAGGATCATCACCCCAGCAAAGACCCCGGAGAAACGCCCGCGCCCGCCGGAGCTGAGGTTGATCACGGTTTGCCCGATCATCGCGCAACCACCCATGCCACCGAACAGGCCCGAGACCATGTTCGCTGCGCCCAGGGCCACGCTTTCGCGGTCGGGGTAGCCACGGGTCTCGGTGATTTCATCAGTGAGGTTGAGGGTCAGCAGGGTTTCCAACAGGCCAACCATCGCCATCAGGAACGCGTAGGGCGCGATGATGCCGAGGGTTTCCAGGGTCCAGGGGATCTGCGGCAGGGCGAAGGTTGGCAAGCCGCCGGCGATATGCGCCATATCGCCCAAGGTGCGGGTCGGCAGGCCAAGCAGGTAGACCGCCAGGCCAACCCCCAGGATCGCCACCAGCGCAGGGGGCACGGCACGGGTCAGGCGTGGCAACAGGTAGACAATCGCCATGGTCACCACCACCAGGCCGGTCATCACATACAACGGCGTGCCACTGAGCCAGTGTTCGCCGCTCTTGAAATGCTCCAGTTGCGCCAGCGCAATGATGATCGCCAGGCCGTTGACGAAACCGAGCATCACCGAGTGCGGCACCATGCGCACCAGCTTGCCCAGGCGCAGCAGGCCGAATGCGACCATGATCAGCCCGCCCAGCAGCACCGTCGCCAGCAGATACTCCACCCCGTGTTGCACCACCAGCGCGACGATCACCACCGCCATCGAACCGGCCGCGCCCGAAACCATGCCCGGGCGACCGCCGAACAACGCAGTCAGGGTGCAGATGATAAAGGCGCCGTAGAGCCCCATCAGCGGGTTGAGGTGTGCTACCAGGGCAAAGGCGATGCATTCTGGCAGCAGCGCGAAAGACGTGGTGAGGCCGGCCAGGGCATCGGCGCGCAGACGGGTGAGGTTCATGGAGTACCAGGGAGTTGCGGGGATAAGGCGGGGAATGGTACGGAATTGCGGCGGGTGGGGCTAGCCTCGAAGACCGAGTCGCCTCAATCGGGAGCAAGCCCCCTCCCACATTTGACCGCATATACATGGGAGTACGCGGCCTAGTGTGGGAGGGGGCTTGCTCCCGATAGCAGCACCTTGGTCTCAAGCGAACATCACACCATTTCGTCGCGAATCCACTCCACCACCGACGTACGCTTCGGCACCCAGCCCAACAACTCACGGGCATGCTTGCCACGCACCCGGCTGTTGGAACCCAGCCCGTAGTTCGCCATTTCATAGCCCCATTCGGCCTCAGCCTCGGCCAATGGCCAGTCCTGCGGCTCGCCCAGGTTCAGCGCTTGGGCAATGGCCGTGGTCATGTCGATAAACGCTGCTTCGCCGCTTTCCACAAAGTAGAACGTACCCGGCACGTTTTTGGTCAGCGCCAGCAGGTACAGGGCCACCACGTCTTCGATATGCACGTTGGACCAGATGTTCTGCCCCGGGCCTACATGACGCACCACACCACTTTTGCGCGCCTGCTTGAGCAAGCGCGGCAATTGCACGCTGTCACGCTTCACGCCCAGGCTGTGGCCGTAGATCAGGGTGTTGCAGATCACCGCCGAATTGACGCCGTCGCTGGCGGCCGCGAGGATCAGGTTGTCGATCGCCACGCGTGCGGCCTTGTCGACGGTCGGCTCCGGCAGGTTGTCTTCGAAGTAGATGACATCGCTGGCCTTACCGCCCGACGCATCGCCGACAATGCTCGAGCCGCTGGTGTGCAGCAACGGCTTGTTCGAGCCTTTCAAGGCGGCCAGCAGGGTTTCCACGGCGGCGCGATGGTCGCTGCTGGCGGCATTGATCACTGCATCGGCCTTGTGCGCCTGCTCGGTCAACACGGCGGCGTCGTCAAGGGTTCCGATCACCGGGGTGATGCCCAGGGCAGTCATCTCGGCGGCTTGCTCGGCGCTACGCACCAGGCCGGTGACGTGGTGGCCGGCCTTGGCCAGGCCGGTGGCGATGGAACCGCCGATAAACCCTGCGGCGCCGGTAACGAATACGTTCATGGAGGTTGCTCCTGACTGGGTAAATGATGGAGCCAGTATCAAGCACCCCTCCCAGCCGAATAAGCCCGTATCGCCCAATTCACTCTTGCGTGCAGATCACGAATCAGCGGGCATACCGCGCCAGTTTGGTCTGAATAAAATCCAGGAAACACTGGATGCGCAGCGCCAATTGCGAGTTGCGGTAGAACACCGCATGGATCGGCTGGCGATAACCGCTGTTGAACGCCTCCAACATCGGCACCAGGCGCCCGGTGTCGATGTCGTCGATAGTCATGAAGTTCGACAGACAACAAATGCCCTGCCCCTCCAGCGCTAATTGCCGCACAGTTTCGCCACTGGAGGCGCTGACACCGGGCTGGATCAGCCAGCGATCACCGTCCACATGGCGCAGCGGCCAGTGATTGAGGGTTTCAGTGTGGGTGAAGCCAAGCAGCGTGTGATCGGCCAGTTCGGCTACCGTCGCCGGCGTCCCGTACTGCTTGAGGTAGTCGGGGCTGGCAAGGATATGCAGCGGGGTCGAACCCAGGAAACGCGCATGCAGGGTCGAATCGGCCAGGGCGCCGATGCGAATGGCGATGTCGGTGCTTTGCTCCAGCAGGTCGATGATCAGGTCGTCGCTGTTGAGCTCCAGCTGGATTTCCGGGTAGAGGCTACGAAATTCGGCGATGTACGGCACGATCCCATGCAGCATAAACGGCACGGCAGCGTTGATACGCAGGCGGCCGGCCGGTTTTTTCTGGCGCGACGACAGGCGCTCTTCCAGCTCATCCATCTGTGCCAGGATCACCTTGGCCTGCTCGAAGAAGTACTTGCCCTCTTCCGTCAGGTCCATGCGCCGGGTGGTGCGGTTGATCAAGGTGGTGTCGAGCTTGGCCTCCAGGCGCGACAAGGTGCGGCTGACCGCCGAAGGGGTCTGTCCGACCTGCTCCGCCGCGGCGGAAATCGAACCGCACTCAATCACGCTGACGAAAATCTGTAGCTCATCGGACCGGGCTTTCACAGGCGCTCCTCGTAATCGGTTCAGCGCAGCTTACACCGAGCGGTTGGCGACTCAGCCACTGATCAACAGGTGGCCCCCCAACAGCGCCATGCCGATAAAGAAAACGCGCTTGAATAACACTGCGCTGATGCGCTGGCGCAGCGCCTGGCCCAGCCACATGCCCAGCAGCGCCGGCAGCAGTGCCAACATTGAAGCACTGATCTCACCGCCGCCCAAGGTGCCCCGCCACGCCAGGCCTGCGGCGAGCGCCAGGGTCGATACGCTGAACGACAGGCCCAGTGCCTGCACCAACTGATCGCGATTCAAACCCAAGGCTTGCAGGTAGGGCACAGCGGGAATCACGAACACGCCGGTCGACGAGGTGATAAGGCCAGTGACGGCGCCGCACAGCGGCCCCAGCCAACGTTCGGTGGCCGGGTCTACCCGCAATGCCGGCAGGAACAGTCCGCTCAACGCATACACCAGCAACGCCGCACCCAACCCACGCACCACCCAAGGCCCGCCCCCCATGCCCAGCCACACGCTGCCAAGCCCGGTGCCGAAGAAAATCAACAATAGCATCGGCCACAAGCGTTTGACCAAGGCGCTCAAATGGCCGCCAAACGCCAGTTGCCAGAGATTGGTCACTGTCGAAGGAATGATCAGCAACGCCGCAGCCTGCGCCGGCAACATAGCCAGGCCGAGCATGCCCATGGCCACGGTGGGCAGGCCCAGGCCAATGATGCCCTTGACCGTGCCGGCCAGCAGGAAGGTGCCGATCACCAGCAGCGTCAAGGCAGTACCAAGGTTTTGATAGAACGAGAGGAAGGTATTCATGAGCATCATTGTGGGAGCTTTCGCCGGGTTCGAAAATTCGCCATATACTGACCCTGACTCTTGATTTGCCTGAGGCTGATGCCATGCACTTTGATCTGATCGACCTGCGCCTCTACCTGCACATCCTCGATACCGGCAATATCACCGCCGGCGCGGCTCGCAGTCATTTGTCCCTGGCTGCCGCCAGCGCACGCATCCGGGCGATGGAGTCTTCACTGGGCATCGCGTTTCTCGACCGTGGCCGCCGTGGCGTCACCCCAACCCCTGCGGGCAAGGCCTTGGCCCGGCACGCTCGCCTGCTGCTGCAACAGGCCGAACACCTGCGACAGGACCTGGCCGAATACGCCAATGGCGTCAAAGGCCAGGTCCGCCTGCTGTGCAACACCACCGCCCTCAGCGAATACCTGCCTGAACTGCTCGCCGGCTTTCTGCGTGAACACCCCAACCTCGATATCGACCTGCAAGAACTGCGCAGCCTGCGCATCACCCAAGCCTTGCGCCAGGGCACGGCCGACCTGGGGATTATTTCTGATGCGGTGGACACCCACGGCTTGCAAACCTTGCCGTTTCGCGATGATCCGTTGGTGCTCATCGTGCCCCTTGACCATCCGCTGACCACAGCCAGCTTCATCGACAGCTTGCAGTACGACTACGTAGGCTTGGCGGCCAACAGTGCGCTGGCGGTGTATCTGGAGGAGCAGGCATTGCACGCAGGCTTTCGCCTGCAAACCCGCATCCGTGCCGACGGTTTTGATGGTTTGATTCGCATGGTCGCCGGCGGCGCCGGCCTGGGCATCGTGCCTCAGGCCGCCTTGGATCGCTGGCCGTCGGAGCGCCGTTTCAAGGTCCAGCCTCTGCGCGAAACCTGGGCCTGCCGCAAGCTGCTGTTATGCGCACGCGACTTCGAACAACTGCCGGGTTACGCCAGAGCTTTGTTCGATGCCTTGGCCCTGCCCTTGCGGAAAAACCCGTAATACACCGCCGACAGTATCAGCAGGAACGGCACGCCAAACACCAGGGTCATCTTGAACGCCTCGGTGAAATAAGTGGTGATCATCACCGCTCCCATCAGCACCAGCCCCAGCAACGTAGTGTAGGGAAACAGGCGCAGCTGGAAGGACAACTTCGCCCCGCCATGGCGCTTACGGTAGCGGCGGAAGAACAGGTGTGTGAGGAAGATCATGAACCAGGTGAAGATCGCGCCGAACATCGAGATCGCCATCATCAGGGTGAACGAGCTTTCCGGGTACACCACGTTAAGCAAGGTCGCCAGGGCGATGCCCGAGCTGGACAGCAACAGGGCATTGAGCGGGATGCCGTTCTTGCTCAAGGCGCCCATGGCCTTGGGCGCAAAGCCTGCACGAGACAGGCTGAACATCATGCGCGTGGTGATGTAGAGCTGGCTGTTCATCGCCGACAGCGCCGCGATCAGGATTACGAAGTTCATCACCCCGGTGGCACCAGGAATGCCGATGGTCTGCATCACCGTAACGAATGGGCTCTGGGTCTGGCCCGCCTGGTTCCACGGCACGATGGCGAGCATCAGCGCCAGGGTCAGCAGGTAGAACACCACCAGGCGCACAATGGTGGCGCGAAAGGCTTTCTTCACCGCCTGTTCCGGATCGGCGGCTTCACCGGCGGCCACGGCGATCATCTCGACGCTGAGGTAGCTGAAGATCGACACGATCACCGCGATCCACATGCCGCTCAAGCCATGGGGGAAAAACCCGTCGTGGGCCGTGTAGTTCTGCACGCCGTAGTCCGGGTTGCCGGAGCCGAACACCACATACACCGCAAGGATGATGAAACCGACGATGGCACTGATCTTGATCGTCGAGAACCAGTATTCGAAGTTACCAAAGGTCTTTACGCTGATGGCATTGAGCAGGATCAGCACGCTGGAAAACGACACGATCCACACCCACTCCGGCACATTGGCAAACCAGTACTTCATGTACATCGCCACCGCCGTGACCTCGGCGCCTACGGCCAGCACAATCGCCGCCCAGTAGGCATAACGCACCAGGAAGCCGGCCAGTGGGCTGATGTAGAACTCGGCATAGGCGCCAAAGGAGCCGGAGGTGGAATGGGCCACCGTCATCTCCGCCAGGCAGCCCATCAGCAACAAGGTGATCAGCGCGCCGATGGCGTAGCTCACCAGCACGCTCGGCCCGGCATAGCCGATGGCATAGGCGCTGCCCATGAACAGCCCGGTGCCAATGGCGCCACCGATGGCGATCATGCTCATCTGGCCGGAAGTGAGCTGGCGCCGCAGGCCCAGTTCGCGGTGGGTGATCTCGGCAAAGCCGTTGTCTGGCGTGGTCACTGGTGTGCCCCTTTATTATTGTGATTACACAGCAAGCGCTGGTTTTCTGTAGGAGCGAGCTTGCTCGCGAAAAACCTGAGAACGCCGCGTGCATTCAGAATTCGCGCGTTATCGTTGACGATCTTCGCGAGCAAGCTCGCTCCTACAATGGGTTACGCTGTTGTCAGGTAACGCTGTTTCGGACTTTGAATTGCGGCTGATCCCAGGTGCGGTTGTCGAGGATTTCACCGAGGATTTCCACGGCGTCCCACACCTCGGTAAAGCGGGTGTACAGCGGCGTGAAACCAAAGCGCATGATCCGTGGTTCGCGGTAGTCGCCGATCACACCGCGGGCGATCAGGGCCTGGATCACTGCATAACCTTCGGGGTGTTCGAAGCTGACGTGGCTACCACGCCGGGCGTGTTCACGCGGGGTGATCAGCGTCACGCCATGGGCGGCGCAGCGACTTTCGACCAACGTGATAAACAGGTCGGTCAATGCCAGGGATTTAGTGCGCAGGCTGGCCATATCGGTCTGGGCAAAAATCTCCAGGCCGCACTCCACCATGGCTAACGAGGTGATCGGCTGGGTGCCGCACAGATAGCGCGCAATGCCGGTGCTGGGTGCGTAGGTGGATTCCATGGCGAACTGGCGGGTGTGCCCGAACCAGCCCGACAACGGCTGGCGCACCACGTCCACCAACACCGGGTTGACCCACACGAACGCCTGGGAGCCCGGGCCGCCGTTGAGGTATTTGTAGGTGCAGCCGATCGCATAATCAGCGCCGGCCCGATGCAGGTCGACCGGCACCGCGCCCGCCGAATGCGCCAGGTCCCAGATGCTCAGCGCGCCGCACTCGTGGCTCAAGGCTGTAAGCGCCTGCATGTCGTACATGTAGCCGGTTTTGTAGTTGACGTGGGTAAGCATCACCACCGCCACGTCCTGATCGATTGCCTGCGGCAGCTCGTCGGGGCTGTTGACCAACCGCAGGGAATACCCCTGTTGCAGCAATTGCGCCAAGCCCTGCGCGATATACAGATCGGTGGGAAAGTTGCTCGCCTCACTGACGATCACCTTGCGCCCAGGCGCACGTTGGCGCTGCACACTCAACGCCGCACTGAGCACCTTGAACAGGTTGATCGAGGTGGTATCGGTGATCACCACTTCACCGTCCCGCGCACCGATCAATGGCGCCAGGCGATTACCCAGGCGCAGGGACAAATCCGCCCAGCCGGCGCTGTTCCAGCTGCGGATCAAACCATTGCCCCACTCCTCGGCAATCACCTGTTGCGCCCGCGCCAATGCCGCCACCGGGCGTGCGCCGAGGGAGTTACCGTCGAGGTAGATCACCCCCTCGGGCAAGGCGAACTGGGCGCGCAGTGGCGCCAATGGGTCCTGGGCGTCGAGGGCTTGGCAATGGCTTCGAGTGGTCATGGGCTGTCCTGGTTTTTATAAGTGAGGATGCAGCAAATAATGAACGAAGCTTTAGAGAATTTTCGTGCAAAGTGGTGGGTAACAGGCTAATTAAGCTGTAGGAAATTCGAATTTAACCTCTAAATACGCGGATTTATTCAAAGCATGATTCTCGACGCCACCGACCTGCGCCTCCTGCATTTCCTGCAACAGGATGGCCGTATCAGCAACCAGGAACTGGCGGAAAAAGTCGCACTTTCGCCCTCTGCCTGCCTGCGCCGTCTGCGCCTGTTGGAAAGCGAGGGCATCATCAGCGGTTACCGTGCGGTATTGAATGCCGAGCAGTTGGGGATCGAGCTGGAAGCCATCGTGCACCTGTCGTTGCGCCAGGATGTAGAGGACTGGCATGAGACCTTTATCAAGAAGGTGCAAGGCTGGCCGGAGGTGGCAAGCGCCTATGTGATCACCGGCGCCAGCAACTATGTGCTGCGGGTGCAGGCGCGCAATCTCAAGCATTTTTCGGACTTTATCGTGAACCACCTGAACCGCACGGCGGGGGTGATGGATATCAGGTCGGAGATTGTGCTGCAGAAGATCAAGGACCGGGATGAGGTGTTGGATCTGGTCGTGCGCAAATAGCACCAACACCACAAATCAAATGTGGGAGGGGGCTTGCTCCCGATGGCGGTGGGTCAGTGAGTAAATAGGTGACTGACACTCTGCTATCGGGAGCAAGTCGAATCGTCGCACCGCCCCTCCCACATTTTTGACCGCGTTGATCAGTCTTCCAGGGCGCGTACGCGTTGCATGCGTTTTTGCTCAACCGGTGCATCAGCCACCTGCAACTCAAAATCAAAATCAATCTGCGCAAACCGCCCTTGCACACCAAACTCCCGTGCCAGCTGCGGATCGTCACTGAAGCGAATCTCGGCAATCAGTTCATCGCGCGTGGCATAGGCAAAGTCATCATGCAGGTAAGGATCATCCGACAGGTTGATCTGGGTGGTCAGGTGCCGGTGCCCGGGCGCCGAGATGAAGAAGTGGATGTGCGCAGGGCGTTGTCCATGGCGCCCCAGTTGGTCGAGCAATTGCTGCGTCGGCCCGGTGGGCGGGCAGCCATAGCCGGAGGGCACGATGCTGCGAAAACGGTAGTTGCCCTGGGCGTCGGTTTCGATGCGTCGGCGCAGGTTGAATGCCGACTGAGTCGGATCGAACCATGAATAGGTACCGCCCGTATTGGCCTGCCATACATCGACAATCGCCCCCGCCAGTGGCTTGCCATGGGTATCGCGCACTTGCCCACGCATGAACAACGGCACCGCGTCATCCTGGCCATCATCCAACCGCGCTTCGTACTTCGACAACGGCGCGCCGGCTACGTACAACGGGCCTTCGATGGTGCGCGGTGTGCCGCCGGACTTGCCGGCCTGTTCATCGGCGGCGTCCATCAGCAGGTCGAGGTAATGCTCCAGGCCCAGGCCTGCGGCGAGCAGGCCGGCTTCCTGGTTTTTGCCCAGTTCATTGAGGTAGTTGACCGCCTTCCAGAATTCTTCCGGGGTCACTTCCAGGTCTTCGATGATGTTCACGGTGTCGCGCAGGATCCGGTACATCAGCGCCTTGACACGCGGGTTGCCGGCGTCATTGAGGTTACCGCTGGCTTCTTCGAGAAACCGTTGGGCGTGAGCAGTCTGGGACAGGCGGATGGTCATGGTGCATTCCTCATCTTGTCATTATTAGCTTTTTAAAAGGCGCTTAGCGGTCGTCTGCATGGATCGACGACGGGTGCCGGCACAGCGCATTCACTTCGATGGCCATGTAGGGAAACAGCGGCAGTTGCATCAGCAGGTCGTGCAGGTCCTGCACGCTGTCGACATCGAACACGCTGTAGTTGGCGTAGTGCCCGGCGATGCGCCACAGGTGGCGCCATTTGCCCTCTTGCTGCAGGCGCTGGGCCAGGGCTTTCTCTTCGGCCTTGAGGCTGTCGGCGCGCTCGGGGGGCATGTCGAGGGGCAGGTTTACGGTCATTTTTACGTGAAACAACATGGCAGCGCCTCTTAGTGTTTGTCACGACGGAAGAACGCCAGGCGCTCTTCATCGAGCGCCAGGCCCAGGCCCGGCGCAGTGGAAATATGCAGCTGGAAATCGCGGTACAGCGGCTGCTCGGTGAGAATGTCTTCGGTCAGCAACAGCGGGCCGAACAGCTCGGTGTCCCACGCCAGTTTGCTCAGGGTGAGGAATGCATGGGCCGAGGCCAGGGTGCCGATGCCACCTTCGAGCATGGTGCCGCCGTACAGGCCAATGCCGGCCGCTTCGGCAATCGCCGCCGTGCGCAACACGGCACGAGGCCCGCCGTTCTTGGCGATCTTGAGGGCGAACACCGAGGCCGCACCTTCGCGGGCCAGGTTGAAGGCATCCTCGACACACTCAATGGACTCATCGGCCATGATCGGCACCGGGCTCGACAGGTTGAGCCGGGCCATACCGCCGCGGTTATTGCGCGAGATCGGTTGCTCGATCAAGTCTATGCCGTTGTCGCCAAGCACTTGGCACGCCCGCAGGGCCACGGCTTCATCCCATGCCTGATTGACGTCGACACGCACACTGGCACGCTCGCCCAAGGCCTTCTTGATCGCGATCACGTGGGTCAGGTCACGGCTGATTTCACCGGCGCCGATCTTCAACTTGAAAATGCGGTGACGGCGCAGGTCGAGCATCTTCTCGGCCTCGCCGATGTCTTGTTCGGTGTTGCCGCTGGCCAGGGTCCAGGCCACCGGCAGCGCATCGCGTACACGCCCGCCGAGCAGTTCGCTGACCGGCAGGCCCCGGCGTTTGCCGAGGGCGTCGAGCAAGGCGCTTTCGATGCCGGACTTGGCGAAGGTGTTGCCGCGAATACTGCGTTCCAGGCGCAACATGGCGGCGTTGATATTGTTCGCATCCTGGCCGATCAACAGCGGTGTGAAGTGGCGGTCGATGTTGACTTTGATGCTGTCGGGGCTCTCGTTGCCGTAGCTCAGGCCGCCGATGGTGGTGGCTTCGCCGATGCCTTCGATACCGTCGGCGCAACGCAGGCGGATGACCACCAAGGTTTGGTTTTGCATGGTGTGCATCGCCA
The DNA here is from genome assembly GCF_031931935.1 of Pseudomonas sp. rhizo25. NCBI lineage: Bacteria > Pseudomonadati > Pseudomonadota > Gammaproteobacteria > Pseudomonadales > Pseudomonadaceae > Pseudomonas > Pseudomonas sp. rhizo25. Next base: position 187,380 of record NZ_JAUJXA010000010.1, read on the forward strand.
GCTTGTGCGGGCGAATGGTGGGGAGGTCGACGATGATGGTTTCGATCGACTCGATGGCGCAGGTCAGCATGGCAATACCCATTGGGTTCTTTATAGGTTTTGGCCGATTCTGTGCCGTATTTTTGCGGGGTTCCAATATAGAATGGGTCTCAAGCAATACCTTCAAGGTATGAAAGGAGCCGATATGGAACTGCGTCACCTGCGCTATTTCCAGGTGCTGGGCGAGACCCTCAACTTCACCCGCGCCGCAGAACGCCTGCACATCGCCCAGCCGCCCTTGAGCCGGCAGATCCAACAGTTGGAGGATGAACTGGGGGTCATTCTGCTGGAGCGTAGCCGCCCCTTGCGCCTGACCGAGGCCGGGCGGTTTTTTTATGAGCATGCCAATGTGTTGCTCGAACAATTGGGCAAGGTCTGCGACAACACCCGGCGCATCGGCCTGGGCGAAAAGACCTGGCTGGGCATCGGCTTTGCGCCCTCGACCTTGTACGGCGTGCTGCCGGAATTGATTCGGCGCCTGCGCAACCATGAGGCCCTGGAGCTGGAGCTGGGCTTGTCGGAAATGACCACCCTGCAGCAGGTCGACGCGCTCAAGGCCGGGCGCATCGATGTGGGCTTCGGACGGATTCGCATCGACGACCCGGCTATTGTCCAGCGGGTATTGGTGGAGGATCGCCTGGTAGCCGTGCTGCCCAGTGGTCACCCCTTGCTGGACGCCCCCGCCACCCTCGCCCAGTTGGCCGCCGAACCCTTTGTGCTCTACCCCGGCAACCCGCGCCCCAGTTATGCCGACCATGTGATCGCGCTGTTTGACGCCCATGGCTTGAGCCTGAAGGTTGCACAGTGGACCAACGAGTTGCAGACCGCTATCGGCCTGGTGGGTGCCGGGATGGGTGTGACATTGGTGCCAGCGTCGGTGCAGGTGCTGCATCGGGCGGATATTGGCTATACACCGGTGGTGGAGACTACTGCGACCTCGCCGATCATTCTCAGTCGACGGGTGAATGATCAGTCGCCGGGGCTGAGTCATTGCCTGCAACTGGTGGAAGAGTTGATCTGATATTCCATATGCACCACAAACCCAGTGTGGGAGGGGGCAAGCCCCGGTACAAACCGGGGACATCGTTTTCAAAGGCTGCGCAAGCGCTTGCGTTGCAGGGTTTGGCTGGGAGACTCATCAAACAGCTTGCGGTACTCCGCCGAAAACCGCCCCAAATGAGTAAACCCCCAACCCAACGCAATTTCCGAGATGGTACGCACCGAACCTTGCTCAAGAATCTCCTGACGTACAGCCCCCAGCCGATGCTTCTTCAGATAAGCCATGGGCGAGAGCGCAAAGTACTTGCGAAACGCATCGAACAGCTTGAACCGCGACACCCCGGCCGCCGCCTCCAGATCTTCCAGGTGCACCGCTTCGCGGGCGTTGTCGTGGATGTACTGACGCGCACGGATCAGGTAATGCGGCAATTTTACGCCCAGCACATCACGCAGTTCTTCGGAGTAATTATTCGGCTGGGCCAGGATCAGGCCCTTGATCAGTGAGCTTTCCAGGTCGCGAGTAAACGCCGCCTGTTCGTAAAGCTCGCTGCTGCATTCCAGCTCCGCGATGAAGTAACGCGCCATGCGCCACCACGCAGCCGGGGCACCTTCCACCGCGTCCATCACTGATTCAAAGCGCAGCGGCGCGTCGATGGGCCGTTGCAACAAACCTTCCAGCGATTCACTCATGGCTGCGCGGGTAATCACCACCTGCAACTTGCGGCAGTCACCGGAAATCGCCAGCACCTGGTGTTCATTGGGTGAAATGATCACGCCCTGGTCGCGGTTGGAACTGAGGCGTTCACCGTTCTTGCTCAGTTCCTGCTCGCCCACCAATGGCAGGCTCAGGCTGTAGCTGCTGAAGTGCTCGGCGTCTTCGATGTCGATGGTCACGTCGGTGCCGTATTCGATCACGCCCAGGGTGGTGGCGCGGGACTTGAACACGTTGGCACTGTGGTGAAAACGCAGGCGTTCGGGCGTCGTCGTTGCCAGGCGATGGGGGCCGCAAATACCGGACATCCAGCTGCGGGCGCCCTCCAGGTCGAAGCGTTGAATATGAATATCGCGTGTCTGGCTACTCATCGGGCTGCACCCACGGCGGTTAGGCGTTTGCGCGCTCTGGCGGCGCGTCGTTGAACATCGACAGCAAGTTCCAAGCCACGCCAGCACCATCACCACCGGGTGGATAGCAAAGGTCGACTATGTGGATAAAGCCCAGGCTTTCGTGACCTTCACCTGCAATCACAGTAGCGCATGCTGTCACTTGCGCGCACCGTCGTGGGTACTTGCTGCCCAACTTTGCGGCCCAGCTTCCCCCATTAAGCGGATAGCCCGCCACCATCTCACAGGCTCTTAATGGCTAACCGTTTAGCCATGATCAAAAGGTGCCTCCCATGAGTGGTGCAAGAAGCGTCGAGCAGTGGAAGAGCTTTATCGAAAGCTGCCTGGATTTTCGCCCGACCGATGCGGTGTTTCGCATCGCCCGCGACATGTTCACCGAGCCCGAGTTGTTCGAGCTGGAGATGGAACTGATCTTCGAAAAGAACTGGATCTATGCCTGCCACGAAAGCGAGCTGGCGAACAATCACGACTTCGTGACGATGCGCGCCGGGCGCCAGCCAATGATCATCACCCGCGACGGCGAAGGTCGGCTCAACGCGTTGATCAATGCCTGTCAACATCGCGGCACCACCCTCACCCGGGTGGGCAAGGGCAACCAGTCCACCTTTACCTGCCCGTTCCACGCCTGGTGCTACAAGAGCGACGGCCGGTTGGTGAAGGTCAAGGCACCTGGGGAATATCCAGAGGGGTTTGATAAAGCCACCAGAGGCCTGAAAAAAGCCCGCATCGACAGCTACAAGGGCTTTGTGTTTATCAGCCTCGACGTGCAGGGCACGGATAGCCTGGAAGACTTCCTCGGCGACGCCAAAGTGTTTTTCGACATGATGGTGGCGCAATCCGCCACGGGGAAGCTGGAGGTGCTGCCGGGCAAGTCCGCCTACACCTATGACGGCAACTGGAAACTGCAAAACGAAAACGGCCTGGACGGTTATCACGTCAGCACCGTGCACTACAACTACGTGGCCACGGTGCAGCATCGCCAGCAGGTCAATACCGAGAACGGCACAGGCTCCAGCACGACCTTGGACTACAGCAAGCTCGGCGCCGGCGACGCCAATACCGACGACGGCTGGTTCGCCTTCAACAATGGCCACAGCGTGTTGTTCAGCGACATGCCCAACCCCAGCGTGCGCTCCGGCTACGCCACCATCATGCCGCGCCTGGTGCAAGAGCACGGCCAGCAAAAGGCCGAGTGGATGATGCACCGCCTGCGCAACCTGAACATCTACCCCAGCCTGTTCTTCCTCGACCAGATCAGCTCACAGCTGCGCATCATCCGCCCGGTGGCCTGGAACAAGACCGAGATCATCAGCCAGTGCCTGGGTGTGAAGGATGAGTCCGATGCGGATCGCGAAAACCGCATTCGCCAATTCGAAGATTTCTTCAACGTCTCGGGCATGGGCACGCCGGACGACTTGGTGGAATTTCGCGAAGCCCAGCGCGGTTTCCAGGGCCGCCTGGAGCGCTGGAGCGATATCTCACGGGGCAGCCACCGCTGGGAAACCGGACCTACGCCCAACAGCGAAGCCATTGGCATCCAACCAGCCATGACCGGCACCGAGTTCACCCACGAAGGCTTGTACGTCAACCAGCACCGTAACTGGCAACAGTTCCTGCTCAAGGGCCTGGACCGGCAAGCGCTGACACTGCGGGAGGTGAAGTGATGAATGCGCAATTGCAGTACCAGATCGAGCAGTTTTTCTACCGCAAATCCGAACTGTGCGACGCCCAGGACTGGGATGCCTATGTGCAGTTGTTCGACCCGCAGAGTGAATTCCACCTGCCGCAGTGGGACTCGGAACACGTCTACACCCGGGACCCCAAGCGCGAGATGTCGTTGATCTATTACGCCAACCGTTCGGGCCTGGAAGACCGCGTGTTCCGCCTGCGCACCGGCAAGGCCGCCTCGGCCACACCGATGCCGCGCACCTTGCACCTGATCAACAACGTGCGCATTGCCGAACAAAGTGACGGCACCTTGGAGGTGCGCTTGAACTGGCACACGCTGTTTTATCGGCTGGCTACGTCCGAGCAGTTCTACGGGCACGCAACCTATCGCCTCAAGCCCGAGGGCGACAGCTGGCTGATCACGCGCAAGCACGCCCTGCTGCTCAACGACACCATCAACTCGGTGCTGGATTTCTATCACCTGTAACGTTGGCGCATTCCCCTGTAGGAGCGAGCTTGCTCGCGAAAAACTCAAATACACCGCGTGCATCCAAGTTGCCCGGCGTCATCGTTAAAGTTCTTCGCGAGCAAGCTCGCTCCTACAAGGGTTTATACCTTTCCACGGAGTCATGTGAATGAATCACAAAGTGGCCTTCAGTTTTGCCGATGGCAAAACCCTGTTTTTTCCGGTGGGCGCCAATGAAATTCTCTTGGATGCGGCCCTGCGTAACGGTATCAAGATCCCATTGGATTGCCGCGAAGGCGTGTGCGGCACCTGCCAGGGCCGCTGCGAATCCGGAAACTACACACAAGACTATGTAGACGACGAAGCCCTCTCCAGCCTCGAGCTGCAACAACGCAAGATGCTCAGTTGCCAGACTCGGGTGCAGTCCGACGCCACCTTCTACTTCGACTTCGATTCAAGCCTGTGCAATGCGTCTGGGCCAGTGCAGGTACGCGGTACGGTGAGCGACGTGCAGCAGGTCTCCACCAGTACGGCGATCCTGCAGGTACAACTGCAGCAGCCACTGGATTTCCTGCCCGGCCAATACGCTCGCCTCGCGGTGCCCGGCACCGACAGTTGGCGCTCCTACTCCTTCGCCAATCGGCCGGGCAACCAACTGCAATTCCTGGTGCGCCTGCTGCCGGATGGGGTGATGAGCAACTATTTGCGCGAGCGCTGCCAGGTGGGCGACCAGATGCTGCTGGAGGCGCCATTGGGGGCGTTCTACCTGCGCCATGTCACCCAGCCGCTGGTGCTGGTGGCGGGCGGCACAGGCTTGTCGGCGTTGCTGGGCATGCTCGATGAGCTGGCGGCCAACGGCTGCGCGCAACCGGTGCACCTGTACTACGGCGTGCGCGGGGCCGAGGATTTATGCGAAGCGGCGCGTATCCAGGACTACGCGGGAAAAATCCCGGGCTTTCGCTACACCGAAGTACTCAGCGAACCCTCCAATGACTGGCCCGGCAAGCGCGGTTACCTTACCGAGCATTTCGACCTGGCCGAATTGCGGGATAGATCGGCGGATATGTACCTGTGCGGCCCCCCGCCAATGGTCGAATCCATCCAACAATGGCTGGCGGATCAGGCACTTGATGGCGTTCAGCTGTATTACGAAAAGTTCACCCAGAGTAATATCTGACCCTCAGCACTTCTGAGGGGCCGATGCGGCGTGCACTCACCCTTGAGAAAAACAAGTAGAAGGGAATGTTAATGGCGGATGACATGGTTAACCCGGTGGGCCTCAAGCGTGGCCTGAAGAACCGGCACATTCAGCTGATCGCCTTGGGAGGGGCGATTGGTACAGGCTTGTTCCTCGGCTCGGCCGGGGTACTCAAGTCGGCGGGGCCGTCGATGATCCTGGGATATGCGATTGCAGGCTTTATCGCGTTCCTGATCATGCGCCAGCTCGGCGAGATGATCGTCGAAGAGCCGGTAGCCGGTTCCTTCAGCCACTTCGCGCACAAGTACTGGGGCGGCTACGCGGGCTTTTTGGCGGGCTGGAACTACTGGGTGCTGTATGTGCTGGTGGGCATGGCCGAACTGACGGCCGTGGGCAAGTACATCCAGTTCTGGTGGCCGGAGATTCCGACCTGGGTCAGCGCCCTGGTGTTCTTTGTCGCGGTGAACCTGATCAACACCCTGAACGTGAAGTTCTTCGGCGAAGCCGAGTTCTGGTTCGCGATCATCAAGGTGGTGGCGATTGTCGGCATGATCGTGCTCGGCTGCTACCTGTTGTTCAGCGGCACTGGCGGCCCGCAAGCCTCGGTCAGCAACCTGTGGAGCCACGGCGGTTTCTTCCCCAATGGCGGCATGGGGCTGCTGATGTCCATGGCCTTCATCATGTTCTCGTTCGGTGGTCTGGAGCTGGTCGGCATCACCGCCGCCGAGGCCAGCGAGCCACGCAAGGTGATTCCCAAGGCGATCAACCAGGTGGTGTACCGCATCCTGATTTTCTACGTCGGCGCGCTGACCGTGCTGTTGTCGCTGTACCCGTGGGATCAGTTGCTGCAAACCCTTGGCGCGTCAGGCGATGCCTACAGCGGCAGCCCGTTTGTGCAGATCTTCTCGCTGATCGGCAACGACACCGCCGCCCACATCCTCAACTTCGTGGTGCTGACCGCGGCGTTGTCGGTGTACAACAGCGGCGTGTACTGCAACAGCCGCATGCTGTTTGGCCTGGCCGAGCAAGGTGACGCGCCCAAGGCGCTGATGAAGCTCAACAAGCAAGGCGTGCCGCTGCGGGCGTTGGCGATTTCGGCCTTGGTGACGATGCTGTGTGTGGTGGTCAACTATGTCGCGCCGCAGAGTGCCCTGGAGTTGCTGTTTGCGCTGGTGGTTGCTTCGCTGATGATCAACTGGGCGCTGATCAGCATCACCCATATCAAGTTCCGCAAGGCCATGGGCGAGCAAGGCGTGACGCCGTCGTTCAAGACCTTCTGGTTCCCGTTCAGCAATTACCTGTGCCTGGCGTTCATGCTGATGATCATCAGCGTGATGCTGGCAATCCCGGGGATTCGCGAGTCGGTGTATGCGATGCCGGTGTGGGTGGGGATTATCTATGTGGCCTATCGGCTGCGGATGAAAAACGCGACGGTTGCAGTAACGCAATAAACCATGTGGGAGGGGGCTTGCTCCCGATGGCAGCGTGTCAGCCAGCACATCCAGTGGCTGACACACTGCCATCGGGAGCAAGCCCCCTCCCACATTTTTAACTGCATTCCAAATGAAAAGCCCCGGTGATCCGGGGCTTTTTGTTTAGAGGGTGGAGCGTACTCGCCAGAGTTCGGGAAACAATACCGTGTCGAGCATCTTGCGCAGGTAACCCACGCCTTCGGTGCCACCGGTGCCCGGCTGGAAGCCGATGATCCGCTCCACCGTGGTCACATGCCGGAAGCGCCATTGGCGGAACGAATCCTCCAGGTCGATGAACTTCTCGGCCAACTGATACAAATCCCAATACCGGCTCGGGTCGCGATACACCTCACGCCACGCCGCCTCCACCGACTCATCATGCACTGTGGCCGCCGTCGGGTCGCGCTCGGCGCGCTGGGGGTCAATCGCCAGCCCCGCCTTGATCATCAGGTTGATCGCCTCGTCATATAGCGACGGCGTGGCAATCGCCACCTGAAGTTCCTGCAACAATTGCGGCCGATGGGCATGGGGCCGCAGCAATGCCGGGCTCTTGTTGCCGAGGATGAATTCGATCTCGCGGTACTGGAACGACTGGAACCCCGACGACTGCCCCAGGAACGGGCGAATTGCCTTGTACTCCGACGGCGTCATGGTCGCCAGCACCGCCCAGGCGTGCACCAGTTGGTCGAAGATCCGCGAGACTCGCGCCAGCATCTTGAACGCCGGCGGCAACTCACCCAGGCGCACGTGTTCGCGGGCGGCCTTGAGTTCGTGGAGCATCAGTTTCATCCACAGCTCCGAAGTCTGGTGCTGGATGATGAAGAGCATCTCGTTGTGGTCAGGCGACAGCGGGTGCTGGGCGCTGAGGACTTTGCCCAGGTCCAGGTAGTCGCCATAGCTCATGGACTCGGAAAAATTCAGTTCGGCGTTATGCCATTCTTCCGGTGGCTGGTAATCGGCAGAGAAGGGACATTGGCTCATCGCGTGGGCTCCTTGAGCGGGCGCAGGATTGCGCGGACCGGGCTGGCATCGAGGTTGGCAAAACGCAGCGGCAGTGCGATCAGTTCATAGTCGCCCTCCGGTACCTCATCGAGCACGATGCCTTCGAGGATCGCCATGCCGTGGCGGGCCACAGCGTTGTGGGAGTCCATGGTCTTGGACTGTTGCGGGTCCAGGGACGGCGTGTCTATACCGATCAGGCGCACACCCAGGCTGGCGAGCAGTTCAATGGTTTGTGGGGCGATGGCGGTGAAATTCGCATCCCATTCGGTGAGCGGCGCTTGTGGATAAGTGCGCAGCAACACGCGCTCCGGCACGTTATCCACACGGCCTTGCAACTGGTGTGGCTGCACTAGCGCGCCGCTGCCCAGGCAATGCAGCACCCGGCACGGGCCCATGTACACGTCCAACGACACTTCGCCAATCGGCGCACCGTCGGCACTGTAATGCAGCGGAGCATCCACATGGGCGCCAGTATGCGGCGACAAGGTCACGCGCCCCACATTCACCGGGCACTCCGGGCCGAACTGCCACACACGCTCTTCCTGGAACGGCGTATCGCCCGGCCAGGTTGGGGTCGCCGTGCTCAAGGGCGGGCTGATATCCCACCACGTTTTTATTGGGTTCATTGCAAGGCTCTCACGGGGTACTGGGGTGAATGATACGAGGGCCAGCTCTGAATTTTCTTGCGAATTCTGGCGTCATAGGCGAATTCTTTCGCAGTTACTGCGATAAAAAGACAAATTACCGAACAATTCACACAGATCCAATGTGGGAGGGGGCTTGCCACCGATTGCAGTGTGTCAGTAGCCATAGCAGTGACTGACACACTGCTATCGGGAGCAAGCCCCCTCCCACATTAACTGCGCTTCTGGGCATACCGATGTCGAGTCCAGACCACCAGCCCCAGCCGCGACGCTATAGGGTTCGACTCTTCTACCCTTGCCTCGGAGGCATCATGTCCAAGCCCATCACCGTACTGCGCGACACCCACCCACTGCCGGTCCTGGATGCCTGCAAATGGGAAAAGCTCGAAGGCGACCCGCACACTGTCAACCTCAACGCCTACACCAGCGAAGACGGCAGCAAGATAATGGGCACCTGGATCTGCACGCCGGGCAAGTGGTATGTCGAATACGTGAAGTGGGAATACTGCCATTTCCAGGAAGGCTACTGCGTGATCACACCTGAAGGCATGGAGCCGATTCATTTGCGCGCTGGGGATATCTTTGTGGTGGAGCCGGGGATGAAGGGCACGTGGGAAGTGGTCGAGACAGTGCGTAAGTATTTTGTGTTTGCCTGACCCGCAAAACCCGGGAGCCAGCTGTTTGCTGGCCCCCGGAAACCGCCCTATTTAGGCTTGCGATAGCTGTTGATGATCGCCGAGAAGTCCTTGCCCCCTTCCCCACGCTGGCTCATCGATTGATAGAGCTGCTGGGCCACTGCCCCCAGGATCACCGGCTGATGCGCCTGGCGCGCAGCCTCAGTGGCCAGGCCCAGATCCTTGAGCATCAAATCGGCACCAAAACCACCGGTGTAACCACGCGATGAAGGCGCGGTCTCGATCACGCCGGGCCAGGGGTTATAGGTATCGGAACTCCAGCAGCGCCCGGTGGAGCTATTGATGATGCCGGCCAGCACTTGAGTGTCAATACCGAGTGCATCTCCCAGGGCCATGGCTTCGCTGACGCCGACCATGCTGATACCCAGCAGCAGGTTGTTGCAGATCTTGGCGATTTGCCCGGTGCCGACATCACCGCAGTGCACGATATTGCGGCCCATCTGCGCCAATACCGGCTGAAGGGTGGCGAACAGTTCCGGGTTGGCGCCGACCATGAAGGTCAGCGTCCCGGCTTGCGCGCCGCCGGTGCCACCGGAAACCGGCGCATCGGCCACGGCCACGCCCTGTTTTGCCGCCGCTGCCGCTACATCACGGATGGTCTGCGGGTCGATGGTGCTGCAATCCACCGCTGGCACGCCTTTGCCGATGCCTGCCAGCACTCCGTCTTCATTGAGCCAGACGCTGCGTACGTGGGCGGCGGCCGGCAACATGGTAATCACCAGTTCCGCGCCTTGGGCCGCGTCACGGGGCGAGCTGCTGATGGTGCCGCCCAATTCGGCGAGTTCCTTGAGTACCGCCTGGTTCAGGTCGAAAAGGTTAAGCGCGTGCCCAGCCTTGATCAAGTTACGGGCCATGGGCGCACCCATGTTGCCCAGGCCGATAAATGCAATCTTCATGGTCGTCTCCCAGGTTCAGCGCAGGTTGATGGTGGTGTTAACACCATCGTTGACGGTGTCGTCATCGAACCAGCGGCTGGTGACGGTTTTGGTCTGGGTGTAGAACTGCACCACTTGCTTGCCATACGGGCCGAGGTCGCCAAGCTTGGAGCCCCGGGAGCCGGTGAAGCTGAAAAACGGTACTGGCACCGGGATCGGGATATTGATACCGACTTGGCCCACATCAATTTCGCTCTGGAACTTGCGCGCCGCCGCACCGCTCTGGGTGAACAGGCCAGTGCCGTTGCCGAACGGGTTGGCGTTGACCAGGGCGATGGCTTGATCGAGGGTGTCGACTTCCAGCACCACCAGCACCGGGCCGAAGATTTCCTCGGTGTAGATGCGCATGTCGGGGGTGACGCCCGAGAACAGGGTTGGGCCGACAAAGTTACCTTGTTCGAAGCCCGGCACCTTGATATCGCGGCCATCCAGTTCCAGCTTGGCGCCTTCCTTCACGCCGCTTTCGATCAACTCCAGGATGCGTGCCTTGGCGCGCTTGGAGATCACCGGGCCGACGTCGGTGCCGGCTTCGCTGCCGGCGTTGACCTTGAGCTTCTGCGCCAGGGCCTTGAGATCCGGCAGCCACTGCTTGGCCGCGCCCACCAGCACCACCACCGAAGTGGCCATGCAACGCTGGCCCGCCGCGCCGAACCCGGCGCCGACCAGGGCATTGAGGGTGTGTTCGCGGTTGGCATCCGGCAGCACCACGGCGTGGTTCTTGGCGCCCATCATCGACTGCACGCGCTTGCCATGTTTACCGGCCAGGTCATACACGTGGGTGCCCACGGCCGTCGAGCCGACGAAGGACACGGCCTTGATGTCTTTGTGGGTGCAGAGTGCATCCACCACGTCCTTGCCGCCATGCACCACGTTGAGTACGCCGGCCGGTACCCCGGCTTCCAGGGCCAGCTCCACCAGCAACATGGTCGACAGCGGGTCCTGCTCGGATGGCTTGAGGACGAAGGTGTTCCCACAGGCAATGGCCATCGGGAACATCCACAGTGGAATCATCGCCGGGAAGTTGAATGGGGTGATGCCAGCGCACACGCCGATAGGCTGGCGCAGGGTGTAGGTATCCACACCACCGGCTACGTTCTCGGCGAACTCGCCCATTTGCAGGGTGCCGATGGAGCAGGCGTGCTCGACCACTTCCAAGCCACGGAAAATATCGCCTTCGGCATCGGCAATGGTCTTGCCCTGCTCAGCGCTGAGGACCACGGCGATACGCTTGGAATGTTCACGGATCAAGGCTTGTAGCTTGAGCATGATGCGCATGCGCGCGCCGATAGGCGTCAGCTTCCAGGTCTGGAAGGCGCGATGGGCGGCGTCGATGGCAGCGTTGACTTCATCGGCAGTAGCGAACGGGACTTTGGCCAGCACTTGCTGGGTGGCCGGGTTGACGATGTCTTGCCACTGCGTGGTCTTGGACTCGACCCACTCGCCGTTGATCAGCAACTTGACCTGTTGCACGGAAATATCGGCAGATGCGTTCATGTGGTCTCCAGAATCTTGTATTTATGCAGAGAACCAAGGCGTTGAATCGCCTTGAAGAATGAGGCGTTCGGACTGTTTTTGGAGTATAGATGTGCAAACTTCTAATAAGAACGCACATAAAAGCCGGTCCAATATGCAAAAAAACATCACCTCCCTGGGCTCCCTGAACTGGGATGACCTGAAGTTTTTCCTCGAAGTGGCCCGCACCCGCAAGGCCAGCGTGGCCGCCAAGCGTCTGGCAGTGGACTACACCACTGTGTCGCGGCGCATCAGCTCGTTGGAAGTGTCGCTCGGTACCCTGTTGTTTGAAAAATCCCGGACCAACGGCTTTGTCCTCACCACCGAGGGCCAACGGCTGCTGGGCTACGCGGAGACCATCGAAAGCACCTTGCACATGGCCTGCGAACAAGTCTCCGGCTCCGGCGTGGCGCTGTCCGGCCACGTGCGCATGGGCTGCACCGAAGGCTTCGGTAGCTTCTTCGTCACCCCGCAATTGAGCCATTTCGTCGACACCTATCCTGCGATCTCAGTAGATATCCTGCCGCTGCCGCACTTCATCAGCCTGTCCAAGCGCGAAGCCGACATCGTCATCGCCCTGGAACGCCCGGAGCACGGGCCCTATGTGTGCTGCAAACTGTGCGACTACAAATTGCAGTTGTACGCGACCCAGGACTACCTCGACCAACACCCGCCAATCCGCAAACCCGCGGATTTGGCCGAGCATCCGTTTATCAGTTATGTGGATGACTTGGCGTTCAGCTCGGAGCTGTTGTACCTGGCGAATGTGGTGCCCGGCGCCAGCGCCAGCCTGCGCAGTACCAGCGTGATTGCGCAGTACGTTGCTGCGCAGCAGGGACGGTCGATGGCGATACTGCCGTGCTTTCTGGCGGCGCAGGATCCGCGCTTGTTGCCGGTGCTGGGAGAGCAGATCGCGATTACGCGGCAGTTCTGGATGTATTGCCGGGAGGATTTGCGCAAGTTGAAGCGGATTACGTTGTTGTGGGATTACATCAGGGAGGTGACGGAGCAGAATCAGGGGTTGTTGATGGGGGAGACGCGGGAGATCAGGTTTGCGGATTAAAGCACCATCAACGACGATTCGCTTTAAATTGCAGGACGTTTCCTAGAGAATCCTTGGCCTATTGCGCTGTAGCGTTTGGATCACTAGCCTCCCTGGGTCGCTGCACATCAGCGATCGGGTTTAGCGATCCGGGTTTCGAGCGTGACACTGCCCCAAACAGTATTAGCTGGCGTCCGTCAGCTTCCCTGCTTTTTTACTCCAAGAAACTCGCGATGGAAGCCGCCATGGATGTGCGCGGCGAGCAATATGCATGGGCTGCGCATTATCTGTGTGAGATGGGCAAGGCCGTGGTGGATGACTTGACGCAGGCGATGACGCCGGGCCGTTAAGCGAATACCGTTCGAATGCGGGAGGAGCCTTGCTCCCTCCCACATTTAAACCGCGCCAGCCTCGGCAATTTGCGGATACCGAGCCCGAACTTCGCGCAGAAACTCACCCGCACTGCTCTTGAGCCATTCAATCAGTCGAGCAATATCCGGCTCCGACTGACGCCCGTTTCGACAAATGATGTAGTAGGCCGCTGGAGACATCATCACGGGACTATTCAACGCAACTAACGCACCACCGTCCAGTTGGTCATACACTAATGCAGTCCTGCCCAGCGCTATCCCCCCACCCTTCACCGCCAGACTAATCGCCAGACTCGAATCCGGAAATCTCGGCCCATGGTGATAAGGCGGCGCCGCCAGCCCCTGAAACGCAAACCAACTTTCCCATCCCGGACACACCTGATCGTCCACCCGATGAATCAGCGGATTGCGGGCGACATCCTCAAGCGCAATATCACCCTTCAACCGCAGAAACTCCGGCGAACAAACGGGGAACACCGCATCGCGCATCAGTAATTCGACATGATGATCCGGGTAGTCGCCGTACCCCATCACCACCGCGACATCGTATTGATGAGCCTCCAGGCTGGCGCGGTTCATGTCGACGCTGGTCAACACCAGATCTAGATTGAATGAGGCCTCAGTGTGAGAACCGTGCATCCTGGGGATCAGCCATGTTGAACAGAGAGAAGACGTGCATGAGAGGTACAGCGGTTGGGATTTACCGGGGTTGAGTGAATGCAGCACCCCATCCAGCGATTTGAAGAAACCATCGGTAACCGGCAACAAAGCCTGCCCAGCCACCGTCAGTTTGACGCCACGCGAGTGCCGCTCAAACAACGACACGCCCCACCACTCCTCCAAGCCCGCAATTTGATGGCTAATGGCGCTGGCAGTGAGGTTGAGCTCAGACGCTGCGCGCGCAAAACTACCGGTTTGCGCTGCGCTGACAAACGCTTGAAGCATAGGTGTGGGAGGCGGACGCTGGGCCATCAGGTGCTCACTTTGATCAAGATGATCCCGCAAACAATGACGAACGCCGAAAGCATCCGTCGCCAACCGAACCGTTCATGAAAGAACAGTGCAGCAATAATGGCGCCGATAATAACACTGGTTTCCCGCAGAGCTGAGACCTTGGCCACCGCGTCCAATGACAACGCAAACAACACCAACCCGTAAGACGCCAGGTAAAAAACACCGCCTAAGAGTCCAACTCGCCAATGCCCACGTATCGTACGAGCCAAGACTGAACGCTCTTTGTAAAACGCCAGCATCGGGATCGGAATACTTTGGAACACTGTCAGGTAGATGATGTACTGCAGCACCGTCTCACTGGCTCTTACACCTTTGGCATCCACCACCGTGTAAGACGCAATAAACGCACCGGCGCACACCGCCATCAGGATCGGCTTGAACATCTGCGCCGTCATCCTGCGCACAAAGGTCAGGCTGATAATCCCCACACAAATCAGCAACACTCCCGTCAACGCCTGGCATGACAACTGTTCATGCAGCAGAAAGTAAGAAAACAGCGCGACCAGTACAGGTGGCACCCCACGCATCACCGGGTAAACCTGACCGAAATCACCTGTTTCGTACGCTTTGATCAAAAATAGCCGGTAGACCGTATTGAGCACCACGGAGACGAGTATATAGCCCCATACCTCTAGGCTAGGCACACTGACAAACGGCAACGCCAGCAGGCATATCACGAGCGCAGTGCCATCGACCATGGCCAAGGTCATGAAGCGACTGCTACCGGCGCGGACTACGGCATTCCAAGTGGCGTGCATAAAGGCAGAGATCAAGACCGGCGTGATCGCGATATCGGAATTTTCCATGGGGCTCGGCTTATGGCGGATATGGGAGGACTTACGTTATGAACACGAATGCATCATGGTTTGCGTAACCACATCCGTAGCATATAACGATTCAGATCACTCAACGGCTCAGCATCATTGATCTCGGAGCGTGGAGCATTCATATCTTCCAACCTCGAATAATTCTCTTACCGTCAATAGCTCAGCAAATGCGTCTTTTGAAAGCCGGACTTTAGATACTTCCTGGCGAAAATTACTGACATTTATATTCATCGCAATCCTTTACGGTAATTACTTATAGCGTCCATTTAACTAAGCCCACCACTTGCGAAAAAACGAAACTTCATCAGCCCAGCCATTAAAATTCGTCATGACAGGCCTTTCCTACAGAGAAAACTCCTAATGGTCGTTGGTAGGTTTTCGCGGCGAGCAATACGCATGGGACGCGCATTATCTGTGTGAGATGGGCAAGGCCGTGGTGGATGACTTGACGCAGACGATGACGCCGCGCTGTTAAGCGGAAACTCCCGCGAGCAGACCGCAAAACAAATGTGGGAGGGGGCTTGCTCCCGATGGCGGAGTGTCAGTCACCAGTTGTATTGGCTAACACACCGCTATCGGGGGCAAGCCCCCTCCCACATTTTGAATGTATTTCAGGTTAAGGCAGGTGAATTGCCTTAGTCCGCGATCACTACAATCGACACCCGGCGATTCTCGGTTCGGCCTGCCGTTGTCGTATTCGATGCCACCGGCTCGCTGCTGCCCAGGCCGCGCAGTTGGATATTTTCTTCTTTCATTCCCACGCGGGTCAGCACCTTGCCGACGCTCTTGGCGCGGCGCAGGGACAGCGCCACGTTGTAGGGTTCTTTACCGGAAGCATCGGTGTGGCCGTCAACGCGCACGCGCTCAATGCCTGCACCAACCAGGGCGCTACCGATGCGCTCAACGATGTCGGTGCTGGGTTTGTTGAGGGTTTCGACGTCGCTGCCAAACAGCACTTTGCCAGACAGGCCGAAGGCCCAGCCTTCATCGGTCAGCTCGAAGCCTTGTTGTTTGAGCACGGCAACTTGCGCCGGGGTCAGACCCTTGGGCGGTGGCGTCTGGCAGCCGCTGAGGGCCAGGAAGGCAACGAGTAAAGAAATAAACAAAACGCGCGTGTTAGCAAACAAGGGAATCAACTCCTGTGTTGAACGTTGACGACGGGGCGCTCCGACTCCGCCGTTTGCTGGCCGCCCGAGGACAGTCGTTTGGCCTGGTACATCGCTGCATCGGCGGCGTTGAGCAAGGTGCCGGGAGTGGCGCCATGATCGGGATAAATGGCAATGCCAATACTGAGGGAGGTCAATACCTGGGTGTCCCCAGGCAGTGGGATCGGCACGTCCATACTGGCAATGATCTTGTCGGCGATGCGCTGGGCGTCTTCGGCCTTGTGCAGGGGCGCCAGCAACACCGCAAATTCATCGCCACCCAAGCGCGCCACCAGGTCATCCTCGCGCAGTTGCGCACGCACGCGGTCGGCAACGGCTACCAGTACGGCATCGCCGGCGGCGTGGCCGAAGCTGTCATTGATGTCTTTGAAGCGGTCACTGTCGAGAAACAGCACCGCCACTTGCTCGTTGACCTTGGCTGCGCTGCGCAAGGCACGGATCAACCGGCCTTCGAAGAACGCGCGGTTGGGCAGGCCGGTGAGGCTGTCGTGGCTGGCCTGGTGAGCCAGGGTTTCATTCTCGCTTTGCAGGTGGCTCTGCCAGGCTTCCATCTCGCCGAGCAGGGCATTGAAGTCGCTGCCCAGGCTGTCGAGTTCGGCGATCTGCGCGGAGGGAACGCGGCGGTCGAAGTCGCGCTCGCTGCGGGCCGCGTGGGCCACGGCGGCCAGGCGCTGCAGCGGCACGGTGATACCATTCAACAGACGCCGCGACAAGTGCAAGGCCACCCAGGCGCTGAGGGCGGTGCAGATCAGAATCCCGACCAGGCCGCTGAGCAAAAAGCGCAATAGACTGCCACCGTGGCCGACCAGGTGAATGCTGCCCACGGTTTGCCCTTGGCGCAGGATCGGTTGGCTGATGGGCTGTTCAAGCAGGGCGTGCGCTATTTGCAGCTCGACACGTGACAACATGCCGGTTTCCGGGCGTACCCATCGCGCCAGCAATTTGCCATTGATATCGAAAACTTCCGCCTGGGCCACTTCCTCGGTAGAGGCAATCAGGCTCAGGGCTTCGGTAGCCGCCGCGCTGTCATTGAACACCACCGCCGCTTCCACGGTGTAATTGATGGAACGGGCGATCAGGTGCAGGTTGTGCTCGGCGTAGACCCGCAGGGCAAGTACGCCGAGCAGGGTCAGGGACACACTGGCCAGGGTGACCGCCACCAGGGCCAGGATCATATGCCCACGGGCAATCACCGAGCGCAGGGTCGGCCGCACCTTAGTACCGCTCATGACCCTGGCGCTCGACGGCGAGATAACTGCAACACGCTGGGGTGGATGCGCACGCCGCTGCGGGCGACGGAATCCAGGTTGACCTCGAACGATACTTGCTCATCGCTTACTCGCAGGCAGAACAGACTGCCCACGGTGCATTGGTCGCCGCCTTCGCTGATGCTGAGTACCGGGTGGCCAATCAATGAGGTGAACAAGCGGCTGCGTTCGTCCGCGGTGAGCTTGCCGATGTAGACGGCGTCACAGGCGTTGACGATGTCGGGATGATCGACCAGCAGGCGCCGTACCAGCACCGGACGGCCGGTAGCCTGGGTGGTGCCTTTGACCAGGTCGTCTGTGTATTGGGTCGGCCCGACAACGCACAGCCGCAACTGCGCAGGCTCTACCGGCCATCGGGCGTAGCTGAGGATGCCGAGCACCACTTGGGTAACCGCTTGGGCACGCTGCTCGGCGAGGCTTTGGGTCTGTGCCGACAGAGGCGTCACGAGCAGGCACAGAACCGCCACCAGTAACATGCGTCTCCAGCTCAAACTACGCTCTGTGGGCGAGCCAGCCACGTTCATGCAGCAATTCTCTCAGGTGTTTTCCAAGGTGATGCCGCAACGATAGCACAGCGGCGGAAAACCCCACGAAACACGGTTTGCGCGGGGCGCACTATTTTTTCAGAAAAATCAGACAGCTGAATCAGAAATATTGCATGACCTATCAGTCAGTTTCTTCAGGCACGGCGTCCAATTCCAGCATCAGCCCGCTCAAGCGCTTGACCTTGCGGCGCACGGCCTCCTCAAACACGCCAGCCCGAGGCTCAATCAGGCTGAACCAGCGCTTGGCGCGGGTGATACCGGTATAAATCAACTCTTTGGTCAGTACCGGGTTCAGGGCATCCGGCAAGATCAGTGCGGTATGGGTGAACTCAGAGCCTTGGGATTTGTGCACGGTCATTGCGTACACGGTTTCCACGTCATTGAGCCGGCTGGGCAACACAAAGCGCACGCCGCCCTGGCCATCGTTACGCGGGAAGGCCACGCGCAGCACCTGGGGGCCACCGTCGCTTTCGGGCAATTTCAGCGCGATGCCGATGTCGCCGTTCATCAGGCCCAGGCCGTAATCGTTACGGGTCATCAGCACCGGGCGGCCTTCGTACCACTGCTCATCGCCTTCGATCAGGCGCACTTTGCGCAGCGCCGCGGTGATGCGCAGGTTCAGCCCTTCGACGCCCCAAGGGCCCTTGCGTACGGCGCAAAGCAGCTGGAACGCGTCGAAGGCTTGCAGCAGCTGTTGCGCCCAATGGGTCCAGGCAGGGTCGTCCCGCCGCGTATCCAGCGATGGGCGTGCAGATTGCAGCAGGTTCAGGTAGTAGCGATAACCTTGGGCGCCGTCGCCCTGCCCGTCCAGCACCAGGCGCTCAAGTGCGTGGTCATGTTCACCCTTGAGGCTGACGCAGAAGAGGTCGTCGTGGCGGCGTGCGACCAACAGCTGGCGGGCCTCTTCGGCGTTTTGCTGGTTGACCCAACGCGCCAGTTGGCCGATGCCGCTGCCCTCACCGAAGCGGCGCGAATAGCGCAGCATCACTACTTGCTGGGCCAGGGGATGACTGCCATCGAGGTCTTCTTGCAGGCCACTGGTACTGAGGTCTTCGCCGCTGACCGCTTGCAACCATTGGCGCGTGTGCGGGCTGTACCAGCCGGCTTCGGCATCGCGGCACAAGTCGCCGAGTACGGCTCCCGCTTCCACCGATGCCAGTTGGTCCTTGTCTCCCAGCAGTATCAGGCGTGCATGGGCCGGCAAGGCGTCGAGCAGGTTGGCCATCATTTCCAGGTCGATCATCGAGGCCTCATCCACCACCAGCACATCCAGAGGTAACGGGTTACCCAGGTGATGACGGAAATGTCGGGTTCCCGGGCGGCTGCCCAGCAGACGGTGGACAGTGGTGACCTGAGTGGGGATTTTTTCCCGCACGTTGTCGGCCACTGTCAGCGATAGCACTTGCTGGCTGATGGATTCGGTCAGGCGCGCGGCGGCTTTACCGGTGGGCGCGGCCAGACGGATACGCAACGGGTTGCCGGACTCCACGGCGGGCGCTTGCAACAGCGCGAGCAGGCGCACCACCGTGGTGGTCTTGCCGGTGCCGGGGCCGCCGGTGACGATACTGAATGCGCCGCGGGTCGCCAGGGCACAGGCGAGTTTTTGCCAGTCGATCACGCCATCCGGCGCCGGTTGATCGAACAGGCGATTGAGGCGCTGCGGCAAATCGGCGGCAACGATCTCCACACTCGCAAGACGCTGGCGCAAGGCACTGTCGATACGCCGTTCGTAGGCCCAGTAGCGCCGTAGGTACAGGCGCTTGCCGGACAACACCAACGGTCGGCTCTGGGCGGCTGCGCTGCCATCGACCGCCAGCGCGACCAGTTGGCTGGACGCCAGGGCATGACACCAATGGGCACCGTCCAGGCCATGCAGCAGCTGTGACGGCAGCAGCATGGCGCCGGTGTGCGGGTCGCCCTCGGGCGGCAGTGACAGGGCGAAGTCCGGTGCCTTGAGGGTTTCGAACAGGTCCAGGCAGACGTGACCATGGCCCAACTGATGGCTGGTCAAGGCGGTCGCCAACAGCACCAGGGGATCGGCCTGGGGATCAAGCTCATGCAGGAAGCCGACGAAGGCTTTGTCCAAGGCGCGCAACCAGCCACGGTCGACCCAACGCTCTAACAGTTGCAGCAGGTCGGCGGCGCGGCTCAGGGGTGTCAGCTCGTCCAGCGGTAACGGCGACAGGTTCATAGCAGCACTCCTTGTTCCCAGGCGGGCTCAACCTTGGGCGGGATAGGCTTGCCCTGGAACAACAGGTCCAGCCCCTCGATCAGCTCACGGGGTGGCCGGGTGAAATACGCGCCCTGGCTCACCGCCTGGGTACCGCGCAGGAACAGGTACAGGGCGCCGCCGACGTGCTGGTCGTAATCGTAATCCGGCAAACGCGCCTTGAGCTGGCGATGCAGGGCCAGCAGGTACAATACGTATTGCAGGTCGTACCGATGCTCTAGGATCGAATGCTCCATGGCATCAAGGGTGTAGGCTGAATCGTCGGGACCAAGCCAGTTGGATTTGTAGTCCGCCACGTAGTAGCGGCCATTGTGCTCGAACGTCAGGTCGATAAACCCCTTGAACATACCGTTGAGCAACACCGGCTCAGCGGCCACGCGGGAGGCACCGCCGTGGGTGTGCTGGCACACCAGCTTGTCGAGGGCGAGCACATCGACCTTGTGGCTGGCGAACCAGAACTCCATTTCGATCTGGTACTGCTTCAGGCCGCTGAGGGTGACGTGGTCGTTGCACAGGGGCAGCGGCGTTTGCAGCAGATGACCCAGCCAGCCGCTGAGGGTGACGATCCAGCCCTCCCAGTTGCGGCGATTACAGCGTGCGCCCACGGCTTTTTCGATCGCCTCAGGCGTCACGTTGAAACCCTCTTCACCGGCCCACTCCAACAACCCGTGAAGGAAGGTGCCTGGATTAGGGCCGCGTGGAAAACGGTGTATGTCACCGCCGGACGCCACCAATTCCCGTGGTGCATCCGGGTCGAGGCGTTCGTCGTCGAACAGCTTCTGGGCCTGTGGGCTTTCCGGTGCTTCGAGGCTGGCGGCGCTCATGCTGTCGCCAATGCGCAAGGCGCTGTAGGAAGCGATCCACCAGTTTTCCGCAGCCTTGCGTTTAGGCAGCAACGGCGCCAGCAGGGTCGCTTCATTGCGTGGCGGGTGGAACAGGATGTCTTGCGCATCTGGCACAGGTGCATAACTGATGGCCGGGCAGCCTTGCTGCAAGTCCAACAGCCAGCGCGCCAGGTCGGCGGATTCGCCTAGCGACGCACCGGCTCCCAGCAGATAGCCCAAGGCCGAGAGGTGCAAAACCGAACTGCTGTTATTGCCGCGCTTGAGGTCGGCGATGCCCAGCCAGCACGCGTGTTTGGCGCGGGTCAACGCCACGTAGAACAAGCGCAGGTCTTCGGCCAGGCGCTCATCATCGGCCTGGGCAATCAGCTCGGCCGTCGGCCGCAGGCTCACTTGGGACTTACCCTGTTCATCGTGGTAATGCAGCGGCAAGCGACTGCCATCCACCGGTTTGGCCGAGCAGATGAACGGCAGGAACACCAAGTCATATTCCAGGCCTTTGGATTTGTGGATGGTCACCACCTTTACCAGTTGCTCATCGCTTTCCAGCCGCAGGATCTGCTCTTCGCCAGCCTGGCCCGACAGCGCCAAGTGTTCGGCCAGATGACGGATCAACGCCTGTTCACCATCGAGTTCCGACGCGGCTTGTTGCAACAACTCACTGAGGTGCAACAGGTTGGTCAGCACACGCTCGCCATCACTGCGGGCGATGAGGGTTTGCGGCAACTTGAAGTCGTGGAGCAGGCGGCGCAGCATCGGCAGCACGCCTTGGGTACGCCAGATCGAGCGGTAACCCCGGAACTGCATTACGCGGGATTCCCACGCCAGTTCGTCTTGGTTCAGACGCTCCAGTTCCGCCAACGACAGATTCAAGGTGACGCAGGCAAGGGCAGCGCGTAGCGGGCGCTCGACATCCGGCTCGGCGCACGCCTTGAGCCAGGCCAACAGGTCGTGGGCTTCCTGGGCGGCGAACACCGAGTCTTTATCCGAGAGGTACACGCTACGCACGCCACGGCTGGCCAGTTCAGCACGTACGGCCTGGGCTTCCTTGCCGTCGCGCACGAGGATGGCGATGTTTGAGGGCAGCACACCGGTGAAACTGTCTTTCGTGACAAACCCCGCCGTGCCTTGCTGCCCGCCGTTGAGCAGCGCGACGATCTGCGTGGCACAGGCAGCAGCCAGTTGTTGGCGATAAAGCGCGTTGGAAATCGGCTGGTCGGTGGGCAGGTGCCAAAGGTTCATGGCCGGCAGCGTCTGGCCGTCAACCTGCAGATGCTCTCTGCGGCCTTGGGACAGTACCGGGTGGAACGGCACCGGATTCTCGCCATTGGGCTCACGAAACAGAAACGCGCCACGGCCGGCTTCAGCTCGCTGGAACACGTGGTTCACCGCCTCGACCATCGCATGGCTGGAACGGAAGTTGGTGCCCAGGGTGTGATGGCGGCCGGTGGTGGACTGCCGGGCGCGCAGGTAGGTGTAGATGTCGGCGCCGCGAAAGGCGTAGATCGCCTGCTTGGGATCGCCTATCAGGAACAGGCCACTGTCGAGGTGGTTCTCCTCGATGCGGTAGATGCTGTCGAAGATGCTGTATTGCACAGGGTCGGTGTCTTGGAATTCATCAATGAGCGCCACCGGAAATTGCTCACGGATCACACTGGCCAGGCGCTCGCCACCGTCGGCTTGAAGGGCGGCGTTGAGGCGAATCAGCATGTCGTCGAAGCCCATCTCTGCGCGGCGACGCTTTTCTTCTTCGAAGCGTTTGCCGACCCAGCCGGCAGCATGTTGCAACACCGCTGCGTCTGGTGTTGGCAAGGCGTCAAGGCTGGCTTTGAGGCCGGCCATGGCCTCGATCCCTGGGTGCTGCGGCGGCTCACCTTTCCAGGCTTCGGCCATGCCGTCGGGCGTCAGGCGCGTGAAGCCGGTGCCGATGTCCAGTTGTTCCAGGGCTTCATCAGCGGCCCAGGCGCTGATCTTCTCGAACCAGGGTTCGAAGTAGCGCGCTTGCATCTTGCGACCATCGACAGCTTTGGCCGCAACAGCTTGCAGGCAGATATCGCGCAGCTCGACGGCCCATTGTTGCCAAGGCGCCTTGAGGCTTACCAGCGCTGCGCGACGTTCTTGCAGGCAGGCGTTGATCAGCTCCGCCGGCTCACGACTTTCATCGGTGGGCCGTTCGCTGCCGAACAGCGCACGCACTCGCGGCATCAGTGCAGCGGGGCCGCCCCAATGGCTGCGCACCCAGCTGAGCGCGTCGTCGTGCATCGGGTAGCAGAACAGCCGCCAGTAGTCGCGTAGCACTTCGCCCAGCAGGTCGCTATGGTCGGTTTCCAGAGTCTGGGTGAACAGGCTGCCGCTGTCGAACGCATGTTCGCGCAGCATGCGCTGGCACCAGCTGTGGATAGTCGAGACGGCGGCTTCATCCATCCATTGCGCGGCGATGTCCAGGCGGTTGGCGCAGGCGGGCCACTGCTCCGGGGGGTACTGATCGCGCAGGTCGGCGATCAACGCATCGGGCTGTTCGATTTCGTCGCGAAAGAAACGCGCAGCTTCGGCCAGGCGGATGCGGATGCGCTCCCGCAGCTCTTTGGTAGCGGCGTCGGTGAACGTCACCACGAGGATTTGTGGCGGCAACAGTTCGCGCACGAAACCGGACTCATCACCGCCGTGGCCGAGCACCAGGCGCAGGTACAAGGCGGAGATGGTAAACGTCTTGCCAGTGCCGGCACTGGCCTCGATCAACTGGCTGCCTTTGAGCGGAAACGCCAGGGCCAAGGGTTTGCCAATCATGCGCCGGCCTCCGTACTGGAGAGTGATCGCCACGGGGCGTTGAGCAGTGGGCGATACAGGGTTTCGCACCAGCCTTCGAACTCTTCGCTGGCAACCAAGGCGGCGTAGTCGGGAAATTGCCGCGTGAGCGCGGGTGTTTCGCGGCGTTCGCCGTCGGTGGTGATGCCATCGCCTTCGTAGGCTTTGCTGGCCGCGGCCTGGGCCTTGATGGGATCGGTCTGGCCGAGCCAGGCAAAGGCGGTTTTCACCGCGACGGGTAGCGGCGTGCTCATGCCGGTGTGCCAGGCCAGCAGCAGGTTGCCAAGGATTTCCTGCGCAATGGGCTTGTCCAGCGGAGCCAGCAGCAAGGTGTCGTCACTTGCCACCAGGCCGGTACTCAGTGGCAGGCCGCAGGCGCAGGCCACCACATGATTGACCCAGGGTCGAATCAGGCGGTGCCACTTGCGGGTCTTGATCGAGCCAATGCTGTTGGGGATGGTGGTAACGCTTAACAAACCGCCATCACTGCGTCGATGCAGGCCGCTGATCCAACCTTCCAGCTGGATGCCCTGATACTCAAAACTGATCGGCTCAGCAGCGGTATGCGGGGTTGGCCAAAGGGCCAGAAGGTGTTGATAGCGTTGCACAAGGTCAGGCAATGGCTCGATCAGTTCGTTACGCAGACACTCACCGAAACCGACCATCGGCAGCAGTCCGCTGCCTTGCAGGCGCAGCGCCTGGGCATTGAGGGCCTGATCGAGGTGATCGGGCTGGGTCAGTGCGGCGCTCAGCAGGCTGTCACTGAGGCTGTAGCGTTGCAGTGCGTCCAGCACGAAGGGCTCTTCGTCGGCCAGGGGAACTTCGGCAGCTTCAAAGAACACTTTCAGGCGCTGGCTGAAGAAGTGTTTAACCGGGTTGCGTAGGAAGTCCTGCAACTGGCCGAGGCTCAGCGGCTCTTCCTGTTGGTGTTGCGCCAGCGTATTTTCTGGGCCGACGGCGACCGGGGTTTCATGCAGCAATTGCCATTCGCGGGCATAACTGAACAGCGGGTCGCCTTCGTGAAAGTAGCGGGCACTGAAGGGCTGCAGAGGATGTTCCTGGGTCATTGCGTCAATCAGCGGTGTATCGGTTTTGGCGTGCTGCCAGCCGCTGGCGAGGTGATCGCGCAGTTGACCAATCAACACCGAGGCTGGGCGATCGCTGTTATCGCGGATGCTGCGCCCTACCCAGCTGATATATAGCTGGTCGCGGGCCGACAGCAGCGCTTCAAGCAGTAAGTAGCGGTCGTCTTCGCGGCGTGAACGGTCACCGGGGCGGTAGTCGCTGCCCATTAGGTCGAAGTCCAGGGGCGGCTGGGCCCGCGGGTAATCACCATCATTCATGCCGAGCAGACAGACCAGCTTGAACGGGATTGCACGCATGGGCATGAGGGTACAAAAATTGACAGCTCCCGCTAGGAAGCGTTGGGACAGGCGCCCCTGATCCAGTCCGGCCAACCACGCCTCACGGACCACGGTAAGCGGTAACTCGTCCTGCAAGCCAACGGACTCGCAGGTTTCCAGCCAAGTCTCTCTTAGTTGTTCGAGCTGGCCTAGCAGGTAGTCGTCGTGCTCGCTGCTAGGGAGGAAAAACAGCTGCATCAAGCGTTGCAGTCGCTCGCCCCAGGCCTGGGGGGAGGCGGGTTGGGACAACGCCTGATGGGCATCGCTCAAGGCATCGAGCAGGGCGACCAGCGGGCCGATCAGTGCCGCATCGAGGCCGCCGATTTCATCGTAGGGCTCAATCCCATTGCAGGCCGTGCCGGTGCCGACAGCGTAGCCCAGCAGCATGCGGCGCAGGCCGAATCGCCAGCTGTTTTGTTCCAGTTCTGTAGGTAGGCCTAAACCAGCGCGTTGCTCGGCATTCAGGCCCCAGCGGATGCCGGCACCTTCGATCCAGCGATGCAAGGTGGGCAAGTCGCGCTCTTTGATAGCGAAACGTTCGCGCAGGGCGGGCACGTCGAGCAGGTCGAGGATCTCGCTGACGGGGAAACGGCTGTCGGGAAGTTTCAGCAGGTGCTCGACGGCGATCAGCAGAGGGTCGCGGCCGCGCTGGCCTTGGTCGGTAAGCGTGAAAGGAATGAAGCGTGGATCATTTCGTTCGAGCTGGCCGAAGACTGCGCGGATGTGCGGCGCGTAGCTGTCGACGTCGGGGACCATGACGATGATGTCCCGGGGGCGCAAAGTTGGGTCGGCGCTGAAGCGTTGGAGCAATTGGTCGTGGAGGATCTCCACTTCGCGCTGGGCGCTGTGGGCAATGTGGAAGCGGATCGAAGCATCGTGCTCCAAGTCGACAGGGGGCCACAGCTCACGGGTTTCATTCAGCGGGCGCAGTTCGAGGATATCGTCCTGGAGCTGGTTGAGCAGCGTGGTGGGTTCACTGTCGCTGAACAAGTCGATGCGGCCGTCACGGAATGCGGCCCGATAGCTGTTGGGGTCATCGTAGCTGTCTAGCAGGTTGATGTAATCACGGCCTTGCTTGCCCCACGCGGCGAGCAACGGATGGGCGTGCTGATGTAGGGTTTGGGGGTCGATGGTGACCGGCATGCCGGCTTTGCGCGCCTGGCGTTTGTATTCGTTTCGCAGCAGGTCCTTGTCGGCGACAATGTCGGACCAGTGGTGGCGGCAAGGGTTATGCACGCAAAGCAGGACCTGGCTGAAACGGGCCAGACCCGCCAGCGCTTCCAATGCCTGGGCCGGTAGCGATGAAATGCCAAAGACAATCACCCGGGAAGGCAAGCCGGACGGTGCTTTTTCAAGGCTATTGATACGTTCGATAAAACGTTGGTGAACGCCGGCTCGACTTTGGGCCATGCCCTCTGCTCCCACGTCCAGCAACAACGCACGCCATAACTCGGCTTGCCAGCAATTGGCAGGGTCGAGCGGTTTGGATTCGCCTCGACTATTGCGTAGTTGGTGGCGGCCTGCGGCCCAATCTTCCAGCCAATCAGCGCGGTAGACCTGGTATTGGTCGAACAAGTCAGCCAGGCGCTCGGCAAGTTGGTATCGTTTGCGCAGGTCGGTGTCTTGGGTCAGGAAGCGTTGCAAAGGCTCGAAGTACGGCTGGTCAATCAGCTCGGGTAACAGGCGCATCAGGCGCCAGGTCAACGGGGCTTTATCGAGCAGGGACTTCGGCGGGATTTCGTCACGGCCCAGGACCATGCGGTAGAGCTGCCACATGAAGCTGCCAGGCAGCTGCACATCGATTGCAGCAGCAATGCCGCAACCGCCCATATCGTCTTCCTCAGGGTCTTCGGCCAGGGCCAGCTTGAGCCACTGGGCGATACCGTTGCTTTGTACCAGGGCGATTTCATTTTCCAAAGGCGCCAGTGGGTAGCGGCGCATCCAACTGACCACCAGGCTACGCAGTTCGTCCAGGCGATTGCCGTGGACCACCATGAATCCAGCGCTGAGGGACGTTGCGTCCGGCATAACGGCTTCCTTGGGAAAAGCAAAATCGAGGGGTGGACTTTAGCACTGTGGTGCACGGACCGGACACATGGCTGACAGGTGCGCGGGGACAGG
>NZ_JAUJXA010000011.1:0-205387 GCF_031931935.1 Pseudomonas sp. rhizo25
TCTGACGGTGGTAACGGTGCTGGCGCTGCCGATCAATATCATCGCCGGCTTTTTTGGCATGAATGTGGGTGGGGTGCCGCTGTCCCAAGACCCGGAAGGTTTCTGGATATTGGTTGCGCTGGTCGCGACTTTTACCTTGATTGCCGGGCGTTGGGCGTTCCGAAAACGCAAAGACTACTGACCTGAAATGCGGTCAAAATGTGGGAGGGGGCTTGCTCCCGATAGCGGTGGGTCCGTCAATAATTTATTAACTGACACTGCGCCATCGAGAGCAAGCCCCCTCCCACATTGGTTCTTCTGCGTTTGGTAGACCGGCGGTGCACTCAATTTCCGAAAACACTGACCTGCCGCAGCATCGCTGTAATATTTTGCAATGATCATTAAGGCCATCCTCCTCACACTGGATGCTCCGGCATGGCCACCCCTTCCCTGACTGCCTCCCCCCACGCTTCACCCTCCTCCAAACCCCGGCTGGACACAAAACCAGGCTTGTTGACGGTGATCATGTTCTTCGCCGTACTTGCCATGGGTCTGTTGTTCACCGCTTACAGCCTGATGCACGATATGCACGAAATGGGCGCCCAGCTCACTACCTGGACGCCGTTCCTGTTGCTCGGCGTGGCGCTGTTGATCGCCTTGGGTTTTGAATTCGTCAACGGTTTCCACGACACCGCCAATGCGGTGGCGACGGTGATCTACACCAACTCGTTGCCGCCGCAGTTTGCGGTGGTGTGGTCGGGCTTTTTCAACTTTCTCGGAGTGTTGCTTTCCAGTGGCGCGGTGGCGTTCGGCATCATTGCCCTGCTGCCGGTGGAGCTGATTTTGCAGGTGGGTTCCTCCGCCGGTTTCGCCATGATCTTCGCCTTACTAATCGCCGCGATCCTGTGGAACCTGGGCACCTGGTGGCTGGGGCTGCCGGCCTCGTCGTCCCACACCCTGATCGGCTCGATCATCGGCGTCGGCGTGGCCAATGCCCTGATGCACGGGCGTGACGGCACCAGCGGTGTGGATTGGAGCCAGGCGATCAAGATCGGCTATGCCTTGCTGTTGTCGCCGTTGATCGGCTTCGCGTTTGCCGCCTTGCTGTTACTGGCCCTGCGCGCCTTCGTGAAAAACCGCGCGCTGTACAAGGCACCCAAAGGCGACACGCCGCCGCCCTGGTGGATTCGCGGCATGCTGATCGCCACCTGCACTGGTGTGTCGTTCGCCCACGGCTCCAACGATGGGCAAAAAGGCATGGGCCTGATCATGCTGATCCTGGTGGGCACTTTGCCGATGGCCTACGCGCTGAACCGCACCATGCCGGCCGACCAGTCGCTGCAGTTCGCAGCGGTCGCGGAAGTCACTCAAGTTGCACTGGTCAAAGCAGCACCGCAGCCGGCAACGGGTGACTCTCGCGCCACCTTGTCGACCTACGTGCGCACCAAGGAAGCCACGCCGGAACTGGTGCCCGCCCTCGCCGCCCTCACCGGCCATATCGGCGAAGAAGTAAAAAGCTATGGCTCCCTCGCCGCCGTACCGGCCGAAGCCGTCGGCAACGTGCGTAACGACATGTACCTGACCAGCGAAACCATTCGCCTGATGGACAAGGGCAAAGTCGGCAACTTCGACGCCGATACCCAAGGCAAGCTGCAACTGTTCAAGCAACAGATCGACAACGCCACGCGCTTTATCCCGCTGTGGGTGAAGATCGCCGTGGCCATTGCCCTGGGCCTGGGCACCATGGTCGGCTGGCGGCGCATCGTGGTGACGGTGGGCGAGAAGATCGGCAAGACCCACCTGACTTACGCACAGGGCGCGTCGGCCGAGACGGTGGCGATGCTCACCATCGGCGCGGCGGATATGTTCGGGCTGCCGGTATCGACAACCCATGTGCTGTCTTCGGGTGTGGCCGGAACCATGGTGGCCAACGGCGGGGGGTTGCAGATGAAGACCATCCGCAATTTGCTGATGGCGTGGGTGCTGACCTTGCCGGCGGCGATTTTACTGTCGGGTAGCCTGTACTGGCTGTTCACCCAACTGTTCTGACACACACAGAAGGTCAAAATGTGGGGGGCTTGCTCTCTGTAGGAGCGAGCTCGCTCGCGAAAAACGCCAACGATAACGCGTGTTTTCTGAATGAACACGGCAACTGTGAGTTTTTCGCGAGCAAGCTCGCTCCTACAGGTAGTAGGGCGTGCCCCCCCTTGGTTTTGTGCTTCTTCAGGGTGTAAAGAGTCCAGCCATCGCCTTCAGGCGCTTCTTGTAGACCCGCCGCGCCTCCAACGCTTGCTCCAGTGTCACCGCCACAAACCCCGCCCGCTGGTTAGGCTGCATCTGCCCGATCAAATCCAGGTCGGCGCTGATCACCGTGCCAATCATCGCGTAGCCACCGCCCGACACCGCATCGCGGTGCAGCACAATGGGTTCAAGCCCAGCAGGCACTTGAATCGAGCCAATCGGGTAGCAACTGTCGACGATGTTCGATGGGTCGGAACCGGCGCCAAACGGCTGCTCCCGCGGCTGAAAACTCAACGCGCTGCCGCCCTTGAAGCGATAGCCAATGCGATCCGCCTCAGAGCCGACCGTCCACGGTTCGGCAAAAAAACTGCTTTTCGCCCCGTCGGTCAAACGCTCGTAATACAGGCCCGGCACCACGCGCAAGGTCACATCGCCGCCCACCGAACGACGCAACGCCATCGGCAAGCTGTTACCCGCACGTCCATTACCGCTGGCCTTGCCGATGGGCAACTGGTCACCCTCCTGCAAGCGCCGCCCGTGAAACCCACCGAGGGCGCCAAGGGTATAAGTGGAGCGACTGCCGAGCACCAACGGCACGTCGATGCCTCCGGCAACGGCGAGGTAAGTACGCGCGCCGGCCTTGGGAAACTCAAAGCGCAGCACCTGCCCGGCACGCACGGCGAAGGCGGTGTCCTGGTGCACAACTTCACCGTCCAGGCGCGGCGACATCAAGGCGCCGCTCAACGCCACCAACGCGTCCTGCTGGAACTCCAGCTCAGGCCCGATCAGCGTGCATTCCAGGCCAGCCGCACCCACGGGGTTACCCACCAGGTGGTTGGCCGCGCTCAGCGCGTACTGGTCCAGCGCCCCCGAGGGCGGAATGCCCAGGTGGTAATAGCCTTCGCGGCCGAGGTCCTGCACGGAGGTGGCGAGGCCGGGTTTGAGGACCTTGATCATGCCAGCGCCTCCTGCAGGGTTTTCGGATAGCCGATGGGGTCGGCAAGAAACGCATCGAGGGAAAACTCCACCGGGCGGATGCGCAAATCGAAACGCCCTGCTTCCACCTCGGCGACGGCCAGGTCGTAAGCCTCACGGTCCATCGGCTTGAACTGCACGATATCGCCGGGCCGGAAAAACACCATGTGTTCCTTGAGGTACGCCAGTTGCTGGGCCGGGTCGTAGATCGGTGCAGGGGTGACGCCAAACATCTGGTAGCCCCCCGCGCCGCGCACCGAGTAGATACACCCAAAGCAGCCGCCATGGCCCAGGGTCAACTTGGGCGTGTCGGTGCGTGGCCGCAAATACTTGGGCACTTGCAATTGTCGCTCGCGCTCGACCATTTGGAACATGAACGGCAAGCCCGCGACAAAGCCGACCATCGACACAAACCACGGTGCGCCACTGTGGGCGGTGATAAACGCGTCCACGTCGGCCAGGCCATTGATGCGTGCGGCGTACTCCAGGTCGGTGCTGCTGGGGTCTTGGTGGCGGTCACGAAAGCGCATCAGGGTTTCGTGGGTCCAGGGGTCGTTATAGAGCACCGGGATTTCGATGATGCGCGTGTGCAAGGTGCGCTCGGTCACGGCCTGGGCCTCGGCGCTTTGTACCGCGTCGAGCAGTACATGGGGCGCGATGCGGTCGGGGTCAAAACGAATCTGGAACGATGCATTGGCCAGGCACACATCCAGCACGCCTTCCAGTGCCATACGCTCCACGGCGCGGGTTACCGCCATGCCCTTGAAAAAGGCCTGCAGGGACATGCTGTCGCTGACCTCGGCAAACAGGTGTTCATCAGCGCCGAAGCTGTAGCGGATGGGGGACATTTCAGCCATGTCTGTTCCTCTTGGAATCATTGTAGAAAGGCAGGCAAAAAAGTGATGAGGCGTTCTTATTGGGGTGGCCTGACGTCGATGCCCGCACGGTCCAAGACTTCTCGGGTCGCTTCCACAAGTTCCAGGGCACCTGGGGTGTCGCTGTGCAGGCAGATGGAGTCGAATTCGATGAACAGGTCTTCGCCTTCCACGGTACGTACAAGCCCGGTCTGACAGGCACGCAGGACACGCGCTGCGACAGTGGCAGGGTCCAGCGCCCGAACCTGGCGGGTAAAGACGATGGAGCCGCTCAAATCGTACTCACGGTCGGCATAGAACTCGCGTACCACAGGCTGGCCCAGTTCCTTGGCAATGCGCCAGATCACCGAGTTGGGCATGCAATACAGCAACAGCGTCGGCTCGAGGATCTGCAGGTTCTGCACCAGCAGCCGTGCGGCTTCTTCATCGCGAGCCAGGTGCATGTAGAGCGCGCCGTGGGGCTTGATATGTTGCAAGTGGACGCCTTGGGCACGAGCGATTTCGCGCAGGGCGCCGAGCTGGTAGAGCATGTCGTCCACCAACTCCTGGGCCGGTGCATTGATATGCCGACGACCGAAACCCACCAGGTCACGAAAGCCCGGGTGCGCGCCGATGGCCACCCCCAGTTGCCTGGCGCGCTCGACGGTGCGGCGCATGGTGCCGGGATCGCCGGCGTGAAAGCCGGTGGCGATGTTGGCCGAGCTGATATAGGCCATCAGTTCTGCATCGACGCCGTCGCCGATGGTCCAGGGGCCAAAGCCTTCGCCCATGTCCGAATTGAAATCCACTGCCTGCATCGAGGTTGCTCCGCCAAAGGTGATGCCAGGAAAGTAGGCTGGGGCTTGACCCCTTGGGAAGATCTATTATCAGATGACCCATCTTCTGAAAATCAGATATCACCCATGTCCCTCACCTTGCGCCAAGTTCGCTACTTCGTCGCCACTGCGGAAATTGGCCAGATTTCCCAGGCGGCGATTCACTTGAATATTTCCCAGTCGGCGGTGACCACGGCGATCAAGGAGCTGGAAGCCATGCTTGGCGTACAGTTGTTCGTGCGCTCGGCCCAGGGCATGAACCTCACCGACGCCGGGCGGCATTTTCTCAACCGCGCCTACGTGATTGTGCGCAGCGTGGATGATGCCCTCAACAGCCCGTTACCGGACTACCGCGCCAGCGGCGTATTGCGCGTAGCGGCCAGCTACACGGTGCTGGGTTATTTCCTGCCGCACCATTTGCAGCGCATGGAACATTGGCATCCGGACGTGACCATCGAAGTGTTCGAGCAGGAACGCCAGGCCATCGAACACGGCCTGCTTGACGGCCAGTTCGACATGGCCGTGGTGCTCACCGCCAACCTCACCCACGCGGATATCGTCTCTGAAATCCTATTCAACTCCGAACGCCGCCTATGGCTGCCCAGCCATCACCCATTGTGCGAACGCGGTGCCGTGAGCCTGGCGGATGTGGCGCAAGAACCGTACATCCTGCTGACCGTCGATGAGGCCGAACACAGCGCCATGCGCTATTGGGAACAGGCCGGGCAAACACCCAAGGTGCGCCTGCGCACCAGCTCGGTAGAGGCGGTACGCAGCATGGTTGCCAATGGCAGCGGCGTGGCGATCCTGTCGGACCTGGTACACCGGCCCTGGTCCCTGGAAGGCAAGCGTATCGAGACACTGACCGTGACCGACCCGGTGACGCCCATGAGCGTCGGCCTGGCCTGGCACCGCGAGCGCGCATTCACCCCGGCGATGCAGGCGTTCCGCGATTACTTCCACGATGCATTCCTGGCGCCGCAGCAGTTGTCGGCGCGCCGTTAAAGATGGGCTTGCAGGGTGGCAGTCAACCAGTCCATGAACACCCGCACCCGCAGCGGCAAATGCCGCTGGCCGGCGTACAGTAAATATACGTCAAGGGGCGGTGCCTGGTAATCCGGCAGCACCGCCACCAAGTCGCCGCTGGCCAATAGATCGCGGATCCCCAGATGGGGCACCTGGGTAATGCCAAACCCACCCAGGCACGCCGACTGGTAAGCATCGGTGCTGTTGACGGTCACCCTTCCTGCCATCGGCAACCGTTGCACCTTGTTGCCCACCATGTATTCAAACCCTGCCGAGCGTGCGCCCAGGGGCCGTACGTAGTGCACCAACTGGTGATTTGCCAGGTCAGCCAGAGTCTGCGGCACGCCATAACGTTGCAGGTACACCGGGCTGACGCAGTTGACCATCGGCATGCTGCACACCCGTCGCGCCACCACGGTTTGATCGGGCTGGGCCCCGACGCGCACAACACAGTCGAAACCTTCGGCGATCAGGTCCACCTGGCGATCCGAGCCGCTGATCTCCATGTCGATAAGAGGATGGCGTGCCATGAACGTGGGCAAGTTCGGCAGGATCAAGCCCCGCGCCATGACATTGGGCATGTCTACCCGTATGCGCCCGGCCAATTGGGCTTCGTCCTGGCGGAACAAACCTTCCAGCTCTTCCATATGCGCCAGCAGATCCTTGCTGCGCTCGTACAACACACGACCATCCTGGGTCGCCTGCACCTTGCGTGTGGTGCGTTGCAGCAGCCGCGCACCGAGCAGTTCCTCCAACGCCTGCACGTGCTCAGACACCGTAGAGCGCGGCAGGCCCAGGCTCTGGCCGGCCTGGGTAAAACTCGACAACTCAGTGACGCGCACGAAGGTGCGCAGTAACTCAAGCTTGTTCATGGGATTGTTCGCCTTATCCGGCCAGTGATTCCGATATCCGCCTGTTTATCACGTTATGACCGGACAAATACACTCAGTCCCACTGACCCCACCTGAGGACTGCACCATGACCCGTAAAATCGCACTTATTACCGGCGCCAGCCGCGGCCTGGGCAAAAGCGCCGCACTGCACCTGGCTGCGCAAGGCGTAGACATCATCGGCACTTACCACAGCGCAGCGGCCGAAGCCCAAGCGGTGATTGCCCAAGTGCAGGCATTGGGTGGCCGCGCCGCCATGCTGCAACTGGACGTCAGCCAAAGCGCAGGCTTCGATGGCTTCGTCGCCCAGGTCGGCGCGCTGCTCAAGGAGGTGTTCGCCCAGGATCACTTCAACTTCCTGATCAACAACGCCGGGATCGGCGCCCACGCCAGCTTTGCCGAGACCACCGAAGCACAGTTCGACCAGTTGGTGGCGATCCACTTGAAGGCGCCGTTTTTCCTCACGCAGAAACTGCTGACGCTGATCAGCGATGGTGGGCGCATCATCAATATTTCCAGCGGCCTGGCGCGGTTCAGCCTGCCGGGCTATGCCGCGTACGCGTCGATGAAGGGCGCCATTGAAGTGCTGTCGCGCTACCAGGCCAAGGAGCTGGGCCCACGCGGTATTACCGTGAACACCCTGGCACCGGGCGCGATTGCCACTGACTTCGGCGGCGGCGCAGTGCGCGATAACACCGATCTGAATACGATGGTCGCCAACAATACCGCCCTGGGCCGTGTCGGCTTGCCGGACGATATTGGCGGGGCGATTTCGAGCTTGCTGGCCGATGGCAGCAACTGGATCACCGGCCAGCGGATCGAGGCGTCGGGGGGGATGTTCCTGTAGGCAGCGGCGCCTATTGGGTGACTGGGGTTTTGTTGACGATTTTTTCACGCAGTACGTCATAACCCCAGTGATACACATAGGTATACGGCAGGAAGAACAACAGCACGCCGATGTCGAGTATGAACGCCTCCAGCAGGCTGATCTTCATCAAGGCGGCAATCAACGGCACCGCCATCAGAATCAGGCCGCCTTCGAACAGCAGCGCGTGCACCACCCGGGTCCACCCGTCGTTGGCCAGCTGCAAGCGTGTTCTGAGGCGGTCGAACAGGCTGTTGAAAATAACGTTCCAGCTCAGGGCCAGCAGGCTGATGCCCAGGGTCACGGCGCCCATCTCCAGCGCCGGCCTGCCGGTGATCCACACCAGCAACGGCGTACAGATCAACAAGGCCAGCCCTTCGAACCCAAGGGCTTGTAAAATACGTTCAGTAATGGATTTGGTAGGGTTCATGACCCGGCTCCGTGAGTGACGAGGGTTGCCATGATCAGGCTTTGACTCGATACTTCATAACCAATAACCATCGATCAAGGCGATAGTCATGGCGTCCCATGAAGTGCTCCAGGCGTTCGTCCAGGCCGCAACCCAAGGTTCGTTTTCCGCCGCGGCGCGCAAGCTGGGCAAGAGCCAGTCCACCGTCAGCGCGGCGGTGGCCAGCCTTGAGATAGACTTGGATGTAGTGCTGTTTGACCGCAGCAGCCGCAAACCGACCTTGACCCCGGCAGGCCATGTACTGCTGCAACGCGCCGAGCAGGTGCTGGAGGCCAGCAGCCGCCTGGAATTGACGGCGAGCCAATTGGCCACGGGGTTGGAACCGAAGCTGACCATCGCCATGTCAGACACCTACCAATCGCAGCGCTTCGAAACCACCATCATCGCGTTTGCCGAACGTTATCCGGACCTGGAACTGGAATGGCTGATTGCCGAGTGCGATGACCTGATCGACCTTGTACAAAGTGGCCGAGCGCAAATCGCATTTATCGAGCAGCAGGAGGAGTACCCGCCGGACTTGACCCATTCGCCGGTCGAGGAACGTACCGAAACGGCCCTGTTCGTTTCCCCCCAGCATGCCTTGGCCACGCTGGAAAAGGTTGACCAGCAGGCATTGAAACAGCATCGGGAATTGCGCCTGGCGAGCATCGTCAAACCCTATGACAATCGCGCTGCCGGGCGGGTCTGGTCGGCAGCCAGTTACCTGATGCTGATGGAAATGGCGCAGTTGGGTTTCGGCTGGGCGCCCCTGCCACGCTGGCTGGTGGAACGTTTTGGCAATGGCAGCCTGCAGGAACTGAGGGTGCGTGGCTGGCCGCGGTCGGTGACGGTGGATGCGTTGTGGTCGCGCCAGCATCCGCCGGGGCCGGCGGGGAGTTGGTTGCTGGGGCAGATGCTCGAATGAGCCAGTGAGAACAATGAAGCCCCCTCCCACATTTGGAGCTTCATTGTCTGGGGGATTTGAGTTCGGTCAGGCGTCGCTCCAGGAAGCGTTTTTCCGGGGTTTGCTGGGTCAGCGACAGGGCTTTTTCGTAAGCTGCACGGGCCTCTCCAACCCGTCCCAACTGCCGGCAGAATTCCCCCCGCGCCGAATGCGCCAAGTGGTAATCCTGCAACTCACCGCGTTGCAAAATGCTGTCCACCAATGTCAATCCAGCCGTCGGTCCCTGTTCCATCGCCACCGCTACCGCACGGTTCAACTCGACCACCGGCGATGGCATGGCCCTGAGCAATACATCGTAGAGCCCGACAATCTGCCGCCAATCAGTCTGCTCGGCACTCGGCGCCTCGGCGTGCACCGCCGCAATCGCTGCTTGCAGGCAATATGGCCCGAAGCGTCGCGTGGTCAGCGCCTGCTCCACCAATGCGCAGCCTTCAGCCATCAAGGACGTATCCCACAGCCCACGATCCTGAGCATCCAACAGCACCAATTCACCATTGGCCGAGGTGCGTGCCGGGCGGCGCGATTCGTGCAGCAACATCAACGCCAGCAAGCCCATGACTTCCGGCTCCGGTAGCAACTCCATCAGCAAGCGGCCCAGGCGAATGGCCTCCGCGGTCAAGTCTTCACGGGTGAGATCGGTGCCTGTGGAGGCCGAGTAGCCTTCGTTGAACACCAGGTAAATCACCCGCAGCACGCTGTCCAGGCGCTCGGGCAACTCGCCACGGGACGGCACTTGATAGGGGATTTTCGCTTCACGGATCTTGCCCTTGGCACGCACGATGCGCTGGGCGATGGTGGTGGGTGTGGCGAGAAACGCGTGGGCAATGGCCTCGGTACTCAGGTCGCAGATCTCGCGCAAGGTCAGCGCCGCCTGGGCATCGGGCGCCAACGCCGGGTGGCAGCAGGTGAAGATCAGGCGCAGGCGATCGTCTTCCACGTCTTCATCACTCCACTGCGCTGCTTCCAGTGTGTCGGCCTGCTCTTGCAGCAACGGGGTAAACCGCGCCTGGCGACGTAGACGGTCGATGGCTTTGAAGCGACCGGTTGATACCAGCCAGGCCCGTGGATTATCCGGCACACCGTCCTCGGGCCAGCGCTGCACGGCGACGAAAAATGCCTCGTGCAGCGCCTCCTCGGCCAGGTCGAAATCACCCAGCACACGAATCAGCGTTGCAAGCACACGCCGTGACTCGCTGCGGTAAACCGCTTCGACCTGGCCATTGAGCGTCATTAAGCTAGTTTCAATTCACGTACGGGGCGTACTTCCACACTGCCGACCCGGGCTGCCGGGATGCCGCCGGCTACCTGGAGCGCTTCGTTGAGGTCCCTGGCTTCGATCAGGTAGAAGCCGGCGAGCTGCTCCTTGGTTTCGGCAAATGGCCCGTCGGTGATCGACACCTTGCCATTGCGCATACGCACGGTGGTGGCAGTATTGACCGGCTGCAGCGGCTCGGCGGCGAGCATGCGTCCGCTGGCCTGGACGGCCTCGGCGTAGGCAAGACACTCCGGGTCCTTGGGGCTGTCGGGCGAGGTGTGTAACAGCTGTTCGTCGCTGTAGATCAGGCACAGGTATTTCATGATGTTCTCCGTTTTCGGCCTCCTGACTATAGTTCGCAGTGCTCAAGGTTTCAGGTCGAACAGCGCCGTGCCGCTTTGCATATCGAACGGCGTCGACCAGTGCTCATGCACCACTTTCCATTGGCCATCGATACGCTGGTAAGCGGCGGTGACGCGCATCCAGCAGGTCTTGAGTACACCATCCGGACCGGTGCCACCGCAGTGCGCCAGCCAGTGGGCGAAGGCGCTGTCCTGGGCCTGAATGATGCGCAACTCATGAAACTCAAAAACGCCTGGGCCCGGGCAATGTTCCATGCACGTCTTCCAGTGTGCACGATAGGCCTCCCTGCCCTTGAATTGCAGCGCGCCAACCGCATCGAATGCGACGATATCGTCGGCGTAAAAGCTGACAATCTTGTCGATATCCTGGGATACCACGGCTTGTTTCCATTGCTCGATCAGAGTGTTGATTGCAGTGCTCATGGCGATGACTCCTGGGTTGTAAAATCACGGAAGACACCCTTAGTCGAACGGCCTTGTGGCAAATCGACAGGCCATGGAAAAATAATTTACCCCGCCACAAACCCGATAGACTGCAGTCTTCATTGCAGCCGTTCGGATAATCCGATGCAAACCCGCCTTGTTGCCTATGAGGCGCTCAATGCTGTGCAACAACAGCAAGTCAGCGCCATCGAAGTTCATCCTGAACAACTGCCGTTTTGCGGCGATATGTATTGCGCCCTCAATACGCTGCTGGTCAACCCGAGCCCTGGCGTCAAAGGTTTTGCGCTGTTGGCCGATGATATCCCCGTGGCCTTTCTCCTACTCAAGCGCCCACCCTGCCTGCCCCATTGGGCCGATGAACACTGCGCCACACTGCATGCGTTGCAAGTAGATCGGCATCAGCAAGGGCGTGGGTTCGGCAAGGCGTGTTTGCAGGCACTGCCAACCCTGGCGCTTGAGGTGTGGCCGCAGATCAAAGGGTTGGAGTTGTCTGTGGACACGCACAACCCGGCGGCAATGGGGCTGTATCTGGGGGCTGGATGGGTGGACAGCGGCGAAGCGTACAAGGGACAGGTTGGGTATGAGCGCCGGTTGAGTTGGATCTTCAATTCATAACGGTAATGTCACGCAAACACGACGTTGACGCGTGCCTGTCGTGTTTACATGACATCGGCGAGCGTCAGCCCCGCTCTCCAACCGGCAACCAGATCTCCACCGCTCCCGTGCCCTTTCTCGCGTCAAAATCTGCGCTATAGCGCTCGAAATCCGCGCCCATCACCTTGTAACCCGAGTGCGGCAGCCATTCGAACATAATGCGCTCGTAGGTTTGCTCAAGCGCCTGCACCGGCCCGTAATGCGGGAACACCGCATAGTTGAGCGGCGGGATTTCGATGAACTCAAAGTTGCTCGGCACATCGCCCTTGCCTGGGACTTCTACCCCGGCCATGTAATCAAACTCGCCGTGGTGGGGGTTGTGGCAAACGCCGTAGGTCACGCGGCCAACGCGCTTCTTGATGTCTTTAATGCACGTGTCAAACAACTCCCATAACTTGGGGATATCGCCCACGGTGGCCTTCGAATAACGCCCTTGTACACCGGCGATCACCAGGGCTTTGCCGGCTTCCATGCGTGGCTCCAACGGTTGTTTTGTCTGCTGATCCATACGAACAGTCTCCTTCTTATGAGGGAACAAACCCGCATCGAGTATAGGGGCATATCCCGGTCGCGCTCCATGTACAATTTTTTCCCGCGCCATCTGGACAACACGCCATCATCGCCCGTATTGTCTGCCCCGCAGGCCACCGCAGTGGCCGACGTCGCTCGGACGGTTCCGGGCGCTTACGTACTCTCGAGGCAACAATGGCCGACCAAGGTTCGCCGCGCCGCTTTGCGCGCATAGATCGACTCCCCCCTTACGTTTTCAATATCACTGCCGAGCTGAAGATGGCTGCGCGTCGGCGCGGCGAAGACATCATCGACTTGAGCATGGGTAACCCCGACGGCGCCACGCCACCGCACATTGTGGAAAAAATGGTCACCGTCGCCCAGCGTGAAGACACCCACGGCTACTCCACCTCCAAAGGCATCCCGCGCCTGCGCCG
This sequence comes from Pseudomonas sp. rhizo25, assembly GCF_031931935.1. Lineage (NCBI taxonomy): Bacteria > Pseudomonadati > Pseudomonadota > Gammaproteobacteria > Pseudomonadales > Pseudomonadaceae > Pseudomonas > Pseudomonas sp. rhizo25. The sequence goes on from NZ_JAUJXA010000011.1 coordinate 12,741, forward strand.
GGCGATTTCGCGCTGGTACAAGGACCGTTATGAAGTGGATATCGACCCCGAGTCGGAAGCCATCGTCACCATCGGTTCCAAAGAGGGTCTGGCGCACCTGATGCTGGCCACCCTGGACCAGGGCGACACCGTGTTGGTGCCCAACCCCAGCTACCCGATTCATATCTACGGTGCCGTGATTGCCGGCGCCCAGGTACGTTCGGTGCCGCTGGTGCCGGGCGTGGACTTCTTCGATGAGCTGGAACGGGCGATTCGTGGCTCGATCCCCAAGCCGAAGATGATGATCCTCGGTTTCCCGTCCAACCCCACCGCGCAGTGCGTGGAGCTGGATTTCTTCGAACGGGTCATCGCCCTGGCCAAACAGTACGACGTGCTCGTGGTTCACGACCTGGCCTACGCCGACATCGTCTACGACGGCTGGAAAGCCCCGTCGATCATGCAAGTGCCGGGCGCCAAGGACATCGCGGTGGAGTTTTTCACCCTGTCCAAGAGCTACAACATGGCCGGCTGGCGCATCGGGTTCATGGTGGGCAACCCGGAACTGGTCAACGCCTTGGCGCGGATCAAGAGCTACCATGACTACGGCACCTTCACCCCGCTGCAGGTGGCGGCGATTGCGGCGCTGGAAGGCGACCAGCAGTGCGTCAAAGACATCGCCGAGCAGTACCGCCAGCGCCGCAATGTGCTGGTCAAGGGGCTGCATGAACTGGGCTGGATGGTGGAGAACCCGAAGGCGTCGATGTATGTCTGGGCGAAGATTCCCGAGCAGTACGCCGCCATGGGCTCGCTGGAATTTGCCAAGAAACTGCTGCTGGAGGCCAAGGTGTGTGTATCGCCTGGGATTGGCTTTGGCGAGTATGGCGATGATCACGTGCGCTTTGCGCTGATCGAAAACCAGGACCGGATCCGCCAGGCAGTGCGGGGGATTCGTGGCATGTTCAGGGCGGATGGGCTAGTACCCAAAGCCAGCGTCTAACTCGGTCAAAATGTGGGAGGGGGCTTGCTCCCGATAGCAGTGGTTCAGTCGATACATCTGGTGACTGATCCACCGCCATCGGGAGCAAGCCCCCTCCCACATTTGATTGGGTTTTCACCCCAGACTGTGCGGTGTGGCTTACACCACCAACGACAGCAACATGATGAAGATCAGCGCCACGATCGACAGAATGGTCTCCATCGCCGTCCAGGTCTTGAACGTCTCGGCCACGGTCATGTTGAAGTACTGCTTGACCAGCCAGAACCCGGCATCGTTGACGTGCGACAGGATCAACGACCCCGCCCCCGTCGCCAGCACCAGCAACTCGCGGTTAACCCCCGGGATCATCCCCACCACCGGCACCACAATGCCCGCGCCGGTAATGGTCGCGACGGTCGCTGAGCCCGTGGCAATCCGAATCACCGCCGCCACCAGCCATGCTAGCAGGATCGGGTTGATCTGCGCGTTCACGGCCATATGGCCGATCACGTCACCCACGCCGCTCGTGACCAGCATCTGCTTGAAGCCACCACCGGCACCGATGATCAGGATGATCGCCGCGGTCGGCGCAAGGCTGGCGTCGAGCAGCTTGAGGATCTGCTTGGAATGGATGCCCTGGCGATGGCCAAAGGTGTACAGCGACAACAACAAGGCCAGCAACAGCGCGGTGATCGGGTGGCCGATCATGTCCATCCAGTTGCGCACCACATTGCCTTCGGCAAAGGCGATGTCGGCGAAGGTTTTCAGCAGCATCAGGAACACCGGCAGCAGCACGGTGACCAGGGTGATGCTGAAGCTCGGCAGGTTTTTGTTTTCAGGCTCGCGGGCCAGTTGATCGACCAGCTCCTGGGACGGGTTGCCCGGGATGTACTTGGCGATAAAAGTACCGAAGATCGGGCCAGCGATGATGGCCGTCGGCAGCGCAACGATCAGGCCGTACAGGATGGTCTTGCCGATGTCCGCACCGAACACGCCGATGGCCAGCAACGGGCCCGGGTGCGGCGGCACCAGGCCGTGCACCGCCGAGAGGCCGGCGAGCAGCGGGATCCCGATCTTGATCAGCGACACACCGGTACGCCGCGCCACGATAAACACCAGCGGGATCAGCAATACAAAGCCGATCTCGAAGAACAGCGGGATGCCCACCAGGAACGCGGCGAACATCATGGCCCACTGAACCTTCTCTTTGCCGAAGGCGCGAATCAGGGTCTGGGCGATCTGGTCGGCACCGCCGGATTCGGCCATCATCTTGCCGAGCATCGTGCCCAGCGCGAGGATGATGCCGACAAAGCCGAGCACCCCGCCGAAACCGTCCTGGAATGCCTTGATGATCTTGTCCACGGGCATGCCCGAGGTCAGGCCGAGGAAGCCGGCCGCGATGATCAGTGCAATGAACGGGTGCACCTTGAACTTGGTGATCAGAACGATCAACCCGATGATAGTGACCACTGCATCTAGCAGCAGGTAAGACTCGTGGGACATGCCAAACATGGGGGGTCTCTCCTGTTTGTTGTTGTTATTAAAGCGGGTGTTGAATTTCCTGCCGGGGATAGCGCTATCTTTTCCGGCAAAAAATTAATGAGTTGGTTCAAAGCCGTGCTTGAGCCACCAGGCGTTGGTCTGCTCGGCCAGTTCCTCAACGCTGTCTTCACTGGCGTTAAGCGCCAGGGTCAGCGGCTCGCCCTTGGGCGACTCCAGGGTGGCGAACTGGCTGTCGATCAGGCTGGCCGGCATGAAATGGCCGGGCCGGTGGGACACACGGTCGGCGGCGACTTCACGGGTCAGCTCCAGGAATACAAAGCCCAGGCCCGGCGCGGCTTCGCGCAGGTGGTCGCGGTATTTCTTTTTCAGGGCCGAACAGGTGAGCACCGGATGCTCGCCCGCCTTGAGCGAGCGGCGCAGTTCATCGCACAGGATGTCGAGCCAGCCGGCGCGGTCGTCGTCGTTAAGGGGGTGGCCGGCGCTCATCTTTTCGATGTTCGCGGCGGGGTGAAAGCTGTCGCCTTCAATGGCAGTGGCGCCGTTCAGGCGGCACAGGGCTTCGCTGACGCTGGACTTGCCACAGCCGGAAACACCCATGATGACCAGGGCGGTAACAGGTTGACTCATGAAACACCTCAGGACGCAGATAGCGCTACCTTTGCACAGCATAAGGCTAGTGCAAAAACAGGCTTTTCCCGCGCCGACTTGTCATTTTTATGGAGTGACGCGTGCATCTGCTCCAATCATTCGAACCGGATCAGGCAACCCTAGGTTCAATAATTTGCAGCCCTTTGGAGACAGCGCTACCTTAGTGCCTCGATTTTTGTTTGGCAAGCCGCCTGATGACCTCCAAGAACGATAAAAATACCCGCACGACGGGCCGCCCTACCCTCAATGAAGTTGCACGGCTGGCCGGGGTCAGCCCGATCACCGCCTCACGCGCCCTGCGCGGTATCAGCAGCGTCGCCACCGAACTGGTGGAAAAAGTCCAGCAGGCCGCCGCCGAACTCAGCTACGTGGTCAACCCCGCTGCCCGTGCCCTGGCCTCGGCCCAGAGCCATTCGGTGGTGGTGCTGGTGCCATCGTTGTCCAACCTGCTGTTTATCGAAACCCTGGAAGCTATCCATCAGGTACTGCGGCCCAAGGGCTTTGAAGTGCTGATCGGCAACTCTCATTATTCGCGTGATGAAGAAGAAAACCTGCTGCGCAACTACATGTCTTACCAGCCACGGGGGTTGCTGTTGACCGGATTCGACCGCACCGAAAGCGCGCGACGAATGGTCGAGACCAGCAATGTGCCGTGCGTGTACATGATGGATCTGGACCCCAATGCCGGGGTGAACTGCGTGGGTTTCTCACAGTTGGCAGCAGGCGAGACGGCGGCGGCGCATTTGCTGTCCCGGGGGCGTAAGCGCCTGGCCTACATTGGCGCGCAGTTGGATCAGCGCACGTTGTTGCGCGGTGAAGGTTTCCGCCGCGCCTTGCAGCAGGCGGGCATGTACGACCCGGCGCTGGAGCTTTTGACACCCCGCCCCTCCTCAGTGGGCCTGGGCGGCGAACTGTTCCTGCAATTGCTGGCAGCGCATCCGGATGTGGATGCGATCTTCTTCGGTAACGACGACCTGGCCCAGGGCGCCCTGCTCGAAGCCCTGCGCCATGGCATCAAGGTGCCTGAACGCGTGGCAGTGCTGGGCTTCAACGACTTGCCTGCATCGTCATTCATGGTGCCGCGCCTGAGCAGCATCAGCACGCCACGAGAAGCCATTGGCCGCAGGGCGGCGGAGCATTTGTTGACCATCATGGCGGGCAACAAGATCGCCAAGCCGGTGGTGGATATGGGGTTTGAGTTGCAGGTGCGGGAGAGCACCTGACCCGCTCGTTCCCACGCTCTGCGTGGGAACGATCAGAAGTCTGCCTGTGTTAATGGCGGCTGTGCGTAGGACACTTTCGGGTGCGCCGGCTTTGAGTGTCCACCGGTCTACTAACCTGCGTACAGCTGCCACCCTCGTTTAACTCGCTGCTCGGCAAGGCCATGGACCAGCACACACCACGCTGCTGAGACCTTACTCGGTCCAAATGTGGGAGGGGGCTTGCTCCCGATTGCAGTGGGTCAGCTATCTGTAAGTTGACTGACCCACCGCTATCGGGAGCAAGCCCCCTCCCACATTTTTTAACCATGCCCGCTTGCGCCCTGCTAGATTGACCACTTTCCATCGCCAGGGAAGAACCATGGGACATTCACTGAAAATCTTGGGCCGCACTTCCTCCATCAACGTGCGCAAAGTGTTGTGGACCTGCCAGGAACTGGGCATCGACTATGTGCGCGAGGACTGGGGCATCGGCTTCAAGCCCACGCAGTCCACCGAATTCCTCGCCCTGAACCCCAACGCGCAAATACCTGTGCTGATCGACGACCACGGCGTGCTGTGGGAGTCCAACACCATCTGCCGCTACCTCGTCGGCCTTTACCAACGCCACGACCTGCTGCCTGTCGAACCGGCGCCACGGGCCCGTGTCGAGCAGTGGATTGACTGGCAAGCCACGGAACTCAACCGCGCCTGGAGCGATGCCTTTACCGCCCTGGTACGCAATAACCCGGACGGCCTCGACGCTGCGCAGATCGCCGCCGCGGTGCAGGTATGGAACGACAAGATGGGGATTCTCGAACAGCAGCTGGCCAAGACCGGAGCCTATGTGGCCGGCGAGGAATTCTCCCTCGCCGACATTTTGATCGGCCTCTCGGTACACCGCTGGCAGGCAACCCCCATGCAGCGTCCGCCCTACCCAGCCATTGCCGCCTACTATCAGCGGCTCAGCCAGCACGCCGGTTTCAAGACCTTCGCCCTCGACGGCCACAACTAAGCACAGGGACCCCACGTGAACGGACTCAACGTACTACTCACCGGCGCCTGCGGCAGAATCGGCAAGACATTTTTCCAAGCCTCGCAAGACCGCTACCGCTTCACCCTCACCGACCGCATCGCGCCGGATTTCGACCTGGGTGGACACCGCTTCGTACACGCCGACCTCAGCGATAAATCCAGCCTGGCGACCCTGCTCGAAGGCATCGACGTGATCGTGCATCTGTCGGGCATCCCCCACGCCAGTGCCTCGTTCGACGAATTGCTGCCCAACAACATCCTCGCCACCACCTACCTCTTCGAAGCCGCCGTGGCTGCCGGCGTGCAGCGCCTGGTGTTCGCCAGCAGCGCACAAACCATCGAAGGCTATCCGGTCGACCGGCAGATCACCCCCGGCATGCAGGTGATGCCCGCCAACCTGTATGGCGTGAGCAAATGCTATGGCGAGGCGTTGTGTGGCTACTACGCGGCCAAGACGCCGCTGTCGACCATCGCCCTGCGCATCGGCGCTTTTGAATTCCCCGAAACCCACGACCTGAACAACGCCCGCGACCTCAGCGCGTGGCTCAGCCCGCGGGATGCCGTGCAGCTGTTGCAACGCTCGGTGGAAACCGTCGGCGTGAAGCACCTGATTGCCCACGGCATTTCCAACAACCGCTTCAAGCGTCTGGATTTGAGCGAAACCACGCGTGTGCTGGGCTACCAACCGTTGGACGACGCGTTCCAGGTATTCGAAATTCCCGTCACTTACTGAGTTTTCACCATGCCTGCACACGCCACCAAAGACGGCCTCGACCCGCTCCGCGCCGCCCATATCAGCGCACGCATCGACCGCCTGCCCGCCGTGGCCACCATCTGGCGCCTGGTGGCGCTGCTGTCTATCGGGGGTTTTTTCGAGCTGTATGACCTGTTCCAGACCGCCTATATCAGCCCCGGCCTGATCAGCGACGGCATTTTCCATACCGGCAGCCAGGGCGTGTTTGGCTTCTCGGACCAGGCCGCGTTCGCCTCGGCGACCTTCCTCGGCCTGTTCCTCGGTGCCAGCCTGCTCAGCCCCATCGCCGACCGCTTCGGGCGCCGGGCGATCTTCACCTTTGCATTGATCTGGTACACCGTCGCCACGGTGCTGATGGGTATTCAAACCTCCGCCCTGGGCATCATCTGCATGCGCTTTCTGGTGGGCATCGGCCTGGGCATCGAACTGGTGACTATTGATGCCTACCTCTCGGAACTGGTGCCCAAGCGCATGCGCAGTTCGGCGTTTGCCTTTGCGTTTTTCATTCAGTTTCTGTCGGTGCCCGCCGTGGCCTTGATGTCGTGGTGGCTGGTGCCCCAGGCGCCATTCGGCGTCTCCGGCTGGCGCTGGGTGGTGCTGAGCAGTGCGGTATTTGCGCTGTTTATCTGGCAATTGCGCAAGCGCTTGCCGGAATCGCCGCGTTGGCTGGCACAGAAGGGCCGTTTCGAAGAAGCCGGTGCGATCATGGACAACCTGGAAACACGCTGCCTGAAAGATCACGGCAAGCCCTTGGATGAGCCGGAGCCCGAAGCCGTCAGCGTTCAAGGCCGCGGGCGTTTTGCCGATATCTGGCAACCACCGTACCGGCGCCGCGCCTTGATGCTCATCGTGTTCCATGTGTTCCAGGCCATCGGTTTTTTCGGCTTCGGCAATTGGTTGCCGGCGCTGCTGTCGGGCCAGGGTGTCAGCGTGACCCACAGCTTGATGTACGCCTTTATCATCACCCTCGCCTACCCGCTGGGGCCGTTGCTGTTTGTGAAGGTGGCCAACCGCTTTGAAAACAAATGGCAGATCGTCGGTTCCGCCATGGGCGCGATGATCTTCGGCAGCCTGTTCGCCCTGCAAACCAGCGCATTGGGGCTGGTGTCCTGCGGGGTGATGATCACCTTCTGCAATGCCTGGCTGAGCTTCAGTTATCACTCGTACCAGAGCGAATTGTTCCCCACCAATATCCGCGCACGGGCCGTGGGGTTCTGCTATTCGTTCAGCCGCCTATCTACGGTGTTCAGCAGCCTGTTGATCGGCTTTATTCTCGAACACCTGGGCACGCCAGGGGTGTTGGCGTTTATCGCCAGCAGCATGCTGATCGTGATGATCACCATCAGCTGGTTCGGGCCGCGTACGCGTAACCTGGCGCTGGAAAATATCGCCCACTGACGGCAATGCTTGGCCGCCAGCGGCAGCATGCTTGCCGCGGCAGCCAAGCCATTCTCAGTAAACATTGGGATTTGCACACACGGCACGCTATTTGCTCCAGCTGTGGCACCGACCATTTGCACAGGTGACCGATCATGCTGGTTAACAACAACACCCAAGCCATGTCGACCGTCCAACAGATCAAGCGACCCGACATGGACCCCGCCAACGCCGCCGCCAGCGCGTTGTACAGTGGTGCCCTTCAGACTGCGCAGCAGAACATCACAGTGCCAGTTGCGCAGAAGGAACTGGACAAGGCCAGCGATCGCATTGACGAAGCGTTTGCCAAGACCCGTGTGCAGCTGCAAGCCACTGCGCCGAACAGCGATGTGCCGGCCACCAGTGTCGCCGGTTCAGCACGCAGTGAGTTCACCGATTACATGACCAAGACCCCGGCCGAGCGCATTCGCGATCAGTTGCTCAAAGAACGCGGCCTGACACTGGAGCAACTGAACACCCTGCCGGTGGAAGAGCAAAATGCCTTTGCCAAGGCAGTGTCCGAGCGGCTCCAGCAACAGCAACAGCAGCAGGTTGCAGCAAAGACGGCTGACCCACAGGCGCAGACCGTGAAAGAGACCCTGGCTGCGATCTAGTCGCCCAGGGGATCCATGACCTGATGCCGACCTGTAGGCGCTATTGGGGCTTTAAGACGACTTGCTGCACATCGACCTTTTTCGGGATCAGGCCGTTGGCAAAAAACAGGTCCGCCGTGCGCTGCTGATTGGCGACGTCGATCGCCTGCAAAGGACGGATCGGCGCGGGCGAGCGATGCTCGAAGTAGCTTTTGACCACCGCCGGTGGCAGGCCAAGGGTGCCGGCCATCAATGCAATGCTTTCATCGGGTTGGTCGAGTGATAGTCGCTGCGCCTTGCCGAGGGTCTGGATAATGGTGGCAATGGCTTGGGGATGTTGCTGGGCGAACGGACCGTTGACCACAAAGAAACTCCCAGCCGGGTTAAGACCCTGACCATCACCCAGCACGCGAGCGGAGCCGTCGACCACCGCGGCCGAGTAGTACGGGTCCCAAACCACCCAGGCATCGACCTTGCCTTGTTCGAAGGCGGCACGGCCGTCGGAAGGTGACAGGTACACCACGTTAACGTCCTTCCATTGCAAGCCGGCGCGCAGCAGGCTCTTGAGGAACAGGTTGTGTGCGCTGGACCCCTTGAGCAACGCCACGCGCTTGCCCTTGAGCTCGGCGACGTTCTGCACCGTGCTGGCCTTGGGGACCAGCACGGCTTCGGTCTTGCCGTCGTTGGGCTCGACGGCAAAGTACTGCAAGTCGATGCCAGCCGCCTGGGCAAAGATCGGCGGGATGTCGCCGATATTGCCGATATCCAGGCTGCCCGCATTGAGCGCCTCGATCAACGGCGGGCCACCGAGGAATTCGGTCCATTGCACCTGGGTGCCGGGCAGCGCGGCTTCGAAGAGCTTGTGCTCGCGGGCGAGCACCATGCTTACCGAACTTTTCTGGTAGCCGATTCGCAGGGTGGGAGGTTCGGCGGCGAGCGCAGGCTGGGCCAGGACGGTGAGCGCCAGCAGTGAACCACCTAGCAGGTTTTTCAGTTTTTTCATGGTTGCCTCATGGTCGTGATCGTGGGCGAGTTAGCCGTGTGCAGTGAGTCAGGCGTGGTGTTCATTCCAGGCGCAACCGCAGGCGACCGTTAAGCGCGCGGGCCATGTAATCACTGACCGAGCGCGGGGAAATTCCCAATTCGGCGGCGATCGCGGGATACGTCAGGCCATTGAGTCGGGACAACAGGAACGTCGCCCTGACCTTGGCCGGCAGGCCGTCGAGCCACTGGTCGACGACTTTCAGCGCCTCGCACGTCTGGGCCAGGTTTTCGGGGGACGGAACGCTGAAGGCTTCATCGTTATCCAGGACATCGAGATAGGCGCGCTCCAGGTCACGTCGCCGCCATAGCTGATACATCAGGCGCTGGGCAATGGTAGTGAGCAAGGCGCGAGGCTGGCGGATCGGGGCGACGTCGAGTGCGCTCAGGAGCTGGACAAAGGTGTCGGCGGCGATGTCTTCGGCGTGTGCACGGGAATCGAGTTGACGATACAGGCGGCTGCACAGCCAGGCGTAATGGCTGCGGAACAGTGCGCCCACGTAGTCGCGGTGAGAGGTGTCGGCGCCGGACATAGTGGCTCCTGTCGAGTAGGTTGCGCGTTATGTCCGGTGTTCCGGTGGAGCAATCCTAGCAAAGCCGCTTATTCTTTAATAATATTAAAAATGCATTTTAATATAGCTTTATTGAATATTCGTGTAACCAAGGCTTGCGGCTTGCCGTTGGTAATCCAACAACACCTGATAGTCGTCCTCGCTGGCGGGGAGCACGGCTTGCACACCGAGGGTTTGCACCACCTGCGGCAGGTCTTGCAACGCCAGGTTCATGGCTTCGCGAACCTGCTCCTGCTGCGCATCGCTCAAGCCCAGCGGGCCGATATAGGGCAAGGTCGGGCTCGACGCGCTGCGGGTAACGATGCGCAAACCCGCGACCTCTTCGGGCGCGAAACGCGCCAGGTAGTCATAGGTAATGCTGTCGATGGCGGCGAGGTCAGCGCGGTCTTCGCGCAGCCAGCGCAGGCTCTCACGGTGGGCGCCGCTGATGGCGATGCTGGCGAAGAAACGCCCATCGCGCTGCAACGGTGCCAGGCAGTGGCGCAGTAGGTTCATGCCACTGTTGGAGTCGTGGCCGTTGATCACCCCGCGGCTGTTGTAAAACTGCGCCAGCATAGTACGTGGGTTGTCAGCGCGGCTCAGCAACAGGCTGCAGTGTTCGCCATTGCTGCTATGGGGTAGCTCGTAGCGGGGGCGACCGATAACGCGTACCTGGCCGCGCAGTTGGGTCATCAGCGGGTAGCCGCAGGTTTGGGCGACCAGCAATTCAGGCGCCAGCCACAGGCTTGGCAAGTCGAGGTGGTCGGCGTTGAGACGACGCAGGCCCAGGCGTTCAAGGATGCGCGCAAGCCACTGTTGATTGGCCCGCTCGATGGGCTCCGGCGCGACATACATGCGCAACTCGGCGTAGTGCTTACTCATGGGCATATCTCAGGCAAAGGGGTGCCGAGGGCTGTCGATGGCCTTGAGGCCGTGGCGACTGATCAACTGGCCGTAGCCTTGCACCAGGAACCCACCGCTACGCGCCAGCCATTGCTCGCGACGGGCGCGATATACCGTGGGTAGCAGGTACCAGGGAAGTTTGGGCAGGTCGTGGTGCACCAGGTGCAGATTGTTGTTGAGGAACAACCAACGCCAGGGCCAGGACGCTTCGTTGAGCACCGTGCGTTGTTCCGGCCGGGGATGCGGGCGGTGTTCATAGTAGGAACGGATCGACGCCAAGGACATGGCCGGTACGCTGACCAGCAGCAGGTAATGCCACACCGGCAGAACGCTGTAATGGGTGATAAACCCCAGCATCAACAGGGTCACGACGCCGTGGGCCAACCACATCGGCCAAACCTCTGGCAGGCGTTGCCATTGATCGTGCACCAACCGGCTGATGGCCAAGGGTGCCGCCAGCAGCAAGCGACCGACTACCGTCTTGGTCAACCAATGCACGCTGCGTTGCAAGCGCGAGCTGGCGTCCCACTGCTGTTGGTTAAGGTAGCGGCTTTCGGGGTCGATGCCGGGCAGGGTCAGGTCTTCGTCGTGGTGATGCAACAGGTGGCTGTCGCGGTACAGGGTGTAGGGGTACCACACGGCAAACGGCGCGTAGCCGAGCAGTTTGTTCACCAACGGGAAACGGGTGGGATGGCCGTGCAGCAACTCGTGTTGCAGCGACAGCCAAAGGGTCACCAACGGGATCAGCAACAGAGTGCTGCACCATAGGCCCAGCCAGTGGCTGGCAAGCAACACACCGAACCAGCCGATATACACGCCGAGCACCAACAGCCAGGTGGGCCATTCGGTCTTCGCGGTAAAACTTGCAGCCAGGGCCTGGATTTCCCGGCGGTGGGTCAGGTCAAGGTAGTTGGCCATCGGCAGCTCAGAGCAGGTGTTTCCCACTCTGTGCCGCGAAGCGCGCAAATCTTGCAGATCCTTTGGTACTAAGCTTGTAACTCAGTGACCGAACAGGCCGGTCTCGGACTTCTTGGCTTTCTTGTCCGCGCGTTTTTCATCGGCGGTCTTTGCCGGTTTTTTCTTCGCGGCTTTCTTTGAATCCATACCTTTGGCCATGATGCATGCTCAACTGAAAGGGGATGTAGCACTGGGTATACCACCTATTGCCCGGCAGAAGGCGCTTATAATCCCCGGCCCTTGATAATGCTGGCCAGAAGACCATGCCCGAATTGCACATCGAACCGCTGGCAGAGCCCCTGTGGCCACTGTTGAACAAGTTTTACCGCAGCCACAATTCCTCGATGAAGGCCCTCAAGGGTGGACGCTTGTGGGTAGCTCGCGACGGCGAGATCGTGGCCGGTTTGTGCTTGAGCCCGGTGGTGGGTGGGCAGTGGCTGACGGGGGTGTTTGTCGATCCGGCCTATCGCGGCCAGGGGTTGGCGGCACGCTTGATTGAGCAGGCGGTAGCCGGAGTGGAGGGTACGGTGTGGCTGCTGTGCCATCCGGATCTGGAGGGGCTGTATCAGCGTATGGGTTTTTCACAGGACACCGTCCTGCCACAGTCTCTCAGTGAGCGCCTGGTGCGCTACAAACGCAACAAGCCGATGATTGCGATGGGGTTCTCAATCACCTGAATGATGCAGGACAAAAATGTGGGAGGGGGCTTGCTCCCGATGGCGGAGTGTCCGTCGCTGAAATATCGACCGGTCCACCGCTATCGGGAGCAAGCCCCCTCCCACATTGGGATCTCAGGTAGCCTGGTGTTTATTCGTCAGCTGTTGGGGCCATTTCCGGGAACATGACTTCGATAAACCCGAATTTGCTGAAATCGGTGATCCGCGATGGGTATAACCGGCCAATCAAATGATCGCACTCATGCTGTACCACTCGCGCGTGGAAGCCATCGGCAAATCGTACAATCGGTTCGCCTTTGGGATCGAAACCTTCGTAGCGAATTTGCTGGTAACGGTCCACCGCTCCACGTAAACCCGGCACAGACAGGCAACCTTCGTAGCCCTCTTCCAGCACCGGGCTCAACGGGGTAATCAGCGGGTTGATCAGGATGGTCTGCGCCACCGGCGGCGCGTCCGGGTAGCGCTCGCTGGCTTCGAAACCAAAGATCACCAGCTGCAGGTCAACGCCAATCTGCGGCGCGGCCAGGCCAACTCCACCTACATGTTCCATGGTCTGGAACATGTCGTCGATCAGTTGCCACAGCTCCGGGCTGTCGAACATTTCCGGCGGCACCGGCGAGGCGATACGCAGCAGGCGCTCGTCGCCCATTTTCAGGATTTCACGGATCATCGCTCTGGCACTTCATCAGGGGTGGGCTTGGAGTGGTCCCGGCCTAGGCCCGAGACGTGCTGTTTTTCACTGGTGTCACTGGGTTCGTCGAATTCCTTTTCACCGGGCTCCTTGCCTTCGGCGGACATGTGTTCGATCACGGCATTCATCTCCGCGCCCAGCAGCAACACGGCGGCGGAAATATAGAAGTACAGGAGCAGGACGATAATCGCGCCGATACTGCCATACATGGCGTTGTAGTCGGCGAATGTCTTGACGTAATAGCCAAAGCCAAGGGAAGCCACGATCCACACCACCACGGCCAATACCGAGCCTGGAGTGATAAAGCGAAACTTCTGCTCCACGTCAGGCATCACGTAGTACATAAGCGCCACGGCGAACATCAGCAGGATCACGATCAACGGCCAGCGCAGAATAGTCCACAAGGTGACCACGAATTCCTGCATGCCGATCTGCCCGGCGAGCCATTCCATGACCTGCGGGCCAAGCACCATCAACGCCGCGGCGGCCAGCAACATGCCGGCGATACCCACGGTGTAGAAAATCGACAGGGGGAAGCGCTTCCAGATCGGCCGCCCCTCGACCACGTCGTAGGCCGCGTTCATCGCACTCATCATCAGGCGTACGCCCGCAGAGGCGGTCCACAGCGCGATGACAATACCCACCGAGAGCAGGCCGCCCTTGGACTGCTGCAACTGGTCGATCACCGGGTTGACCTGCTCCAGCGCCTGGGGAGGCAACACCAGTTCCGATTGCAGTCGCAGCCAGGTAAAGAAGTCCGGCAGGTGCAGGAAACCGATCAGGGCAATGAGGAACAGCAGGAAGGGAAACAGTGAGAACAGCATCTGGTAAGCCAGTGCCGAGGCGTAGGTAGGCATCTCGTCATCGACGAATTCCTTGACGGTGCGTACCAGCACCTTGTGCAGCTTGAGACCTTCGAGTACCGGAAAAATCATAGCGTCTCCTTTCGCCGCAAAGAGGTTGAGTTCGTGGGCGACTCAAGGGCCGTTTTCTACATCAAAGTAGCCCATTTGGCGACTTTGAAACAATTTCCAAAGTTTAGTTGCAACCGCTCACATAAAAACGGCCATCCGTGGATGGCCGCAGGGCTGCGAGAAACCAGCCGGCGAAACAGGATTATTTGGTGGCTTTCTTTACCGCGTCCTTGGTATCGCCGACCGCTTTCTGCACTTCGCCTTTCTTCTCTTGAACCACGCCTTCAGCGCGCAACTTGTCGTTGCCGGTGACTTTGCCGACACCTTGCTTGACGTTGCCGACTGCTTCGTTAGCCAAACCTTTTGCCTTATCCGATGCACTGCTCATGGTATTTCTCCTGGAACAATCGAGGGTTTCGGTCATTACGTAGAGGTTGACCCGGGGCCATGTGGCAGAGTTTCAATTATTTTCGGCAGGCATTTCATCGCAGGCCGCAGGTTTGGCTTTATGTTTTGCCCCCAACCCACGAGAATGCCCGGCACATTCAGGCTACACGGCTGAATAACAGATCCCGTAGGAAGGTTATGAAACTCAATAAAGCGCAGGCCATTGCACGTAGAAACCAGGAACTGGGCGGTGCCGTACTCGGCGTCAACAACTGCCACTTCACCGACCTGGACCGCAAACGCAACATCTGGTGGTTCGACCTGCCAGTGGCGCGGATTGCCGTGGGCCAGTACGAGTGGATCCACCTGTTGATGCACAACGCCGAGACCGACCAGTTGCTGCACCTCAAGGTGCCGACCGTGTTCCTGCGCGAAAAACTCGAAGGCCTGGTGGTACGTAATGCCGGCAAGCGCAAGCCGGAGATTACCCTGGAGCTGAGCGCCGACAAAGATTCGTTCCTCAAGGATGTGCGCCCGGCGGGTGCGGGCGTGAACTTCGCGCAGTTCGCGCTGTAACCTGGCAGGTAAAGGGCCGTGGGCGAGAGCGTTACGCCCTCGCACCTTCGCTCCTTTTCAGGCGGTTGCCACGGACCGGCTGGCAATACGCTGGGCCAGGGCGATGGCGAACAGGCAAAACAACGCCATGACCAAAATTCCCAGCATCAGTCCCATCGCCGTGCTGGTGTGCCCCTCAGAGAAAAAGTACAGCGCCAATGCAGCACCGGCCATCTTGATAGCCCCCTGCAGTGCACTCCCGGTGCCGGCGTGTTTGGCCTGGCCATGCAAACTGATCCCCAACAGCAGCGGTGAGGACAACCCACAGCCAAGGGCGACCAAAAAGCCGTACACCACTATCGCCGGCGCCGTGACCAGGTTGAATGCCTGGAGCACCAGCGGCGCAAGCGCTGCCAACCCCGTCAGCGCAACCAGGGACGCCATCAGGATCCGCTCAGGCGAGTAGCGATTCAAGAAACGCTTGGTCAGGTAAGACCCCAGGACAATACCCGCAGAGTAGCCAACGAATAGCAGGCCGTTCTCCTGGCTCTCCAGATGGAACTGCAGCTGATAAATAAACGGACTCGCGGTGAAATAGCCGATGGTGATCGCAAACAGCACCGCGGAAACCAGGCTGTAGACCATGAAGTTGAAGTCCCGTAGCAGCACCTTGAAGCCCTCGAGCCGCTTGGCAGGCACACCGTGGAGTGGAGCCGTTTCAACCAATGTAGCTTTGATAAATACCGCGCCAAGCAGCGTGATCAAGGTGAGGGCGTAGAAGTTGTATTGCCAGGGTAGCGCTGCAGTAATAAAGCCACCCAGCACGGGCGCAATCGCTGGCGAAACCTGGGACGCCATGGAAAAAACCGTCAGTGACTTGGACAGTTCGGTTTTATCCTTGAACGTATCGCTCAAGATTGCCCGGCTTATTACGGGGCAACCGCCAGCACCGATGCCGGTCAACAAACGAAATAGATAGAGCGCCTGGATACTGTCTGCCGTCGACGTCAAGTAATTGCCCAAGGCGCCAAGGGCCAGGGACACCATAATCACCGGCACCCGCCCTTTTCTATCGGAGATCGGCCCATACACCAGTTGCGACAGTGCAAAGCCCGCAAGATAGAAAACCACCAGGCTTTGGGACTGTGCGTCCGTCACCGAAAATACCCGTGCGATTTCGGGCAAGGCCGGGTTGTACAGGTCGATTGAAAACAATCCCAATACCAGGATCAGGCAGGAGTTGGTGATGACCATTTTTGAATTCACAACAGGCTCCTCACAGTAAGGGGTGATCTTTCAGGCGTGAGCTGTATTCGCTGTTGGGCGTGGCATGTCGCCCGTCGCACTTGATTTCAATGAGATGAGGCCGAGCCGCGCTCATGATGCTTTCAATACAATCGTGCAATGCCTCTGGGGTACTGACGCATGTCGCGCTCACGCCCAGGCTCTCGGCAAACAGGCACCAGTTGTAGTCAGGGATTTGCGTCAGCGCAGGCAAGTTATCTTTGTTATTGAAGTAACTTGCCGAATACGACCTGTTGTTGAACACGACAAAGACGATATTCAACCCATGTTTGGCGGCGGTGGACAGCTCAAGCCCTTGCATCAACATGCAGCCGTCACCGGTAACCACCATGGTCTTGCCATGGGCACGGGCGAAACTTGCACCTATGCCCGCAGGGATACTCCAGCCCATCGGGCCCAGGGTGGTTGCCGATAAATAAGCGCTGGGGCCGCGGGCGGTCCAATAGTGACCGAAGAACGAGCGATGCGATCCCGAGTCGACACACACCACGCCATCACTGGGGAAATACGACTGCAGCACGGGGATATAGGCCGCGGGATGGTCTGCGATATTGCCTGTGGCCTTGGCATCGACCGGATAATGCAAAGGCACCCGCTGAAGATCATTCGACCACTTGGAACGACTTTCCTGTGTGGCGGCCAGCTCCTCTGCATGAACCTCGCAAACCAGGCGCAAGAACCCATCCCCCGTCGCCACCACGCCGTGATCGATATCGAGAAAACGCCCCAGGTAATCCGGGCTCTCGTCCACCTGGATAGCACCACATGCCGGCCTTAACTCATGGGACCACAGCATGGTGCTCCATTGAGTGGTGTCGAGCCCCAGTAAAATTACGCCATCCACACCGTTCTTGAAGGCTTCAATGGCGCGTTTATTTCCTGAATAACCGTAAACCCCGAGTGCATTGGGGTGGTCTTCCGGAAACAGGCCTTTGGCGCTCAAGGTGGTGGCGACCGGGATCGAAAAACGATCGGAAAACGCCACGAGCGCGGCTGCCACCTTGGCGTTCTTGCAACGCAGCCCCGCGAGAATGACGAGATTGGTCGAGCGCTTGAAGACTGCCTTGATCGCAGCACTTTTGATCTTTTCGACGGCAAGCGCTTGATTGCTCCACGACTCCAGTACGCTTGGAGCGATATCAACGCGAGTCATGGACTTTTCATACAGCGCTTCTTTGCTGACAGCCAGGTAAGTCGGGCCTTTTTCCACGCCCCTCAATAGCCGGACCGATTCGCGCAGAAAGGCCGGCAAGGGTTGCCCGGCCTTGACTTCAAGGGCACTGCGGGTGATGGGTTTGAACACATCGCACAGATTGACGCCCGTTTGGCTGCCGTCCTGGAGCACGTTCTGCATTTCCAGGGAGGAAGCAATCTGGCCTGACAGCAGCAAGACCGGTTGGTGATCGGTATAGGCAGACACTATCCCAGTTAACGCATTGGTGACTCCCGGGCCGCCGATGACCAGGCACACCCCGATTTTTTCACTGGCCCGGGCATAACCTTCCGCCATATAAGACGCACCTGTTTCGCAGGCAGTGACGACCGGCTCAATCTCCAGCGTTCCGGAACCATCATTGGGATAACAACGCATAAAAGCATTGATCAGTTTGCCGGGCACCATGAAGAAGTGCGTGACGCCAAAAGACTGAAGTTGGCGAAGAATGTAATGTGCACCGGTTTCGCCAGTACTTTGCAAGTCCATTGCAATCCCCTGTTCAGATTTCAATAAAAGCGATGCTTTCGCGCTTCATCTTCAATACGGCATCCTGAGAAAAAGAGGATGGGTATCGCACATTGGGCATATCGGCAAAATACGGCTTAGGGCTATTCGGCAAATAGTCGGACACATGCAGACTGCGTTCTGCCCGTGCGCGCAAGTAGGTAATATAGGAAGCGTTATGCTTGGTCGACGCGGAGACAGTCCATTGAATGGCCAACTTCGTCGCCACGGGTGTTTCATCGGGTGCGCTGCTGCGGTGAGTAACTCGATTATCCCAAATGACCAAGTCGCCAGCCTTACTCATGACGGTGCGCTCAAAGGTCGCAGGGTCGGCAAGCCTGAGTTTGACTTCATCCTTGCTGAGTTTATGCGAACCGGGTAATAACGTAATACCGCCGCCCGCGACTGAGTCATTATCTTGAAGATAATAGGCACACTGCAAAAACTCAGGAGATGCACTGGGCTCAATTACTTCTTCAGGCAGAAAATAAGCATCGTTATGCCAAGGTATATAAACACTTTCACGCACCGTAAAATTGGGCAACAAAGAGAAATCCGACTGGAATATCTCCTTGATAGCGTCGACGGCTCGGGGCTCGAACAGCGCGTTGATCATGTCACTGAATTGTAGAAAGGCCGTTGGCAGCAGCGTGCTTTGCTGAGTCTGCGCCAAACTGCGAGTATAAGTCTCACGCAATGTGGCCACTTGATCGCTGGAAAGAACTTTCGGAATAACGACATACCCTTCTTGTTGAAGCTTTTCTCGATAATTCATGTTTTATAGTCCGTTATAAAGAGGGTAACCCGGTCACCCTCACTTTATTTCATGGATGATCAATCAGACCTCAACATGTTTGGCTGCTGTCGAAGACTCTTCAAATGACACGCCCAGGCGTTCAAACTCCTGGAAGAAGTCCGGAAAGGAACAGTGAACATCCTGATAGCCATCCAACTCGTTGATCTGTTGGCACCGCAGGGAGGCGACAAACAGCGACATGAAGATTCGATGGTCACCCCAGGCCGACAACACTGCGTCACCGGCGTAACTCGGTTCTCCACGAATAACGAAGCCGTCGTAAACGCCGTTTTTAAATAACGGCTCTATGGCCACGCCCATTTTTACCAGCTCAGTCACCATCGCTTCGATGCGTGGCGACTTGTGCAAGCGGGTAATGGAGCCGCCAGTGACCTTGAACTCGCCTTGCACATAAGCACCTATCGCCGCCAGCGTTGGCACAATATTAGGATAATCACTCGCATCAAAATGATATTCGCCTTTCAATTCGGCCAAGTTATTAATAATGCGCACTTCATTGGTAGCGTCATTAAATTCGACCTTTACCCCCAGCGCCTCGGCCACCTTAAGAATTGCACGCTCCCCCTGCAAACTCTTGCTGTTCATGTTTTTCAGGGTCAACGTACCGGGGAATATTATTCCAGCCGCAATCAAGTAGGACGAGGAAGTGTAATCACCGACTATCGTGTAGTTTGCACTCTGGTACTGACCTGGGTATACCTTGATCCGCGAATAGTCCGCGTTCACCTCAAAGGCAATCCCCGCTGTACCGAGTGTTTCCAGGGTTTGCTTGATATACGACAGCGACAGAATTTCACCACGGATATTGACCACCGTAGGTTGTTTGGCCAGAGGCGCGCAGAAAAGAATAGCGGTGATGAATTGCGAACTGATGTTGCCCTCAATCGTGCATTCCCCACCCTGATAGCCACCCCAATTGACGATAGGCGCCTTGCCACTGTGGTTGATGCATGAAATGTGTGCGCCCAGCCCTTCCAGCGCTACAAACAAGGGCTCCATGACACGTCCGCGCAGTACATCATCCCCGGTAATAACGGCCGGGGTCGTTGTAAAGCAGGTCAGCGCGGCAAACACTCGAAATACCAACCCGGAACCCAGCGCGTCGATCACTTTCTTTTCGGGCTTGATCAAGCCGCCGGTGCCCGTCACCACTAACCGCCCTGGTTGCTCTTCAATCACTGCGCCGATACTACGACAGGCCTTTTTCATTGTTTCGGTTTCGAGACAACGAAGGTCGTTGTAAATATAGGAAGTTCCTGATGCCAAGCTCGCGGCAATAATTGCCCGCTGCGTTTCAGGTTTTGAGGAGGGGATGGTAGCGATGTTGCCGATCGATGCAGTAGGAAAGACTTTCAAGCGTTTTTGGGTCGACATGCGTTGCTCCCTAAGACAGTAGATCCAACGTGATCGGCGAGTGGGCATAACACTCACCGGCTAGGCTGAAACATCTTGTTACAACCGCTTAAAAACCTAACCTAGGGATTGGAACGTTTCAAATAACAAAAAGGAATAAGATTGGATCCAATCTATGACGTGTTTTATTTTATTCTTTATTTTCAGGGCATTACGAACCACAAAAAAAAGACAAAACTCATAAAAAAACCGCCATTGCAGGCGGTTTAAAATTGGAAATCTTGAATAAGGCAGATGGCACAACGACACATATTGCTGTTCATTAGAAGATACCAGGGTATGCTCCACCATCAATAAGGAGGTTCTGCCCCGTCATATAGGCAGCCTGATGACTGCATAAAAATGCGCACAATGCAGCGAACTCAGCGGGGTCACCAAAGCGCCCCATGGGAATGCTCGCTAGACGACTTCCAGCCACCGCGTCGAAGGTTTTTCCTGAACGCTCTGCTGTCGCTTGAAGCGTGTGCTCCAGGCGTTGCGTCTTGAACGCTCCAGGTAAAATATTATTGATCGTGGTGTTTTTTGCAGCGAAGTCCTTTTGGCGTGCCAGGCCGGCAACGAAGCCTGTGAGCCCACACCGTACCGATGTTGAAAGCCCCAAGGCATCCAGGGGCGACTTGACCGCACCAGACGTTATATTAATGATGCGGCCGAAGCCTCGACTTGCCATTGCGTCGATCACCAACTTTATCAGCTCGATAGGCGCCAACATATTTGTGTCAATTGCTGAACGCCACTCGTCACCTGTCCATTCGCGAAAGTTTCCCGGCTTGGGCCCCCCGGCATTATTAATCAAAATATCAACTTGCGGCGCGGCATCGACCAATGATTGGCGAATCGATGGATCCGTAATATCTCCGATAACCGAGATGACTTCGACCTCCGGATTTCTTTGCTTCAAGCGTTGCGTGGCGGCTTGCAAGTCAACCGCGCCTCGCGCGTTGATCACGATGTTTACACCTTCGTCCGCAAGCGCCTGCGCACAGCTATAACCCAAGCCTTTACTGGCCGCACAGACGACTGCCCATTTGCCTCGAATCCCTAAGTCCATCATCACTCCTCGATCAGTGGTTCATCTTGCAAACCCGGGTATTAAAAACCCGCACTTGTCCATTCGATATCACAGATGTCCGCAGAGAAACAAGCAGGGTATTTCGCCTATAGAGAAGCAAAAAAATACCCCTCAGTGAGGGGTATTGTTCAAGTGCGGCAGGACGCTTGACTGAGCTATTTTTTAACGCCCAGTTTTTTCAACTCTTCATCACGCAGTTCGCGACGCAGGATCTTGCCCACGTTGGTGGTCGGCAGTGCATCGCGGAACTCCACGGCCTTGGGCACCTTGTAGCCGGTGACGTTGGCGCGCATGTGCTCCATGACTTGGTCCTTGGTCAGGGTGGCCCCTGGCTTGACCACGATGAAGAGCTTGATGTGCTCCCCGGATTTCTCATCCGGTACGCCGATGGCTGCGCATTGCAGTACCCCCGGCAAACCGGCCAGCACGTCCTCCAGCTCGTTGGGGTAGACGTTGAAGCCGGAGACCAGGATCATGTCTTTCTTGCGGTCGACAATGCGCATATAGCCATCGGGCTGGATGATCGCGATGTCGCCAGTCTTCAACCAGCCTTCACTGTCGAGCATCTCGGCCGTGGCGTCTTCGCGCTGCCAGTAGCCCTTCATCACTTGCGGGCCCTTGACGCACAGCTCGCCGGTTTCGCCCAGCGCCAGCTCGGTACCGTCGTCGGCGATGACTTTGCACACCGTGGACGGCACCGGAATGCCGATGGTACCGATCTGGATATTCTGGATCGGGTTGACCGTGGCCACCGGGCTGGTTTCGGTCATGCCGTAGCCTTCGCAGATGCTGCAGCCGGTCACCGCCTTCCAGCGCTCTGCCGCTGCCAGTTGCAACGCCATGCCGCCCGACAGGGTGACTTTCAGCGCTGAGAAATCCAGCTTGCGGAAGCCTTCGTTGTTGCACAGCGCTACAAACAGCGTGTTGAGGCCGACAAAACCGCTGAACTTCCACTTCGACAGTTCCTTGACCATCGCCGGCAGGTCACGCGGGTTGCTGATCAGGATGTTGTGGTTGCCGATCAGCATCATCGCCATGCAATGAAAGGTGAACGCATAGATGTGATACAGCGGCAGCGGCGTGATCAGGATCTCGCAACCTTCATTGAGGTTCGAGCCCATCAGCGCCTTGCACTGCAGCATGTTGGCGACGAGGTTGCGATGGGTCAGCATCGCGCCCTTGGCCACGCCGGTGGTGCCGCCGGTGTATTGCAACACCGCCACATCGCTGCTGGCCGGACTGGCGTCGTTGACCGCCTGGCCATGCCCCTTGGCCAGCACGTCGTTGAACTTGATCGCCTGGGGCAAGTGATAGGCCGGGACCATCTTCTTCACGTACTTGATCACGCTGTTGATCAGCAGACGCTTGAACGGCGACAGCAGGTCGGCAACTTCGGTGACGATTACATGCTTGACGGCGGTCTTGGGCACGACCTTTTCAGCCAGGTGCGCCATGTTGGCCAGGCAGACCAGAGCCTTGGCCCCGGAGTCATTGAATTGATGTTCCATTTCCCGCGCGGTGTACAGCGGGTTGGTGTTGACCACGATCAGGCCGGCACGGATGGCACCAAACACGGCGACCGGGTATTGCAGGACGTTGGGCAGTTGCACGGCGATTCGATCGCCGGGCTTCAAGTCGGTATGCTGTTGCAGGTACGCGGCGAAGGCGCCGGACAATTCGTACAGTTCACCGTAGGTGATTGTCTTGCCCAGGTTGCTGAAAGCCGGTTTGTTGGCGAAGCGCTGGCAGGACTGCTTCAGTACCGCCTGAATATTCGGATACTCGTCTGGATTGATTTGTGCAGCAATCCCGGCGGGGTACTTATCCTTCCAAAAGTCTTCATTCATGGAAGCCCACTCCTCAGCGACGCGAATTCATCATCGCATTTGATGCGATTATTATTGGTGTATGTCTTTTTAAGGTGAATCTGGCGCTTTCAAGCAGGCCGAGACGTCACAAAGCGCGCCGAGAGTAGCAGCTTTGCCAAGGGCCGCCTAGAGCCAAAAGAGGGCCCTACAGTCATAAACATGACTCAAGAACATCTAATGGTCATTTTTAGAGCAAAGATTCTATATCGCTGAAATCCGCTCTGGAATGGGCCTCACGGGTGACAAATAACAATTGTGGGAGGAGGCTAGCTCCCGATAGCGGTGGGCCAGTCAATTAACCAGGTGACTGACACTGCGCAATCGGGGGCAAGCCCCCTCCCACATTTTGACCCTATTTCAATTCAGGCTATGTCGCGTAGCTCCCGCCGCAGAATCTTGCCCACCGGCGTCATCGGCAACGACTCCCTCAGCACAATATGCTTGGGCACCTTGTAGCCCGTGAAGTTGGTCTTGCAGTACGCCTTCAACTCCTCAAGGCTCACCCCCTGGGCCCGTGCCACCACGAACAATTTCACCGCCTCACCCGTACGCTCATCCGGCACGCCGATCACCGCGCAGTTGGCTACGGCCGGGTGGGCCATCACCACGTCTTCGATTTCGTTGGGGTACACGTTGAAACCCGAGACGATGATCAAATCCTTCTTGCGATCCACAATACTGACGTAGCCATCGGTATCGATCACCGCAATGTCGCCGGTCTTGAGCCAGCCTTCGGCGTCCAGGGTCTCGGCGGTGGCGACCGGTTGCTGCCAATAGCCCTTCATCACCTGCGGCCCTTGGATGCACAGCTCGCCGCGTTCGCCCAGCGGCAGTTCGTGCCCCTCATCATCAATGACTTTTATTGCCGTACCGGGCACCGGAATGCCCACGGTGCCCAGGCGTGCCAGGCCGCCGTAGGGGTTGGTGCTGGCCACCGGTGAGGTTTCCGTGAGGCCGTAGCCTTCACCAATGGAGCAGCCGGTCAACGCCTTCCAGCGTTCAGCCGTGGCCTTGACCAGGGCGGTGCCGCCGGAATTGGTGATCTTGAGGTGGGAGAAATCCAGGTTCTTGAAGTCAGGGTGATCCATCAGCGCCACAAACAGGGTGTTGAGCCCCAAGAGGCAAGAAAATCGCCACTGCTTGAGTTCCTTGATAAAACCGCCAATGTCTCGAGGGTTGGTAATCAGCACATTGTGGTTGCCTGACACCATCATGCACATGCAGTTCGCGGTGAATGCGTAGATGTGGTACAGCGGCAGCGGGGCAATCATCACCTCCTGCCCTTCCTTGACCAGCGGGTGGCCGTCCTCGCCCAGTTGCGACATGCATGCGCGCACTTGCTGCATGTTCGCCACCAGGTTGCCGTGGGTGAGCATCGCGCCCTTGGCAAGGCCAGTGGTGCCACCGGTGTATTGCAGCACGGCGATATCGTCCAGGCTCACCGGATGCCGCGTCACGCCAAGCCCCGCGCCCATGCGCAAGGCGCGCTTGAACGACACCGCCCGTGGCAGGTGGTAGGCCGGGACCATCTTCTTCACCTTGTCGACGACGGTATTGACCAGCCAACCCTTGGCGGCGGGCATGAAGTCGCCCATCCTGGCTTCGATCAGGTAGTCGATCTCGGTGTCGGTGCAAACCTCCTGTACCCGCGAACCGAACAGGTTGAGGTAGACCAGCGCCCGCACGCCCGCGTCCTTGAACTGGTGACGCATTTCGCGCGGAGTGTACAGCGGGTTGGTATTGACCACGATCAGCCCGGCGCGCAGAGCGCCGAATACCGCCACCGGGTAATGCAGCACGTTGGGCATCTGCACCGCGATACGCTCGCCAGGCTTAAGGTCGGTGTGCTGCTGCAGGTAACCGGCAAACGCCGCACTTTGGCGCTCAAGCTCAGCGTAGGTCAGGGTAATGCCCATGTTGCTGAACGCCGGACGGTCGGCAAAAGTCTTGCAGGAACGCTCGAAGACCTCGATCACCGACTTGTAGGTGCTGAGGTCGATGGCATTGGGGACGCCCGCCGCGCGTTTGTCATTCCAGAAATCAGGTTGCATTATTCTTGTCCTCTTACCTGAATGTGTCCGGCCGCTCTATCCATTTATAAGAAGCGGAGCCTTGGGGACGTTAGCAGCTATGGCCAAACAGGCAAATATGCTTAATCGTGTCATTGATTGTATGAATCTTGCGGCTAACGTGTAGGCAGATACTGCGTCCCTCTGCCAATGAGCGATACACTGCAATGATTCTGAGCAAATGGAGTCGCCATGAACCACAGCACCTTCTGGCTGACCGCGAACGACCGCAGCCGCCTGTACGTCAATCAATGGATACCCGACGGGCTGCCCAAGGCCGTGCTGATGCTCGCCCATGGCATGGCCGAGCATAGTGGTCGTTATGCTCGCCTGGCCGAAGCCCTGTGCAGCGCAGGCTATGGCGTGTATGCGCTGGACCAGCGCGGCCATGGCCGTACTGCTGACGAGGGTACCTTGGGGCTCTACGCCGAAAAGGATGGCTGGAACAAGGTGGTGGGCGACCTGGCCAGCCTCAACCAGCACATTGGCCAGCAACAACCTGGCCTGCCGATTATTTTGCTTGGCCACAGCATGGGCAGCTACATCGCCCAGGGTTATCTGCTGCACCACAGTGCCAGCCTGCATGGAGCGATTCTTAGCGGTTCGAATTTCCAGCCGGTGGCGTTGTACACCGCAGCGCGGTTGATCGCTCGTATCGAACGCCTGCGCCAGGGTGCGCGCGGCCGCAGTGCGCTGATCGAGTTCCTGTCGTTCGGCTCGTTCAACAAAGCGTTCAAGCCCACCCGCACGGCATTCGACTGGCTCAGCCGCGACCCTGATGAAGTCGACAAGTACATCAACGACCCACTGTGCGGCTTCCGTTGCACCAACCAGCTGTGGATCGACCTGCTCGGCGGCTTGCAGCAAATCAGTAAAGCGTCCAATCTCGCCCAGATCGACCCGGGCCTGCCGATCCTGGTGATAGGCGGCGAATGTGATCCGGTGAGCGAAGGCAAGCGTCTCAAGGATCTGGCCCATGCCCTGCGTGAAGCCGGCTGCCAGAACGTGCAGTTGAATCTCTACCCGCAGGCGCGGCACGAAGTGTTCAACGAAACCAACCGCGCTGAAGTCACAGCGGATGTATTGACCTGGCTCGACCAGGCCCTGGCCCTGCGCAGGCCGGCCCGCTGCGAATAATTTTTCGTTTAAAATCAGTTAATTAATTACCGCTTAGCCACAGGATGCAGCTTTAGATGACCCAGGTAACCAACACCCCGTATGAAGCCCTCGAAGTCGGTCAGACGGCCAGCTACAGCAAGTTGGTAGAAGAGCGCGATATCCAGCTGTTCGCCGCCATGTCCGGCGACCACAACCCCGTGCACCTGGATGCCGAATACGCCAAGGCGACCATGTTCAAGGAGCGTATTGCCCACGGCATGTTCAGCGGCGCGTTGATCAGTGCAGCCGTGGCCTGCGAGCTGCCTGGGCCGGGCACTATCTACATCGGCCAGCAGATGACCTTCCAAAAGCCGGTCAAGATCGGCGACACCCTGACCGTGCGCCTGGAAATCCTCGAAAAGCTGCCAAAGTTTCGTGTGCGCATTGCCACTCGGGTGTTCAACCAGCGTGATGAACTGGTGGTGGATGGCGAAGCGGAGATTCTGGCGCCGCGCAAACAGCAGGTTGTGACCCTGACTGAGTTGCCGCCGATCAGCATCGGCTGAGGCTGACTGCAATTTTAGAATCTGCACAATGCAAAAATGTGGCAGGGGGCTTGCCCCCGATGGCGGTAAATCAGTCACCTATTGAGTGATTGACTCACCGCAATCGGGAGCAAGCCCCCTCCCACAGTCGTTACAGTGCAGGTCTTACGACTGAGCGCGAGCCTGGTTACGCAGGGCTTTCACTTGGTCGTGGTTGCGCTGTACGCCATGGTACTGACGCTCTACCAGGTCACGAATGCCCAGCAGGTTGTGCTTGTTGATCTTCTCGATCGCTTCACGGTAAGCCTTGAGTGCGTGGTCTTCACCGCGTTCAGCTTCGTTCAGCACGGCCTCTTCGTCTTTGCCGGTAACCATCGACTTCACGTCGACCCAACCACGGTGCAGAGCACCGGCCACGCTGCCGGAATCTTCCGGATCGCCGCCCAGGGCACGCACTGCAGTTTTCAGTTCAGCGGCGGCAGTTGCGCAATCAGCGGAGCGCTTGGCGAACAGGGCCTTGAGTTCTGGATGCTTGATATCTTCAGCACATTCCTTGAAACCCTTTTGGCCGTCGATGCTGGTCTCGATCAGGTCGTTGAGTACGGAGATCGATTCTTTATTGATGTCAGTCATTTTTCAATTCCTTATACGGGTTAGAAGGTTGTCTTGGTTATTGCAGTGCCCGTGCCAGGTTTTTAAAAACAAAAATAATGTTAAATTTCAATAAGTTACGATTTATTGAACCATCTGTATTGACGTTATTTGCATGATCTGTCATTTGGCCTTCATGCAGAATGCCTGTATTTTCGAAGACGTCGCCTCAACTGCATGATGCTTATGAACCCCGAAAAACTCGAATTGCTGATCACCCGTGAAATGCCCTTCGGCAAATACAAGGGCCGGATCATCGCCGACTTGCCCGGGCCTTACCTGAACTGGTTCGCCCGCGAAGGTTTCCCGCACGGTGAATTGGGCAGCTTGCTGGCCCTGATGCAGGAAATCGACCACAACGGCTTGTCTGAACTGCTCGAACCGCTGCGTGCTAAACACGGTAAACCCGCCCCTCGTCATTAAGAGACTCGCCATGCCAAGGAATGCTGATAACGAACCCCACTGGCGCGCCATCGCCGAGCGCTTTGACCTGGAGCCTGGGCCGATCAACCTGGAAAATGGTTATTTCGGGCGCATGAGCCGTGCAGTACAGGCGCAGTACCTTGAACACATCAGCTATATCAACCGCAGCAACTCGGTGTATGTGCGCCAGCGCTTTGAGCAGGGTGAAAATATCCAGATCCGCCGCCAATTGGCCGCACTGATCGATGTCGATCCGCAGGCGCTCGCCTTCACCCGCAACGCCACCGAAGCCTTGCAATCGCTGATCCGCAACTACAACCGCCTGCAACCAGGCGATCAGGTATTGATCAGTGATTTGGAGTACGACACGGTCAAGGGGGCCATGCGCTGGCTTGCAAGCGTCCGTGGCGTGGAGGTGATCGAGGTATCACACACCCATCCGGCCAGCTTCGACAGCCTGGTACGGACTTATCGCGAAGCGTTCTTGCAGTACCCGCGCATCAAGCTGATGGCCCTGACCCATGTCACCCATCGCACCGGCCTGGTAATGCCCGTTGCAGCCATTGCCGGGGCTGCACGTGAACAGGCTATCGATGTGATCCTCGACGGCGCGCACGCGCTTGGCCAGATCGAGTTCAACCTGGCCGAACTGGGCATTCAATTCGCCGGTTTCAACCTGCATAAATGGATCGGCGCGCCGCTGACCCTGGGCTTTATGTATATCGCCCCGGAACGCCTGGCCGATATCGATCCGGACATGGGCGAGTTTCACTACCCGGCCACAGATGTGCGCGCGCGTACGTCCTACAGCACGCCGAATTTTCCCGCGCTGATGACCTTGCCATTAGTGTTTGAAGAACATCGACAATTGGGCGGCGCTGCCGCCAAGGGCGCACGGGTGAATTACCTGCGCGATCTGTGGGTAAGCCAGGTAAGGCCATTGCCGGGGATCGAAGTGCTGACGCCGGATGATCCGCGACTGTATTGCGGGATCACAGCGTTCAAGTTCATCGGGCGGGATCAGCAGGTGATGGTGGACAGGTTGCTCAAGGAACACGATCTGTTTGTCACCACGCGCACGGGGGCTGCGTTTGGCACCTGTATCCGGGTGACGCCGGGGTTGCTGACGTCGGCAGTGGATATCGGCGTACTGGTCAACGCCATTACCGAGCTAAGCAAAGATTAAACTGTGGGAGGGGGCTTGCTCCCGATTGCGGTGTGTCAGTTACCAGACGCTGTGGCTGATCTACCGCTATCGGGAGCAAGCCCCCTCCCACAGTTTTTCGGTGAGCCTGAAGATTTTCTACGGGCAAAAAAAAGCGGCGCACCGACCAAGTGCACCGCAAAAATGCCGTTAAAGCACAGCAACAACGATTCGGTAAATCAACTCAATCCAGCAGCGCCAGCGCCTCGGCGGTGACTTCCTGGATGCGCGCCCAGTCGCCGTTCTTGATCCACTCAGGGTCAAGCATCCAGCTACCGCCCACGCACATCACGTTTTTCAACGCCATGTAGCTCTTGATATTGGCCGGGCCGACGCCGCCGGTCGGGCAGAACTTCACTTCGCCAAACGGGCCGCCAAGGGCCTTGATGGCCGCGACGCCGCCGCTGACTTCGGCTGGGAACAGCTTGAAGCGGCGATAACCCAGGCCATAGCCTTCCATGATGCCCGAAGCGTTGCTGATCCCAGGCAGCAGCGGGATCGGGCTGTGTACCGAGGCTTCCAGCAGGTCGCGGGTGATGCCGGGGGTAACGATAAATTGCGAGCCGGCCACTTCAGCCGCTTCGAGCATATGGCGGTCAAGCACGGTGCCGGCGCCGGTGCACAGCTCAGGACGCTGTTCACGCAATACCTGAATGGCCTTGAGGCCAAATTCCGAACGCAAGGTCACTTCCAATGCGGTCAAACCGCCGGCTGCCAGGGCGTCGGCCAGCGGCAGGATGTCCTGTTCGCGGGCAATAGTGATCACCGGCAGGATCCGCGCCTTGGCGCAGAGGCTGTCGATCAAGGCAACTTTATCCGCCATGGACACGGTCGGTTGAGGGCTTTTCATAGCGGCTGATCCTTGGCTCATGGGCACCAGTAAATCTCTAGAGTAGGTTGCAAAAACGCGCGAATCGGCATGGCAGCAACATCGTCACTGGCCAGGGCGGCGCTCAAGGTGGTCAATTTCGAACTGCCGGAAATCGACAGCACGGTGTAGTTGGCCGTGGCCAGCAAGGCGCGACTCATGGTCAGGCGCTGATGTGGCACGGTGGGCGCCAGCATCGGCCAGCAACGGCGGGTTCCGTCGGCCTTAAGCGCCTCGCCCAGGTTCGGACTGTTGGGGAACAGCGATGCGGTGTGGCCGTCATCGCCCATGCCCAATACCAGCACATCAATAGCTGGCAATTCGGCCAGCAGGCGATCAGCCTGCTCGGCAGCGTCTTCAAGATTAGCGGCAGCGCTGTACAGACTGATGAACCTGGCCTTGGCCGCCGGGCCTTGCAGCAGGTGTTGCTTTAACAGGCCGGCGTTGCTGTCGGCGTGCTCTACCGGCACCCAGCGTTCATCAGCCAGGGTGACGGTGACCTTGGACCAGTCCAGGCCCTGCTTGGCCAGGTTCTGGAAAAACGCCACAGGGCTGCGGCCACCGGACACCACCAAGGTCGCCTCGCCACGGGCACTGATGGCCGCGCGCAGTTGCTCGGCCACGTCATTGGCCAGGCCATCGGCCAGCAGCACAGGCGTACGATACTCATGGGCAGTCACGCCCTGAGGCAGTTTCAATTCAGATATCGCCATACCACGACCTCCCATCCCGCGTGATCAGTGCAATCGAGCTCATCGGCCCCCAGGACCCCGCCGCATACGGCTTGGGCGCATCGCCGGACTTCTTCCAGCCGGCGATCAACTGGTCGCACCACTTCCACGCGGCTTCGATTTCATCTTTGCGAACAAACAGGTTCTGATTGCCGCGCATTACTTCCAACAGCAAACGCTCGTAGGCATCGGGGATCCGTGCGCTGCGATAGGTGTCGGAAAAATTCAGTTGCAGTGGCCCGCTGCGCAGTTGCATGCCCTTGTCCAGGCCTTGCTCCTTGGTCATCACTCGTAAGGAAATACCTTCGTCCGGCTGCAGGCGGATGATCAGCTTGTTGCTGATCTGCAGGCGCTGCTCGGGAGCGAAGATGTAGTGGGACGGTTCCTTGAAATGGATGACGATCTGCGACAGCTTTTGCGGCATGCGCTTGCCGGTGCGCAGGTAGAACGGCACCCCGGCCCAACGCCAGTTGCGGATATCGGCACGCAGGGCGACGAAAGTCTCGGTGTCGCTCTGGGTGTTGGAATTGTCTTCTTCCAGGTAGCCCGGCACGGCTTTGCCGGCGCTGTAGCCGGCGATGTACTGGCCGCGCACCACCTGGGTGGTCAGGCCCTCGGGGCTGATCGGCGCCAGGGCCTTGAGCACCTTGACCTTCTCGTCACGGATGCTGTCGGCGGACAGGTCGGCCGGCGGGTCCATGGCAATCAGGCAAAGCAGTTGCAACAAGTGGTTCTGGATCATGTCCCGCAGCTGGCCAGCCTTGTCGAAGTAGCCCCAACGGCCTTCGATGCCGACCTGCTCGGCCACGGTAATT
The DNA here is from genome assembly GCF_031931935.1 of Pseudomonas sp. rhizo25. Lineage (NCBI taxonomy): Bacteria > Pseudomonadati > Pseudomonadota > Gammaproteobacteria > Pseudomonadales > Pseudomonadaceae > Pseudomonas > Pseudomonas sp. rhizo25. The sequence continues at coordinate 44,119 of NZ_JAUJXA010000011.1, forward strand.
TCCACATGGGAGATGTAGTTCTGGTTCCACTGGGTTTCGAACAGGCTATTGGCGAAACGCAGGGCGATCAGGTTCTGGACGGTCTCTTTGCCCAGGTAGTGGTCGATGCGATAGGTGCGGTTTTCCGGGAAAAACTGCGCCACGGCGTCGTTGACCTTGCGCGAGGACTCCAGGTCCGAACCGATGGGCTTTTCCAGCACCACACGGGTGTTGTCCGCCAGGCCGACCTTGGCCAGGTTCTCGCAGATCGCGCCGTACACCGCCGCCGGGGTAGCGAAATAGGCAATCAGGCGTTGTTCGCTGCCAACGTTCTCGGCCAGGGCGACGTAGTCGTCAGCCTTCATGAAGTCGACATGCACATAGGCCAGGCGCGCGAGGAAGCGCGTGGTCACGGCTTCGTCGAGTTCCTTGCCGACGTACTTACGCAATTGTGTTTCGATATGGGCCAAGTGTTGCTGCTCGCTACCGGCTTCACGGGCCAGGGCCAGGATGCGCGTGTCGTCGTGCAGCAACCCGGCACCATCGAGTTGATAGAGAGCAGGAAATAACTTGCGCAGCGCCAGATCACCCAAGGCGCCAAACAGGGCAAAGGTGCAGGGTTCTACGGTTATCGAAGGCATGATGTTTGTTCTTTTATCAAGTTAAGCTACAAATACCTTTTTTCAAGGCATCACTCAAGGAAAAATGTAGTAATAACCACAACATTTTCCCGAAAAACGCATTCCGAGTGGTGGTGTTCAGCTACCCTCAGTAGGATAGGCCACCGCAAACGGCCACTCATCGATTGGTCACTGCCCCTTATTTGCATCGTCGCCCGAAGGAAAGACTGAATGGACCGCGTGCGAAATCTTCTGGAACAGATCCGGAACCGCCTCGAAGAATTGAACAAGGCCGAGCGCAAAGTCGCTGAAGTCATCCTGCTCAACCCGCAGCAGGCCACCCGCTTCTCGATTGCCGCCCTCGCCCAGGCCGCCTCGGTCAGTGAACCGACGGTCAACCGCTTCTGCCGTTCGTTCGGCGTCAGCGGTTACCCTGAACTTAAATTGCAGCTGGCGCAAAGCCTGGCCAGCGGCGCTGCGTATGTCAGCCGGGCCGTGGAGGCTGATGATAACCCCGAAGCCTACACCCAGAAGATCTTTGGCAGCGCCATTGCGTCCCTGGACAGCGCGTGCCAGGCCCTGGACCCGGCCCTGATCAGCAAGGCCGTGGACTTGTTGATCCAGGCGCGGCAGATCCACTTCTTCGGCCTCGGGGCTTCGGCACCGGTGGCGATGGATGCGCTGCACAAGTTTTTCCGTTTCAACCTGGCGGTGACCGCTCATGCGGATGTGCTGATGCAGCGCATGATCGCTTCGGTGGCCCACACCGGTGAGTTGTTCGTGATCATTTCCTACACCGGGCGTACCCGTGAACTGGTAGAAGTAGCGCGTATTGCCCGGGAAAACGGTGCTTCGGTACTGGGTGTCACCGCCGAGAACTCGCCGCTGGCCAAGGCCAGTACAGTGAGCCTGAACATCCCCTTGCCCGAAGATACCGACATCTATATGCCGATGACTTCGCGGATCATCCAGTTGACGGTGCTGGATGTGCTGGCGACCGGCATGACCCTGCGCCGCGGGGTGGATTTCCAGCCGCATTTGCGCAAGATCAAAGAGAGCTTGAATGACAGCCGGTATCCGGTGGGGGACGAGTTCAACTAGGCCTGGACTTGTGTTGGCTGCACTGGCCTCATCGGGAGCAAGCCCCCTCCCACATTTGAAGGTATTCACAAATCAAACTGTGGGAGGGGGCTTGCTCCCGATAGGGCCCTCAGCCATACACCTAAACCCCAGCCCTGGCCTGCAAACTCAAATGCGCCCTCTCCCCCGGCGCCAGGCTGGCCCCGGCCATCGCCGACTCTACGCACACAAACCCCGACGCCTCGTTAAAGCTCACGCCCAACAGCGGTCGGCTACCTGGGTGCCACACCACCGTGTCGGCGCTGTCGCCGGTGTCGATGCACAGTTCGCGCTGCCAGGCATGGTCCTTGAGCTGCAATTCGCCCTCATGCTGGAACACCCGCTGGCAACCGCCATCGACCCTTAGTTCGCCTTCCTGCTGGCAAACCTGACGGTTGAGCTGATCATAACCTTGCGCGCCGTCGAGTCCAGACAGCGCTACCTCATCAACGTGACCAATACGCCAGTAGGCGTGCAATGCATGGCTCAGCTGGCACGGCAGTTCGTCCTGATGCTCAGTGCTCAGGCGCAGGTCCAGGGTTTCGCCCAGGTGCGCGTGCAAGTCAACCTGCCAGTCACACAGCTGCAATTGCCAGTGCAGGCGCACGCCGTCGTCGTCGGTACTGCTGTCGAGCAGCTTCCAGTCGATCAAGCGCGCCCAACCATGGGAAGGCCAGGCGTTTTCGCTGGGATGGCGGCCATACCAGGGCCAGCACACCGGCACGCCACCACGAATGGCACCGACTTGCGGCCATTTGGCGGCGCACCACAGCCAGGGCTTCTGGCCCGTGGGTTGAAAGTGCAGCAATTGCGCGCCCTGACGACTGAACACCGCCTGGCACAGGGGATGGTCGATCACCAACACGTCGCGCATCTGAAAGCGTTCCCAGGCGAACACTGGACGTTCGCGCAGGGATTTGAAAAAGCGTTGCAGCGGTTGCTCATGCATGTGCCCAGGTCCCGAATATCACAGTGCAACCCAAAAAAAAGCGGATAGCCATGGCTACCCGCAAATGCGCACAGAGAGAGGAGCTTATCGCAACAGCGTTAGAACGTAGACTGAATTTTCAGGCCGGCGACCAAGGCGTTGTCGACTTTATCCACGCCGCCAGGCTGGACTACGTATTGCAGGTTAGGACGCACGGTCAGCCAGTTGGTGACATGGAAACCGTAGTTGAGTTCGACGTTGTACTCGGTCTCACGAATGGGCGTGTACAGCGGATTGTCATAGTCGCTGACACCATTGGCGGCGTTGAGCAGCTGGGAGTTCTTCTTCACGTCATCGTTGACATGCAGGCGAGCAACGCCAATGCCGACGTCATCTTTTGGACGCGCGTCGAATGGGCCTTTGTACACCAGCATCAACGACTGGTAGTTGTCGACCAGGTTGGTTTCCTTGTCGTGGAAGGTCGCGTTGGCAGCGATGTTCAAGCCACGGGAAGCGTCGCCGTTATGCGTGGTCAGTTGCTGTTGCGCAACGAACCAGTAACCTTTCTTGCTGCTACGGGTACGGAAGTCTGCGCCAGAAAGGACAGCATCGCCGCCGTTGACGTCTTCACGGACATCCGGGGCATCGGCGGCGCTCTTGTAGAAGCCCACACGGTATTCGCCCGGCAGGTTATTAACCTTCGGCGACCAGACCAATTCAACCGGAATCACAGTACCTTTGGTACCGCTACCGCTGAGTTTGAAGCCGTTGCCGTGCTCCAGCTGCGATGGGTTCTGGTTGTAGGCGCCGATTTGCGCATACAGCTCAGGCGTGATGTTGTACTTCACGCGGATCGCGGCCTGGGCAACCGGCCAGTTGTACCAGGTGTTGACGTAGTTACCCACCTGGGAGCCACAGAACGACAGGTTCTGGAAGTCGCACGGGAAGGTGTTGAAGTCTTCGCCTTCACCAAAGTAGCCGAGTTTCACGTCCAACTTGTTGTCGAACATCTGGTGCTGAATCCAGAACTGGGTCAGACGTACCATGTGGCCACGACCGTAGACTTCCTGGGACGAGCTCAAGGTGCCGGCACGCGGGTCACCAATACGGTCATTGGAGATGTTCTGACCATTACGATTGGTCAACTGGATCTTGGCCTGAGTGTTATCCCAGCCCCACAGTTTTTGCAGGTCCAGTGCCACGCCAAGACCAAACTGGTCAGAGTAGCGACCGGTCTTGTCGTCGTTGTAGCCGCCGTGGGCGTTGTAGCCCATTTCCCCAACGTAGTCGGCCTTGATGTCGATACCTTGCTCGATCAGCTTGGTACGCTCGCCGCCCCAATCGCCGGTCATCCACTTGGAATCGGCGCTGAACGCATCGGCCGCCATCGCATTGGCGGACAATACAAGGGCTGCTGCTGCTGACAGTTGGCAGATCAGCCGAGTGTTGTTGTGTTGCTTTTTCATCCCTACATCCTCGTCTTTATTGTTATTAAACTGTTTTTATCTAACGCGGGTTACATTTTTTAACTAAAACAACTGCTTATCTGCTTCAGCGACCCTTGAACTGGGTCACGTTGTCGGCATGCCCCTGTGCCGGCAGTGAAGCAGCGGTACCCAGTCGCTCACCGGTCTTGGCGTCAAACAGCAACACCTTGGCCGGGTCGAATTGCAGGGTCAGGGTCTCGCCTACCTGCGGCGCCACGTCCGGCGCCAGGCGGCAGCAGACCTTGGTGTCGTTGAGCTGCACGAATACCAGGGTGTCCGGGCCGGTCGGCTCGGTAACCTGGACTTCGGCACGAATGCTCGATGCACTGCTGCCCTCACCCGCCGCCAACATGATTTGCTCCGGGCGCAGGCCCAGGATCACATCGCGGTCTTCAAGGCCGGCGTCCGTCACGTTCAGCGCCAGTTCGCAACGGGCCTGGCCGCTGTCGAGCAGCGCCACCAGGCGACCGTCCTTGCGTTGCAAGCGCAGAGGCACGAAGTTCATCGGCGGCGAACCGATAAAACTCGCAACGAACTGGTTGGCAGGGTTGTTGTAGATCTCTTTCGGCGTACCGAACTGCTGGATGATGCCGTCCTTCATCACTGCCACCTTGTCGCCCAGGGTCATCGCTTCGATCTGGTCGTGGGTGACGTAGACGGTGGTGGTTTTCAGGCGCTGGTGCATCAGTTTCATTTCGGTGCGCATCTCGACGCGCAGCTTGGCGTCGAGGTTGGACAGTGGTTCGTCGAACAGGTAGATCTTCGGCCGACGCGCCAGGGCACGGCCCATGGCCACACGCTGTTGCTGGCCGCCGGACAACTGGCCGGGCTTGCGGTTGAGCAGGTGTTCGATCTGCAACAGCTTGGCCACCCGTGCTACTTCGGTGTCGATATCGGCCTGGGGCATCTTGCGGATTTTCAGGCCGAACTCGATGTTCTCGCGCACGCTCATGGTCGGGTACAACGCGTAGGACTGGAACACCATGGCGATGTCACGGTCCTTGGGGCTCATGCCGCTCACGTCTTGATCACCGATCATGATCGCGCCGCCGCTGATGGTCTCAAGGCCGGCGATGCAGTTCATCAGCGTGGATTTGCCGCAACCCGACGGACCGACCAGGATCAGGAACTCGCCTTCCTTGATCGACAGTTCGATGTTCTTCAAGGTGTCGGGCAGGCCGGCGCCATAGGTCTTGTTTACATTGCGAAGTTCAAGCGTAGCCATGATTACCCCTTGACCGCGCCGGCCGTAAGGCCGCGCACGAAATACTTGCCTGCGATCACATAGACCAGCAGGGTCGGCAGCCCGGCGATCATCGCCGCCGCCATATCCACGTTATATTCCTTGGCCCCGGTGCTGGTATTGACCAGGTTGTTCAGCGCCACCGTAATGGGCTGGGAGTCGCCGCTGGAGAACACCACGCCGAACAGGAAGTCGTTCCAGATCTGGGTGAACTGCCAGATCAGGCAGACCATGATGATCGGTGTCGACATCGGCAGGATGATCTGGCGGAAGATAGTGAAGAACCCCGCACCGTCCAGGCGTGCTGCCTTGATCAGCGCATCCGGGATGCTTACGTAGTAGTTACGGAAAAACAGCGTGGTAAACGCCAGGCCGTAGACCACGTGCACAAACACCAGGCCGGTGGTGGTGCTGGCCAGGCCCATCTTGCCGAGGGTGAACGACGCCGGCAGCAGCACGGTCTGGAACGGCAGGAAGCAGCCGAACAGCAACAGCCCGAAGAACAGCTGCGACCCCTTGAAGCGCCAGAACGACAGCACATAGCCGTTCAAGGCACCGATGGCGGTGGAAATCAGTACCGCCGGCACGGTGATCTTGATCGAGTTCCAGAAGTAGCCATCCACAGTGGCCCAGGCCTTGACCCAGCCGATGCCGCTGACCACGGTCGGCCAGCTCAGCAGGTTGCCGGTGCTGATGTCTTCAGGGGTCTTGAAGCTGGTGAGCAGCATCACCACCAGCGGTACCAGGTACAGCAGCACCGCCAGGATCAGCACCGCGTAGATCGCGATGCGGCTCAGGCTGATGGCAGGTTTGGCAACGAGACTAGTCATTACGCTTGGTCCTCAGCTCGGAATACAGGTACGGCACGATGATCGCGAGGATCGCACCGAGCATCAGGATTGCACTGGCCGAGCCCATGCCCATCTGGCCACGACTGAAGGTGAACGAGTACATGAACATGGCCGGCAGGTCGGACGAATAGCCCGGGCCGCCGGCAGTCATGGCGGCCACCAGGTCAAAGCTCTTGATCGCAATGTGCGCCAGGATCATTACCGCACTGAAAAACACCGGACGCAGGCTGGGCAGCACCACGCTCCAATAGATGCGCGGCAGGCTGGCACCGTCGATCTGGGCGGCGCGGATGATCGACTGGTCGACGCCGCGCAGGCCGGCCAGGAACATCGCCATGATAAAGCCCGAGGCTTGCCACACGGCAGCAATCACCAGGCAATAGACCACGCGGTCCGGGTCGATCAGCCAATCGAGACGGAAGCCTTCCCAGCCCCAATCACGCAGGAGTTTGTCCAGGCCCATGCCCGGGTTGAGCAGCCATTTCCAGGCGGTACCGGTGACGATCATCGAGAGCGCCATCGGGTACAGGTAAATGGTGCGGATAAAACCTTCACGGCGGATTTTCTGGTCGAGGAAGATCGCCAGCGTCACCCCGATCACCAGGGTGATGCCAATGAACATGCCGCCGAATACGGCCAGGTTCTTGCTCGCGACCCACCAACGGTCGTTGTCGAACAACCGCTCATACTGCGCCAGGCCCGCCCACTTGTAGCTGGGCAGGAACGTGGAGGTGGTGAACGACAGCACGAACGTCCAAAGGATGTAGCCGTAAAAGCCCACCAGCACGATGAACATGCTCGGCGCCAGCACCAGTTTAGGCAGCCAGCGTTGCAGTGCATCGAACGGCGAGGCCTTGCTGAATACAGCAACAGAACTCATGGGAAAATCCAGTACAGGGAAAAAGGACTAACAGGTGAACCGAACCCTGTAGGGGCGAGCTTGCTCGCGAAGGACTTCAACGATAGCGCGTGCATCCAGGATGAACGCGGTGACCTTGAGTTTTTCGCGCGCAAGCTCGCTCCTACAGATAGCTGCGTTACTTGGCCGACTTGATCGCCGCGCCAAGCTTCTTGGCGGTGTCGGCCGGGTCGGCTTTCGGGTCATTGATGTAGTTGGTCACCACGTCAAAGAACGCACCTTGCACCGCCAGGGTAGTGGCCATGTTGTGCGCCATGCTTGGCTGCAGGCCGCCGGTCTTGGCGTCGGTCAGGAAGTCCTTGGCGGCGGTCTGGGCGCAGGAGTCGAAGCCGTAGGAATCCATTTTGTTCAGCATGTCGTTACGCACAGGGATCGAGCCCTTGTTGATGCTGAACACCTTCTGGAAGTTTTCACCCAGCACGACTTTGGCGATGTCCTGCTGACCCGCGGCAGTGCCTTTGTCTTTCTGCTTGAACACCGCCAGGGAGTCGATGTTGTAGGTGAAGGCTTTGTCGGTGCCCGGGAAGGCTACGCACTCGTAGTCCTTGCCGGCGACTTTCTTGGCCGCAGTCCACTCGGACTTGGCCCAGTCACCCATGATCTGCATGCCGGCCTTGCCGTTGATGACCTTGCCGGCCTCGAGGTTCCAGTCCTGGCCTTTACCGTCGACGTCCATGTAGGTCGCGACTTTCTTCAGCTCGGTGAGGGCCTTGACCATTTCCGGGCCGGTCAGCGCGCCGTTATCCAGGTCGACCAGGGCTTTCTTGTAGCCATCGGCGCCCATCACCGACAGCACCACCGCTTCGAACACGGTGCTGTCCTGCCAAGGCTGGCCGCCGTGGGCGAGCGCAATGAAGCCCGCAGCTTTTAGCTTGTCGCCGGCTGCGTAGAATTCTTCGAGGGTGGTGGGGTTCTTGGTGATGCCGGCTTTCTTGAAGACTTCCGGGTTGATCCACAGCCAGTTCACCCGGTGGATGTTGACCGGTACGGCAACGTAGTCACCGTCGTACTTGACGGTGTCGGAGACTTTCTTGTCGAGCAAAGAATCCCATTTTTCTGCTTTGGCGACGTCCTTGAGCACGTCGGTATCGAGCAGACCGGTGGACGCCCATTCCTGGATGTCGGGGCCCTTGATCTGGGCAACACCTGGTGGGTTGCCGGCGACCGCGCGGCTTTTCAGCACGGTCATCGCGGTGGCGCCACCGCCACCTGCTACGGCACCGTCTTTCCAGGTGAAACCGTCTTTCTCAACTTGGGCCTTCAGCACATCCACAGCCGCTTTCTCACCGCCTGAGGTCCACCAATGCACCACTTCAACCGTACCTTTGGAGTCGGCGGCAAATGCACTGAGGGGAAACAACGAGGCAATGGAAATAGCGACGGCGAGGCGATTAATCGCGTTCATCTGAGTACCTTTTCTTGTTGTTATGCATGCAAGTCTAGAGCTTGCGCTGCACGGAGTTTAAACATGGATTTGCAGGGTGCAGGTAACAAAGGGACGTACAAATGTCACCACTTGGTGACATAAACACCCTGAGCTAAAGCGCTGGTCATGCTGGGCGACAAGGGTAGCGCCGGCAGCACCACCGCTTGCCAGGCATGGTACAGGTCCGGTTTGCCACCCCAGATCTTGCTGCTGGGCTGGTTGTGGGGGCTGAGCTCGTGGTGCCAGCTGCCGTTGTGGCGGTCGATAAAGTGGGTTTCGCAGAACTCCCAGATTCGGCGGTACCAGGTTTCGTAATGCAGCTCGCCGGTACGCTTGAGCAGGGCTTGCGCGGCGGCGCTGGCTTCGGCGTGGGTCCAGTGCAGACGCTCGCGTACCACCGGGCGATGGTTCCAGTCCAGGGTGTAGACGATGCCGGCAGCGCCATCCACCGCCCAGGCGTATTCACAGGCACTGGCAAACAGGTTTTTTGCGTCGCTTACCAGCCAGTCTGGCGTGCTGAGCCCTGCCTGCAGGCGCGAGGCTTCAAGGTGCAACACCAGGCGGGCCCATTCGAAACCGTGGCCGGGGGTGATGCCATAAGGGCGAAAGCCATCGGCAGGGTTATCTTCGTTGTAGTCGAGCAGTGGCTTCCACTGCGCGTCGAAATGCTCGATCACCATGAACTGGTTGCCGGCGGCATGGGTGTGGATCACCCGCTCGACGATACGTAGTGCACGATCCAGCCAACGGCTGTCACCGGTCACATCAGCCAGCGCAAGGAAGGCTTCGGTCGCATGCATGTTGCTGTTGGCGCCGCGATAGGCTTCGACGCCGCTCCAGTCCTGGGCGAAGGATTCGAGCATGACGCCCTCCTCCTCGCTCCAGAAAAACTGGTCGATGATATGGATGGCGTCGTTCAATAAGGCCTGTGCACCGGGCGCGCCGGCCACTGCGGCAGAGCTGGCGGCCAGGGCGACGAAGGCATGCAGGTAAGCTGCCTTGCCGGTGTTGCCATCAAGGGCGTCGGGAGCGGCGAACCAGCCACCGTGCTCACTGTCGCGCAGCGGCCCGCCAAGGGCCTCGACACCATGGGCCACCAACTCGGCATAACCAGGCAGGCCCATGGCATGGGCCATGGCGAAACTGTGGGTCATACGGGCGGTGTTCATGGTCTCGGCGTGGGCGTCGGCCGGCAGTTGGCCTTTATCGTCCAGGTTGCCGAAACCGTCCGGCAAACGCGATGCCTTGGCAAACGCCAGCAGGCGCTGGCCTTCGGCGGCGAGCCAGGCGTGATGGGCAGGTGCGTTCAGCCAACTGCTGGCAGGCAGTGGTTGGGTGGTCATGGGTAGCCCTTATTGTTTTTTGTGGGATGACCGGAGTCTAAACAAGGGCGCGGGAGGGGCAAGTAACGAAGGGGAAAAGAAATGTCACCGCTTGGTGACAATCCATGTAGGAGCGAGCTTGCTCGCGAAAAGCTAACAAGCACCGCGTTTATCCAGGATAACCTGCGTAATCGTTAACGTTTTTCGCTAGCAAGCTCGCTCCTACAGAGGACGATTGGTGGTCACTGACCCAGCGGTGTGGCCGCAGCAGGCGCATTCAGGCGCTGGTTCAGATTCTGCACCTGGCTTTGCAAGGTGGTGATATTGCGGGTGGTCTGGATGCGGAACACGTCGAACTCCTTGTTGGTCGGCGCATCGAGGTTGGCAGGCTGGTTTTCCTGGGCGCTCTTGAGTACCAGCACGTCCTGCTCGAGGCGGGCGATGGCCGCGCTTGGGTTGCCCTGCTTTTTCAAGGCCGCCACCTCGGTGGACAGGTCCTTGATCTCGCCTTGCGCCGCCTTGAGCGTCGCAACGGCATCGGTCAGGGCCTGCACCTCGCCTTGCAACTTGGCGTTCGCCGCCGTCAGCTCGGTGGTGCTGGCGGTCATCTGGGCCAAACGGCTGTCCAGTTCGGTGGCTTGGCCAGCCACGCCCAGCTGTTGCTTGTTCTGCTCCTGCAACTGGTCCTGCAACTGCTTAATCTGCAGTTTCAACGCTTCGCTGCCGTTGTTCACGTTGGCTTCACTGGCTACCACCTTGCCGGAAATAGCCTGCAGGCGCCCCGCCGCTTCCTCGCTGATCCGCGCAAAGCTTTCCTGGGTGGCGACCAACTGCTGGCCCATCAGCGAAATCTGCTGGAAGCTCCACCAGGCGAGGCCAGCAAAGGCGATCAACAGTGCGCCGACCAATGCCCACAATGGGCCGGTGCTGGCGCTCTTGACCTTGACCACGGGCGTCGCGCGCGAGCGCACCGACGTGGCGGGGGTCGACACGAAATCATCGTCGTCCCCATGGTCGGCCCGCAGGGTGGGAACGTTGTCGAGATCGTCATTTGCATCGTTACGCATGAATCTACCCTGAATCAATGAGGTGGCTGGCTGCAAAGCCGAGCGGCAGGAGTATAAACCGCACTCCCGGCGCATGGATCGACCCGGAACCTGGAATTCGGTTCCCGGTGTGTTGCTGGTTATGAGCTTATTTGAAGCCCGGGTCCTGAGCCTTCCACCAGCTGCAGAACTCGTCGAGCGCGGCCCACAGGCTGACCTTGGGCTCATAGTCGAGATAATGCCTGGCGCGGCTGATATCGAGGGTGAAATCCTTGTTCATCACCTGCATGCCCAGGCGCGATAACGCCGGCTCCGGCCGCCCCGGCCACATGGCGCAAAATGCCTCATTCAAGGCTGCCACGCTGTAGGACAAACCGTAGGATCGATACCGGGTCACTTGGGGCAGTTCCATTTGCCGCATTACATAGTTGACCACGTCCCACACCGGCACCGGCGCACCGTTGCTGATGTTGTAGGCCTTGCCCAACGCCGAACCGGGGGCGAGCAGGCTGCTGAGCAACGCTTCATTAAGATTATGCACACTGGTGAAGTCGACCTTGTTCAGGCCGTCGCCCACGATAGCCAGGCGATTTTTGCGCTGCATCTTCAACAAGCGCGGGAAGATGCTCATGTCGCCGGCACCGGTAACGAAACGCGGACGCAATGCCAGCACTTCAAGGCCGAACTCCTGGGCCCCGAAGACTTTCTGCTCGGCCAGGTATTTGGTGGCGGCATAGGGATGCTTGAAACGCTTGGGCACTTGCTCTTCGGTGAGCCCCAAATGATCGCGGCCATCGAAGTAGATAGACGGCGACGACAGGTGCACCAGGCGCCCGACGCGCTGCTTGAGGCAGGCTTCGACCACGTTTTCGGTGACCAGCACATTACCCTGGTGGAAGTCCTGGTACTTGCCCCACAGCCCGACGGCACCGGCACAATGCACCACGGCTTCGACATCGCGGCACAGGTCGCGTACCAGGTCGGCATCATTCAAATCACCCTGGATAAACTCGGCACCACGCCGTACCAGGTGTTCCACACCTTCGGCGCGCCGCCCGTTGACCCGCACATCCAGGCCCTGCTCAAGGGCGAAGCGCGCAAAGCGCCCGCCGATGAAGCCGCTTGCGCCGGTGACCAGAATTTTCATGTAGTACTCCGTGTTCTTTCGTTTTTCATCGCTGTTGCCTTGACGCCTGCCGCTACTCCAACGGCACCAACCATTGGCCACACGCCTGGGCCAGATGGTCGGTCAACAGGCCTAACAACTGCCCGCCACTGCGCCAATGATGCCAGTACAGCGGCACATCGATGGGCTTATCTGGCAATAACTCGACCAATGCGCCGGTTTCAAGCTGGTCACGCACCTGCAATTCGGGCACCAGGCCCCAGCCCAGGCCGGCTTCCGTCAGGCGGATAAAGCCTTCGGATGACGGGCATAGATGGTGTTCAAAACCACCATTCACCCCAAGAGAGGCCAGGTAGCGGTGTTGCAGGAAATCATCCGGGCCAAACACCAGCGCAGGTGTGCGCGCCAATTGATCGGCCCGCACGCCCTCGGGAAAATGCCTGGCAATGAAGGCTGGGCTCGCCAGCGCGCGATAACGCATGGCACCCAGCAACAGGCTGCGCGCACCGGCCACCGGGCGCTCGCTGGCGCAGATACAAGCTGCCACTTCACCGGCACGCATGCGCTTGAGGCCAACCGTCTGGTCTTCCACCACCAGGTCCAGCAGCAAGTGCTGTTCGGCGCAGAAGTCGCTGACGGCCTCTGCCCACCAGGTGGCGAGGCTGTCGGCATTCAGGGCGATGCGCAGGCGTTCGGGCATGCCCTCCTCGTCAAGGGCCGGCACCTGGCTTTGCAGGTCGCGCTCGAGCAAGCGCACCTGTTGCACATGGTTGAGCAAGCGCCGACCGATATCGGTGGGCGTCGGCGGCGAAGCGCGCACCAGCACCGGCTGGCCGATACGGCCCTCCAGCAATTTGATGCGCTGGGAGATGGCCGACTGCGACAACCCCAATACATGGGCGCCACGTTCAAAGCCGGCCTGTTCCACCACCGCCGCCAGGGCAGACAACAACTTATAGTCGAACATCAGTTTCTCTAATGAGCGATCAGCAATATTGGTTTTTCTTATACAGGCACGATGCGCATCATAGCCAGCACCGTTTGAGCATTCACAAGGATCCTTCAGTATGTGGCAGAGCTATATGAACGGATTGCTGGTGGCCCTCGGGCTGATCATGGCAATCGGAACGCAGAACGCATTCGTCCTCGCGCAAAGCCTGCGCCGCGAGCATCATTTGCCCGTCGCGGCTTTGTGCGTGATCTGCGATGCGCTGCTGGTGGCCGCCGGAGTGTTCGGCCTGGCCACTGTCCTGGCCCAGAGCCCGATACTGCTGGCGGTGGCGCGCTGGGGCGGTGCGGCGTTCCTGCTCTGGTACGGCGCGTGCGCGCTGCGCAGGGCCTGTTCGAAGCAAAGCCTGGATCAGGGAGCCAGCCTCAAGACCCGCTCGTTGCGCGCCGTCCTGTTGAGCGCGCTGGCGGTGACCCTGCTTAATCCCCATGTGTACTTGGACACCGTCCTGCTGATCGGCTCCCTGGGCGCGCAACAAACAGAGCCGGGCGCCTACGTGGCCGGCGCAGCCAGTGCATCGTTCCTGTGGTTCACCACCCTGGCGCTCGGCGCGGCTTGGCTGTCGCCCTGGCTGGCACGCCCGGCCACCTGGCGCCTGCTGGACCTGCTGGTCGCGGTGATGATGTTCACTGTGGCCTATCAATTGATCAGCGCCTGACAAATATTCCAAAACGCTCTGGAACCTCTATCCCACACAGTTGTTGCGTGGTTATGCCGCACCCCCGGTGCTATGATCAGACCCCTGCGCCGCAAAGAGTACAAACTCCCCGGCGCATGTCTGGCCGCCCGTGATCGGCCTTGCGCTCACCGCAACTGACCTGATTAGGAGAATCATCATGGCTTTCGAATTGCCGCCGCTGCCCTACGCACACGATGCCCTGCAGCCGCATATCTCCAAGGAAACCTTGGAATACCACCACGACAAGCACCACAACACCTATGTCGTGAACCTGAACAACCTGGTGCCAGGCACCGAGTTCGAAGGCAAGACCCTGGAAGAGATCGTCAAGTCTTCCTCGGGCGGCATCTTCAACAACGCCGCTCAAGTCTGGAACCACACTTTCTACTGGAACTGCCTGGCGCCAAACGCCGGCGGCCAACCGACCGGCGCATTGGCTGAAGCCATCAACGCGGCGTTCGGTTCGTTCGACAAGTTCAAGGAAGAATTCACCAAGACGTCCGTGGGCACCTTCGGTTCCGGCTGGGGCTGGCTGGTGAAAAAGGCTGACGGCTCCCTGGCCCTGGCCAGCACCATCGGCGCCGGCAACCCGCTGACCAGCGGCGACACCCCGCTGCTGACCTGCGACGTGTGGGAACACGCTTACTACATCGACTACCGCAACGTGCGTCCAAAGTATGTGGAAGCGTTCTGGAACCTGGTCAACTGGAAGTTCGTGGCTGAGCAGTTCGAAGGCAAGGCCTTCACTGCCTAAACAGCTCGTTCATTGAAGAGAGCCCGGCGATTGCCGGGCTTTTTTTTGCGCGCCAGATAGACCGCCCAAAAATACCGGAACCCAACAGTAACAATTCACCACACAAGCAGCAGGAGGAATAAACCTCCTGATTAATTTTCAATGTGGAGAATGTCGATGGATCCTATTTCGTTGGTAGCAGGTGCTGCGGGTGCAGTCCCACTGGTAGCGGGTATTGTTGATAAAGGTCTGGACTTGGCAAACGGCGCAATGGACCTCTGCAACAAAGCCATGGACATGGCCGGTGAAGGCTCGAAGATCGGTGGGCAAGAGCAACCGCCCCAAGAGCCGGTCAACTTTTAATCGTCGTCAACTCGAAGGCGGATCTCCTCCGCCTTCTCCCCTGCCTGGCTTTCAGCCCACTGCCCATTCTATAAGTTTGTCCAGCCAAAACCTCAATTGAGCCCAGGCCCCAATGTCCCTTTGACTGCCATCATCAGATTGCCAATACTCATGGCATATTGAAGGCCACCCGCATGAGACAAGGAATGCCCCTTTGAAGCTGGAACTCAAGAACAGCTTGTCGGTGAAGTTGCTACGGGTTGCGCTGCTGTCGGCCTTAATCGTGGGCGTGGCGCTGAGCGTGGCGCAGATCGTTTTCGATGCCTACAAGACACGCCAGGCCGTGGCCGGCGATGCCCAACGTATTCTCGACATGTTTCGTGACCCCTCGACCCAGGCCGTCTACAGCCTGGATCGCGAAATGGGTATGCAGGTGATTGAGGGACTGTTCCAGGACGACGCGGTGCGCATGGCTTCCATCGGTCACCCCAACGAGACCATGCTCGCGGAAAAGAGTCGCGCCTTGCAGCAATCCCCCAGCCGCTGGCTGACCGATCTGATTCTTGACCAGGAGCGTACATTCACCACGGCCTTGGTCGGCAAGGGCCCTTACAGCGAATACTACGGTGACCTGAGCATCACCCTCGACACCGCCACCTACGGCAACGGCTTTATTGTCAGTTCGGTGATCATTTTTATTTCCGGCGTCCTGCGCGCGCTGGCCATGGGCCTGGTGCTGTACCTGGTGTACCACTGGCTGCTGACCAAGCCGCTGTCACGGCTTATCGGGCACCTGACCTCGGTCAACCCCGACCGCCCCAGCGAGCATAAGATTCCTCAGCTCAAGGGGCACGAACGCAACGAACTGGGCCTGTGGATAAACACCGCCAACCAGTTGCTCGAATCCATCGAGCGCAATACCCACCTGCGCCACGAAGCGGAGTCGAGCCTGTTGCGCATGGCCCAGTACGACTTCCTCACCGGCCTGCCAAACCGCCAGAAGCTGCAGGAGCAACTGGACAAGATCCTCACCGACGCTGGCCGCCGGCAACGACGTGTAGCTGTACTGTGCGTGGGGCTCGATGACTTCAAGAGCGTCAATGAACAATTTACCTACCAGGCCGGCGACAAACTGCTGCTGGCCCTGGCCGACCGCTTGCGCGCCCACAGCGGACGCCTCGGTACGCTCGCCCGCCTGGGCGGCGATCAGTTCGCCCTGGTACAAGCCGATATCGACCAGCCCTACGAAGCCGCCGAACTGGCACAAAGCATTCTCGATGACCTGGAAGCGGAATTCGTACTCGACCATGACCTGATTCGCCTGCGCGCCACCATCGGCATTACGCTATTCCCGGAAGATGGGGATACTACCGAGAAGCTGCTGCAAAAAGCCGAGCAGACCATGACCCTGGCCAAGAGCCGCTCGCGCAATCGCTATCAGTTCTATATCGCCAGTGTCGACAGCGAAATGCGCCGACGCCGCGAACTGGAAAAGGACCTGCGCGACGCCCTGGGCCGCGACCAGTTCCATTTGGTCTACCAACCGCAGATCAGCTACCGCGATCACCGTGTGGTTGGCGTAGAAGCCCTGCTGCGCTGGCAACACCCGGAACACGGCCTGGTGCCGCCCGACCTGTTTATCCCCCTGGCGGAACAGAATGGCACCATCATCCCGATTGGCGAATGGGTGCTCGACCAGGCGTGCCGGCAACTGCGCGAATGGCATGACCTGGGCTTCACTGAACTGCGCATGGCCGTCAACCTGTCCACCGTGCAATTGCACCACACCGAGTTACCGCGGGTGGTCAACAACCTGATGCAGATCTACCGCTTGCCACCACGCAGCCTGGAGCTGGAAGTGACCGAGACCGGCCTGATGGAAGACATCAGCACCGCCGCCCAGCACCTGCTGAGCCTGCGCCGCTCCGGGGCGCTGATTGCCATCGACGACTTCGGCACCGGCTATTCATCCCTGAGCTATCTGAAAAGCCTGCCGCTGGACAAGATCAAGATCGACAAGAGCTTCGTCCAGGACCTGCAGGATGACGACGACGACGCCACGATCGTGCGCGCCATTATCCAACTGGGCAAAAGCCTGGGCATGCAGGTGATTGCCGAAGGCGTGGAGACTGCCGAGCAAGAGGCCTACATCATCTCCGAGGGCTGTCATGAGGGCCAGGGCTATCACTACAGCAAACCCCTGCAGGCACGGGAGTTGGCCGCTTATTTGAAACAGTCCGAGCGCAATAACGCCGTCAGTCTCTGACCACGAAAAACGATACTGAATATTTCCCACGCATAAGCCTTTACACAAAATGCAAATCTTTCGCATTATGTCGCAGCTTTTGCGCTCCCCGCGCGCCCTATTCACCACCGAAGCAGGATGTTCGCCATGATTCGTATGCCCCTGGCCACCGCCAGTCTGCTGGCCATTGCCATTTCGCTCGCCGGTTGCGGCGAAGGTAAAGACAAGGCCGCCGCGCCTCAAGCTCCCGCAGCCGCCAGCGCTACCGCACCTGCGGCTGCCGCGGCAGGCCAGGTCGACGAAGCGGCTGCCAAAGCCGTGGTCGCGCACTACGCAGACATGGTGTTTGCGGTGTACAGCGATGCCGAATCCACCGCAAAGACCCTGCAGACCGCAGTCGATACGTTCCTCGCCAACCCGAACGACGAAACCCTCAAAGCGGCCCGTACCGCCTGGATCGCCGCCCGCGTACCTTACCTGCAGAGCGAAGTGTTCCGCTTCGGCAACACCATCATCGACGACTGGGAAGGCCAGGTGAACGCCTGGCCCCTGGACGAAGGGCTGATCGACTATGTCGATAAATCCTACGAGCACGCCCTGGGTAACCCAGGCGCCAACGCCAACATCATCGCCAATAACGAGATCCAGGTCGGCGAAGACAAGGTCGACGTCAAGGACATCACCCCGGAAAAACTCGCCAGCCTCAATGAGCTGGGCGGTTCCGAAGCCAACGTTGCCACCGGCTACCACGCCATCGAATTCCTGCTCTGGGGCCAGGACCTCAACGGCACCGGCCCTGGCGCGGGCAACCGTCCGGCCTCGGATTACCTGACCGGTGACGGTGCAACCGGCGGTCATAACGAGCGCCGCCGCACTTACCTGCGTGCCGTGACCCAGCTGCTGGTCAGCGACTTGGAAGAAATGGTCGGCAACTGGAAACCCAACGTCGAAGACAACTACCGCGCCACTCTGGAGTCGGAACCTGCCACCGACGGCCTGCGCAAAATGCTGTTCGGCATGGGCAGCCTGTCCCTGGGCGAGCTAGCCGGTGAGCGCATGAAGGTGTCCCTGGAAGCCAACTCGCCGGAAGACGAGCAGGACTGCTTCAGCGACAACACCCACTACTCGCACTTCTACGATGCCAAGGGCATCCGTAACGTCTACCTGGGCGAATACACTCGCGTTGACGGCACCAAAATGACCGGTGCCAGCCTGTCATCCCTGGTGGCCAAGGCCGACCCGGCAGCCGATTCGACCCTCAAGGCTGACCTGGCGGCGACCGAAGCGAAAATCCAGGTCATGGTCGACCACGCCGAGAAAGGCGAGCACTACGACCAACTGATCGCCGCCGGCAACGATGCGGGCAACCAGATCGTACGTGACGCCATCGCCGCACTGGTCAAGCAGACCGGTTCGATCGAAGCCGCTGCGGGCAAGCTGGGCATCAGCGACTTGAACCCGGACAGCGCTGATCACGAGTTCTGATCCGTACGCTGTTGAAAAGGCGACCTTCGGGTCGCTTTTTTTATACCTGTTTCAAACACTGCAGATCCCCTGTGGGAGGGGGCTTGCTCCCGAACAGCAGCGGACCAGCAACCACATGCTTCACTGACCCACCGCTATCGGGGGCCCCCCTCCCACATTTTGCTCCGTGTAACCTCAAGCACTCTGGTTTACATGCCCTGTACCGTAGGTAGAATGGCGCCTCTGACCAATCACCCGAGCGAACTTCATGGCGTTGCCGACCCTACGCATCATTGGTTTCATCATCGGCATCTTCCTGATCACCCTTGCGGTCGCCATGGTCATCCCGATGGCCACCCTGGTGATTTTCGAACGCACCAGCGATCTGCCCTCGTTTCTGTGGGCCAGCCTGATCACCTTTATCGCAGGGCTGGCCCTGGTCATCCCCGGTCGCCCCGAACATGTGCACCTGCGCCCTCGGGACATGTACCTGCTGACGGTCAGCAGTTGGGTGGTGGTGTGCATCTTCGCCGCCCTGCCGTTTTTGCTGACCCAGCACATCAGCTACACCGATTCCTTCTTCGAAAGCATGTCGGGTATCACCGCCACCGGTTCCACAGTATTGAGCGGGCTGGACAGCATGTCACCGGGCATCCTGATGTGGCGTTCGCTGTTGCACTGGCTTGGCGGTATCGGCTTTATCGGTATGGCGGTGGCGATCCTGCCGCTGCTGCGCATTGGTGGCATGCGCCTGTTCCAGACCGAATCCTCGGACCGCTCGGAAAAGGTCATGCCCCGCTCGCACATGGTGGCGCGGCTGATCGTGGCGGCGTATGTGGGCATTACCATCTTCGGCAGCCTGGCATTCTGGTGGGCCGGCATGGGCTTGTTCGATGCGATCAACCACGCGATGTCGGCAATTTCCACCGGTGGGTTTTCCACGTCGGATGAGTCCCTCGCGCACTGGAAACAACCCGCGGTGCACTGGGTCGCCGTGGTGGTGATGATCCTCGGCAGCTTGCCGTTCGCCTTGTATGTGGCCACATTGCGCGGCAACCGTCGGGCGCTGATCAAGGACCAGCAGGTGCAAGGCTTACTCGGCCTGTTGCTCGTGACCTGGTTGGTACTCGGCACCTGGTACTGGTGGACCACCAATCTGCATTGGCTCGATGCCTTGCGTCATGTGGCGCTGAATGTGACGTCAGTGGTGACGACCACTGGCTTTGCACTGGGAGACTATAGCCTGTGGGGCAACTTCTCACTGATGCTGTTTTTCTACCTGGGCTTTATCGGCGGCTGTTCGGGCTCTACAGCCGGCGGTATCAAGATCTTCCGTTTCCAGGTCGCTTACATCCTGCTCAAGGCCAACTTGAACCAACTGATTCACCCACGCGCGGTGATCAAGCAGAAGTACAACGGCCATCGCCTCGACGAAGAAATTGTGCGCTCGATCCTGACCTTTTCGTTTTTCTTCGCCATTACCATCTGCACCATCGCCCTGGCCTTGTCACTGCTGGGCGTGGACTGGATGACCGCCCTGACCGGCGCCGCCAGTACCGTATCCGGCGTCGGCCCGGGCCTGGGCGAAACCATTGGCCCGGCCGGCAACTTCTCCACCCTGCCGGATGCGGCCAAGTGGATCCTGTCACTGGGCATGCTGCTGGGCCGACTGGAGATTATTACCGTGTTTGTGCTGTGCATTCCGGCGTTCTGGCGTCACTGACCGCCGACATTGCCAGCAACCGCGCCCGGTATTCGCCGGGGGTGGCATCAAACCAGCGACGAAACGCACGGAAAAAGTTGCTCGGGTCGGCAAAACCCAGCAGGTAGGCAATTTCCAGCAAGGTCATGTTCGGCTGCGCCAGGTATTGCTCGGCCAGTTCGCGACGGGTGTCATCGAGCAAAGTCTGGAAGCTGGTGCCCTCTTCCTGCAGACGCCGCTGCAAGGTGCGCTGGGACAGGTGCAACGTCTGGGCCACCGCTTCGCGCTTGGGTTCACCCTGGGGCAGCAAACGGCACAACACCTGCCGTGCCTTGTGGGTCACGCGACTTTCAGAAAAACGCGCTAGGTATTCACCGGCAAAACGGTCATGCAGCAGTGCCATGGCTTCGTTGGCTGTGGGCAACGGTGCATCCATGTCGGCTTGCTCGAAGATCAGCGCGTCATAGGGCGCATTGAATTGCAGCGGCGCATGGAAGGCCTGTTTGTACGGCGCCAGGTCCGCTGGTTGATCGCCTTGCAGCAGCACTTTGCGCGGTTGCAGGGTGCGTCCGGTAAGCCAGCCGCACAAGGCCAGGGCGCTGGCCAACGAGGCTTCGGCGCTTTGTCGGGTCGGCGGCAGGTGATCGCCATGCACCGTCAGAATCAACGCATAGCCTTCAGCTAAAAGTCGGAAGCTCAAGTCAGCGCTTTCGGCGATGATGCGCTGGTAGCGCACCAGTCGCATAAAGCCTTGGGCCAGGGTGTTGCTGGACATCAAGGCATAACCGGCGACATGAAACGAGGCAGGACGCACCACCTTGCCCATGTTCAGGCCAATCGCGGGGTTGCCCGACAACTCCACCGCCCGCTGCCACAGGCGAGTCATGGCATCCTGAGGGAAACGCGCGTCGGGGTCATTCAGCGCCGCATAATCCAGGCCCAGCTGCCTGAACAAGGCACGGCAATCCAGGCCGTCCATTTCCAGTGCCTTGACTATCCCCATCGCCCAGCTTGCAGAAGTTGTTCGTTCGCTCATGGCGTCTTCTTATTGGAAAGCAGGCTCAAACGGCAGCCAGGAAGCCAAGGATACTAAAATGGCATCTATTGTCACTGGCCGTTACCTCCGATGACTCTAGACTCAAATAAGCTCCCCGCCGAACATCTGTTGGGCGGTATAACAACCCGAGGGCCGGCAGTCGTGGAAAACGTCAAGAAATTCAACAGTTTTTCCGAGTTCTACCCGTATTACCTGAGCGAGCATGGCAACAGCACCTGTCGGCGCCTGCACTTTATCGGCACTACCTTGGTGATCGGCATCTTTGCGTATGCCATTGGCAGGGGCTCACTGGTTCTTTTGCTGGCCTTGCCCGTCGCCGGCTACACCTTTGCCTGGGTCGGCCACTTTTTCTTCGAAAAGAACCGCCCGGCGACCTTCCAGCATCCGCTCTACAGCTTGTTGGGGGATTTTGTGATGTACCGCGACATGATCCTGGGCAAAGTGCCGTTCTAAGGGTGTGACCTCATGTCACTTGCGTTTGAACCATGAAAAAATGTGAATTCGCCGAGATAAAAGTCTTTTTGTCATTTACGGTGCTGTATCCTGCCAAGGCTTTTTGAGAGCGCGGAATCACCTGCGATTGAAAAAACAGACCTTGCGAGGAGCGACGACGATGCACGAGATACCTAATCTCCCCTTCCCAAGCCTGCACCCAACTGAGCAGCCAACACCGCAGCAGGCCAGCGACAAGCAGCCTGAGGCCAAAGAAGCAAAACCAGTCGACCGCGAAAGCCAGGACTGACGCCGTACCAGACCGTGTGGAAAGCGCACCTTTGAGCGCTTTCCACACTGCCTGAATCACCCGAGACCTTCATCATGACCACTACCCTTCCCGATACCCCGGACGCCGCCGTGCTCGACGCTGCCTTGCAGATGGTCGAAGTCTGGAACCGCCTCAGTGCAGACAAGCAGGCCGCATTGCTCAAGCGCTTCGGCACCCAGGAAAACGCCCTGGCGGCCCTGGTAACAACTCAACTGTTGGCCCCTGCCCAGGCTTGATGCGTTGTTGATCTGACGTTTTACATTTTTCCCGCCCTGCCCGGCCTGCGCGCCGGTATCATTAGCAGCCTATCTTTGCCTGCTGCGACAGTGGACCTCTCCCATGCCAGATTCCCAGCGACCCATGGCGGTCACGCTGCAAGTTGTCTCCATCGTGCTGTTTACCTTTATCGGCTACCTGAATATCGGCATTCCCCTGGCCGTCTTGCCGGGCTACGTCCATAGCCAGTTGGGCTATGGCGCGGTGATCGCCGGGCTGGTGATCAGCGTGCAATACCTGGCCACCCTATTGAGCCGCCCCTATGCCGGCAAGATTATCGACAACCTGGGCAGCAAGCGCGCCGTGCTGATCGGCCTGGTGGGCTGCGGATTGAGCGGGGTGTTCATGCTGCTGGCAGCGTGGTTTTCCAGCCTGCCGGCGCTCAGCCTGGGCAGCCTGCTGATCGGTCGACTGGTGCTGGGCAGCGCTGAAAGCCTGGTGGGCTCGGGCGCGATTGGCTGGGGCATCGGCCGCGTCGGAGCGGCGAATACGGCCAAGGTCATCTCCTGGAACGGCATCGCCAGCTACGGCGCGCTGGCGGTCGGCGCACCGCTGGGGGTGCTGATGGTCAGCCGTTTCGGACTGTGGAGCATGGGCGTCAGCATCATTCTGCTGGCGGTAGTGGGTGTGCTGCTGGCCTGGAAAAAGCAAGCGGCGCCAATTGTGCCTGGCGTCCGCTTGCCGTTCATGAATGTGCTGGGCCGGGTACTGCCCCATGGTTGCGCGCTGGCGTTGGGCTCAATCGGCTTTGGCACCATCGCCACCTTTATCACCCTGTACTACAGCACCCAGCACTGGGACAACGCGGTGTGGGCCTTGAGCCTGTTCGGCGCCAGCTTTATCGGCGCACGCTTGTTGTTCGGCAACTTGATCAACCGCATTGGCGGCTTTCGGGTCGCGATTGCCTGCCTGTCGGTGGAAGTGCTCGGCCTGCTGCTGCTGTGGCTGGCGCCAGATGCCCAACTGGCGTTGGCAGGTGCGGCGTTGAGTGGCTTCGGCTTTTCCCTGGTTTTCCCGGCACTGGGGGTGGAGGCGGTCAACCTGGTGCCGGCCTCCAGCCGTGGCTCGGCGGTGGGCGCCTATTCGCTGTTTATCGACTTGTCGCTGGGCATCACCGGGCCGCTGGCTGGCGCCGTGGCCGCAGGTTTTGGCTTTGCGTCGATCTTCCTGTTCGCCGCCCTCGCCGCCGCAGCGGGCTTGCTGCTGAGCCTCTACCTGTACCGCCAGGCGCCCAAGGCCCGCGAGACACGCGACGCCTAGAAGTCGACCTTGCCGCGCCCGGCCTTAATGCTGCCGCGCTTGGTCTTGGACTCCAGACGGCGTTTCTTCGAGCCCAGGGTGGGCTTGGTCGGACGACGCTTTTTCTCGACCTTGGTGGCGCTCTGGATCAACTCCACCAAGCGCTCCAGCGCATCGGCGCGGTTCTGTTCCTGGGTACGGTATTGCTGGGCCTTGAGCACCAGCACGCCTTCGCTGGTAATACGGCTGTCGCGCAACGCCAGCAGGCGCTCCTTGTAGAACGCCGGCAACGACGACGCGGGAATATCAAAGCGTAGGTGCACCGCACTCGAGACCTTATTGACGTTCTGTCCGCCGGCACCTTGGGCGCGAATGGCGGTCAGCTCGATCTCGGCATCGGGCAAGTGTAGGTTGTTGGAAATCACCAGCATGATCAACAAGGTCCTCCAGAAGGAGTCCCAGGATACGCGAATGCATCTTGCCCATCCTCTCAAACAACAAACCCGGCGCTAGGCCGGGTCTGCTCAACAGCATTGGAAGATCACTTCACCGCAGGAGCGGCCATATCCAAGGGTTGTTGCACCCTTCGCTTGTTCTTGACCCAGTAGCAAACGCCCATGAACGCCACCCAGACCGGGATCGCGTACACCGACATCTGGATCCCCGGGATCATCAGCATGACCACCAGGATAAACACCACGAATGCCAGGCACACATAGTTGCCGTACGGGTACCATAGCGCCTTGAACAGCGGCACCTGGCCGGTGCGGTTCATGTGCTGGCGGAACTTGAAGTGCGAGAAGCTGATCATCGCCCAGTTGATCACCAACGTGGCCACCACCAGGGACATCAGCAGTTCCAGCGCGTCATGGGGCATCAGGTAGTTCATCAGCACCGCGACCAGGGTGATCGCCGCCGAGGCCAGGATCGACCGCACCGGCACGCCGCGCCTGTCGATTTTCGCCAGGGCCTTGGGCGCATCGCCCTGCTCAGCCATGCCCAGCAGCATGCGGCTGTTGCAGTAGGTGCCGCTGTTGTACACCGACAACGCTGCGGTCAGCACCACGAAGTTGAGGATATGCGCGGCGGTGTTGCTGCCCAACATCGAGAACACCTGCACGAATGGGCTCCCGCTGTAGGCATCGCCGGACGCATTGAGTGTCGCCAGCAGGCTGTCCCATGGTGTGAGCGACAACAGCACCACCAGGGCGCCGATGTAGAAAATCAGGATGCGATAGATCACCTGATTGATCGCCTTGGGGATCACGGTACGAGGCTGGTCGGCTTCGGCCGCGGTAAAGCCGAGCATTTCCAGGCCGCCGAAGGAGAACATGATGATCGCCATGGCCATCACCAAACCGCCGACACCATGGGGGAAGAAGCCGCCGTGGTCCCACAGGTTGCTGACCGAGGCCTGCGGGCCGCCGCTGCCGCTGACCAGCAGGTAGCTGCCCAGGGCGATCATGCCGACGATGGCCACCACCTTGATGATCGCGAACCAGAACTCGGCTTCACCAAAGACTTTGACGTTGGCCAGGTTGATCGCATTGATCAGCACGAAGAAGGCCGCCGCAGACACCCAGGTCGGAATCTCTGGCCACCAGTAGTGCACGTACTTGCCCACGGCCGTCAGCTCCGACATACCCACCAGGATGTACAGGATCCAGCAGTTCCAGCCCGACAGAAAGCCGGCGAAGCCGCCCCAATACTTGTGGGCAAAATGGCTGAAGGAACCGGCGACCGGCTCTTCGACGATCATTTCGCCGAGTTGGCGCATGATCATGAAGGCGATAAAGCCGCAGATGGCATAGCCCAGGATCATTGACGGGCCGGCGGACTTGAGCACCCCGGCCGAGCCCAGGAACAGGCCGGTGCCGATGGCGCCCCCGAGGGCGATCAACTGGATATGCCGGTTTTTCAGGCCGCGTTTCAGCTCGCCTGAAGAAGAATGGGGTCCACTCATGAAAAGGGTCTCACGCAAGGTTTGAAGATGTTGAATGCAGGTTGCTGTCTTGAATTACCGACTCAAGCAGCGCCGCTCAAACCCCAGCGCAGGCACCAGGAGTACAGCGTCTTTCTAACGGTCATGCGTCACCTGTTTGTTTTTATCTGTGACGAAATCGAACCCGTCCGGCTCGTGGCCGGGCGGAGTGATCAGGGCGAACAAACCCTGGGTCTTGGCCTTTTGCGTGGGTACGCAAGGGGGGTCACAGTAAAACGCGGCGCATTGTACACCGCTCGACGGCTTCGGGCCGAGCCTGCAAAGCGCACGCGACAAACTGGCAGATATCTCTTACGCGTTCGGCACACGCTGAAATAGCAGGGCAAAATCGTAAACTTATCGTTACATCATGGAAAACCTACGTTACAGCCGGCTTTTACCGTCATCCACCAGAAAATTGTCGGTGCGAATTTTCCGCAGAATCGGTTCAGCCAATTCACTGTTTTGCTTGAATAAAAAAATCCGCAAAAAAACAGAAGAAAAAATCCAAATGAGACCGTGTCAATAAATTTTTTGCATTCTGAAACACACTCTTCTAGGTTCTTTGCACTTGCCCGCAAAGCCCGCGGGCAAGCCGTTCTCAAACAACGTCCTCTAGGAGATACACCATGCAAGCACTGGAAAAAGACCTGGAAACCGAACTGCAACTCGACGATTGGTTTGAAGCGCCGACCCATGAGGCCGCCGTTGAAATGATGCAAGCCGATGCCGTTGTGCCTTTCGGCACCGCGATGTGGCCTTTCTAATACCCGGCAGGCATTCGGCAGGTGCTGTGCACGGCACCTGCCCCCTTACCCAGGCACAGAAGGACACACGTCATGGACAAGGCCCGCGCCGTCGAACACTTTCTCTACTACCTCGCACACCACCCGGCCCTCAGCGGCCTGCATCGTCCCACCGTGCTGCTGGGCCATACCGAGCGCTACGACGCCATCGCCCAGGCAATCACCCACGGTAGCGCCGCGCGCTTCAACTTCCAGCTGCAACGCCTGGACCTGGCGCCCAGCGACACTCTGGTCAAGGCCATCGAAGCCTGCGACCTGTACCTGTTTCTCTACGACTCCTCGACCCTGCCCAATCCACGTGCTGAAGGCCCTGATTTTATCCGCGCCCTGCACGGCGTGATGGCCGAGCACTGGAAGAAATCCCTGCTATTCAAGGATTACGGCGATTACTTCTACGACACATTCAGCGTCGAGCCGCAGCGCATCGCCGACCTTAACGCCACGCTGATCCGACGCATGTCCCAGGCCAATGTACTGAGCTTCACCGACAAGCACGGCTCGCGCCTGGAAGCGCCGATGAGCAGCATCAAGAAGTGGACCAATATCAACGGCGTCGGCAACCACGACCTGGCCCCCGGCGAAATCGCCACCCACAGCGAAGCCATCAATGGCCAGGTGCGGTTTGTCGGCACCTTCCTCAGCACTATTCCGTTTGCACGCAAATACGGCGTGCTGCAATCACCGCTGGAATTGTGGATCGAAAATTCGACCATTTGCAGCGTGGCCAGCGAGGTGCCGGGGCTGGCGGATGATTTCAACAAATACCTGAATGCTAACCCGTCCAACCGTCGCGTGGAGGAGTTGGGCATTGGCACCAATGAAGGGGTCAAGGATCTGTATGCGCGCAACGCCGGGTTCGAGGAGCGCCATTGCGGGTTGCACCTGGGCCTGGGCGGCGGGCAGAAAGGCAGCCATCACCTGGATTTGATCTTTGCCAGTGGGGTGTTGGCCTTGGACGATAAACCGGTTTTCGATGGAACGTTTGCCTTCTGAACACAAGACTCAAAAACACCGGAGACCAAATGTGGGAGGGGGCTTGCTCCCGATAGCGGTATATCAGCCTAAGTATCTGTTACTGACACACTGCTATCGGGAGCAAGCCCCCTCCCACAGTTGATTGCATTTCAAATTCAGATCGAAAAAAAACGCCAACCCTAGGGTTGGCGTTTTTGTGCAGCGCTTAGCGCATCACTGCGGCTTCTTGCGACCAAAACCCGGACGCTGGCCGGAACCGGCCGGGGCGCCGCGGCGCTTGCCCGATGGCTCATCGGCTACCAGTTTCGGGCCAGGGCGCTTGTTCGCCGCTGGCTTGGCTGGACGCTTGGTACTGGCGCTGTCGGCCGGGCGATCCGCTTCACCACGGTTGCTGCGACCACCGCTTGGCGCTTCGCCACGAGCAGGACGTGGTGTGCGGGGCGCACGCTCACCTTCCTGACGGGACGGTGCGGTAGGGCGACGCTCACCTTCGATCTGCGGCTCACGGGAGATACGACCGCCAGTGGCCGGGGCATTCAGCGCCGGGCGCAGGGTACGGGCCACGCGCTCGGTACGCGCTACCGGGCGCGAGGATTTGCGCTGCATACGCTCAAGCTTGTCCTTGCTCTTGGCATTCATCTGCGGCATCGCGACCGGCGTCAGGCCGACTTCGGCACTGAGGATGTCGACTTCGTACTGGCTCATTTCGCGCCAGCGGCCCATCGGCAGGTCGGAGTTCAGGAACACCGGGCCGAAACGCACGCGTTTCAAGCGGCTGACCACCAGCCCCTGGGATTCCCACAGGCGGCGCACTTCACGGTTGCGGCCTTCCATCACCACGCAGTGGTACCAATGGTTGAAACCTTCACCGCCTGGGGCCTGCTTGATATCGGTGAACTTGGCCGGGCCGTCTTCCAGCACCACGCCGGCCTTGAGGCGTTCGATCATCTCGTCATCGACTTCACCACGTACACGCACGGCGTATTCACGGTCCATCTCGTAGGACGGGTGCATCAGGCGGTTGGCCAGTTCGCCGTCAGTGGTGAACATCAGCAAGCCGGTGGTGTTGATGTCCAGGCGGCCGATGTTGATCCAGCGGCCTTCCTTGGGCTTGGGCATCTTGTCGAACACGGTCGGACGGCCTTCCGGGTCGTCACGGGTGCAGATTTCGCCATCGGGCTTGTTGTACATGATCACGCGGCGCACCGATTCGGCAGCCTCTTCACGCTTGATCACCTTGCCATCGATGGTGATTGCATCGTGCAGGTCGACACGCTGGCCGAGGGTTGCCTCGACGCCGTTGACCTTGATGCGCTTCTGGGTGATCCAGGCTTCGACGTCGCGGCGCGAGCCCACGCCGATACGCGCCAGCACTTTTTGCAGCTTTTCGCCTGCTGGGCCGATTTCCTGGTCTTTCTGGTCTTGGTCATTCATCGTAAGCACCTCCCGGTGGGTCGATTCAGGCGTGGCCTGAAGGGTATTGAAAGCGGGGCCTTGGGCGAATAGGTCGCCAAGGGGTCGCGAATCATACGCGCATGGCGCGTGTTGCGCATCACAGACTAGTCGATAAAGCCCAAGTCATTTGCTTTTCCGCCGACCGGTGGCGCCAAGGGCCAGCAAGCGTAGCTCGGCTTCGGCGAGAACCGTGCGCTTGTCGACTTTGTCGAGTTTCTTCCAGGCGCGGATTTCACGCTTGCTGCGTCCGCAGCCGACGCAGACGTCGTCGGTGAACTTGCAGATGCTGATGCACGGGTCTTTGGTTGAACTCATTTTTTCTCCCAGACCATCCAGACAATGGAGATCCAATGTGGGAGGGGGCTTGCTCCCTCCCACACTAAATCAGCATCAGTCTTCGAGTTGGCGGCGTTCGTTTTCGATGGCCTCTGCCAGCGCCCGGGCTTCGTCTTCTTCGTCGCTCAGCGGCGGCTGTTCGAGGGCCGCGACGGCGGCCAGCAGTTTTTCCCGGGCTTCGGCGATGCCTAGCGTGTCTTCTTCGACTTCAGGCTCAACTTCAACGTTCACCTGGGTTTCAGGTTCAGCCGCGCCGTCACGCAACAGGTCATCAAAGTCGGTCTTGATCCCCTGTTCCATATCGTCCAGCTCCAACAACAGCGTATGGAAACTGGTCTCGTCCTTTGGCTCCTCCGGCTCGGCACTGGCGTCGGCCAGTTCCTGCAGGCTGGCCGGCACCGGCGCGTCGTCGAAATCGAGCACCGGCTCGGCTTCCATTTCGCGCAGTTCGGCCAGGGGCGGCAGGTCGTCGAGGTTTTTCAGGTTGAAGTGGTCGAGGAACACCTTGGTGGTGGCGAACATCGCCGGTTTACCCGGCACATCACGGTAGCCGACGATGCGGATCCACTCGCGCTCCAGCAGGGTCTTGACGATATGGCTGTTGACCGCCACGCCACGCACGTCTTCGATTTCGCCGCGGGTGATCGGCTGGCGATAGGCGATCAGCGCCATGGTCTCCAACATTGCCCGGGAATAACGCTGGGGGCGCTCTTCCCACAAACGGCCCACCCACGGCGAAAATTGCTCGCGGATCTGCAGGCGGTAACCCGACGCCACTTCGCGCAGTTCAAAGGCACGGCCGTCGCAGGACTTGCGCAGGATCTCCAGGGCTTTCTTGAAGACCGGCGGCTCCGGGCGTTCGGCTTCTTCAAAGAGTTCGAACAGGCGCTCCAGAGATTGCGGTTTGCCCGAGGCCAGGAGAAAGGCCTCCAGCAAGGGTGCCAGTTCGCGGGGTTCAGTCAGATTCATCGATTCAGCTCGTTATTCGGCTCGCGCCCGCACGTGGATAGCCGCAAAAGGCTCATTCTGGACCAGCTCCACCAAGGACTCCTTGACCAGTTCGAGGATCGCCATAAAGGTCACCACCACCCCAAGTCGGCCTTCTTCGGCAGTGAACAGCTCGACAAACGGCACAAACCCACCGCCCTTGAGACGTTCCAGTACATCGCTCATACGCTCGCGAGTGGACAGGGCTTCACGGCTGACCTGATGGCTTTCGAACATATCGCCACGGCGCAACACCTCGGCCATGGACATCAGCAGTTCTTCCAGGCTCACATCCGGCAGCAATTTACGCGCACGCGCTTCGGGCGCATCGAGTTTGGGCACCACCACATCGCGGCCCACACGGCTCAGGTTGTCGATGCCTTCGGCAGCGGCCTTGAAGCGCTCGTATTCCTGCAGGCGGCGGATCAGCTCGGCGCGCGGGTCATCCTCTTCGGCTTCCACCGTTTCCGAGCGCGGCAGCAGCATGCGCGACTTGATCTCGGCGAGCATGGCGGCCATCACCAGGTACTCGGCAGCCAACTCCAGGCGCACCGACTGCATCAGCTCGACATAACCCATGTACTGGCGGGTGATTTCCGCCACCGGGATGTCGAGGATATTGATGTTCTGCTTGCGGATCAGGTACAGCAGCAAGTCCAGCGGGCCTTCGAAGGCTTCGAGGAACACCTCCAGGGCATCCGGCGGGATATACAGGTCCAGGGG
The DNA here is from genome assembly GCF_031931935.1 of Pseudomonas sp. rhizo25. Classification (NCBI taxonomy): domain Bacteria; kingdom Pseudomonadati; phylum Pseudomonadota; class Gammaproteobacteria; order Pseudomonadales; family Pseudomonadaceae; genus Pseudomonas; species Pseudomonas sp. rhizo25. Next base: position 74,957 of record NZ_JAUJXA010000011.1, read on the forward strand.
CATTTCCATGACCGCCTGGCCATACACCATGGCAAACGGCAGTTCCTGCTGGGCGCCGGCCTGGGGGTCAGCGGTTTCCACGGCCGACACTCAGGCCTCGACCAAGAACGGGGTCGGGTCGCCGCAACCCACGCGCACCACCTCCGGTTCGCCATCGGCGAGGTTGATCACCGTGGAAGCCTTGTTGCCGCCATAACCGCCGTCGATGATCAGGTCGACATGTTTTTCCAGCAGGCGGCGCATTTCGTAAGGGTCATACAGCGGCTCGGTTTCACCCGGCAGAATCAACGACACGCTCATCAGCGGTTCACCCAGCTCGGCCAACAAAGCCAGGGCTATCGGATGCTCCGGCACACGCAGGCCGATGGTGCGTTTCTTCGGGTGCAGCAACAACCGCGGCACTTCGCGGGTGGCGTTGAGAATAAAGGTGTAGGGCCCCGGCGTGTGGGCTTTGAGCAGGCGGAAGGTGCCGGTATCGACCTTGGCAAACAGCCCCAGTTGGGACAAGTCGCTGCAGATCAGCGCAAAGTTGTGCTTGTCATCCAGTTGACGCAGGCGCCTTACGCGTTCGACCGCGCCCTTGTCGCCGATCTGGCAACCAATGGCATAGGACGAATCAGTCGGGTAGATCACCACGCCACCAGCGCGGATGATCTCTACGGCCTGCTTGATCAGGCGCGCTTGCGGGTTTTCCGGATGAATCTGGAAGAATTGACTCACGTGTTCTACCTGTTCAGACGGTGGCAATAATGGGGTCATGCTTGAATCGCCCCCACAACAGCGGCAGATCTTCCGGGACTTGGCGATACTCGCCAATCTCGGACCAGCCGCCTGGGCCATGGAAATCACTGCCGGCACTGACCAGCAGACCAAATTCGCGGGCAAGAATCGCCAGGCTGCCAACCTGTTCGGCAGGTTGATGCCCGTTGACCACTTCGATCGCGTGGCCGCCCGCTCCAATATAGTCGCTGATCAGCTTGCGACGCTTGCTGCGGGTGAAATCGTAATGCCAGGGATGCGCCAGGCTGACCCAGGCCCCGGAGGCCCGCAGGGTCTCGACGGTGTCTTCAAGGGTCGGCCAATGCAGCTTCACATCGCCCAACTTGCCGGCGCCCAGCCATTTGCGAAAGGCCTCGGCGCGATCCTTGACATAGCCTTCACGCACCATCCAGTCGGCAAAGTGCGGACGGGCCGGTGCGTTGCCACTGTCACCCAGCTCCTGCTGGATGGCGCGGGCACCGTCCAGGGCACCGGGCATGCCTTTAAGGCTGAGCTTGCGGCTTATTTCTTCGGACCGCAGCCAGCGGCCATCGTGCAATTGGGCGATGGCGGCCACCAGGGGTGGGGCGTTCTGGTCGAAGCCGTAGCCGAGCACATGGATGGTGGCACCGCCCCAGGTGCACGACAACTCCACGCCGTTGACCAACTGCATGCCCAGGGAATGGGCGGCGTCACGGGCTTCATCGAGGCCCTCGAGGGTGTCATGGTCGGTCAACGACAGGACTCGCACGCCTTTTTCAAACGCCCGCGCAACCAGTACCGCGGGCGCCAGGGCGCCGTCGGAGGCCGTGCTGTGGCAGTGCAAATCAACATTCACGTGGGTATGTAACCTCAAGTCAGCTGGCGCTATCGCAACCAAGGATGTTTGTTATTATGCCGCCACATCCAGCTTCTGGCTCTTACTGTGAAACAATTCATCGACTTCATCCCGCTGTTGCTGTTTTTCATCGTTACCAAACTCGACCCCAGGGTCATCGAAATCGCCGGTCGCGAGCTGTCGTTCGGCGGCATCTACAGCGCCACCGCGGTACTGATCATCAGCTCCATCGTGGTCTACGGCGCCATCTTCATCTCCCAGCGCAAGCTGGAAAAAAGCCAATGGCTCACGCTCATCGCCTGCCTGGTCTTCGGCGGCCTGACCCTGGCGTTCCACAGCGAAACCTTCCTTAAATGGAAAGCCCCGGTGGTCAACTGGCTGTTCGCGCTGGTGTTTATCGGCAGTCACTTTATCGGTGACCGCCTGCTGATCAAGCGCATCATGGGCCATGCGCTGACTTTGCCGGAACCGGTATGGGTGCGCCTGAACGTGGCTTGGATCGTGTTTTTCCTGTTCTGCGGTGCCGCCAACCTGTTCGTGGCATTCACCTTCCAGGACTACTGGGTCGACTTCAAAGTGTTCGGCAGCCTGGGCATGACCGTATTGTTCCTGATCGGCCAGGGTATCTACCTGTCGCGTCACCTGCATGACACCGCCCCTACCACGCCGAAAACCGAGGACTGACATGCTCTACGCCATCATCGCCACTGACGTTGCCAACTCGCTGGAAAAACGCCTGAGCGTGCGCCCGGCCCATGTCGAGCGCCTCAAACAACTGCAGGCCGAAGGCCGGATCGTACTGGCTGGGCCACATCCTGCGGTAGACAGCAATGACCCGGGCGAAGCCGGTTTCACCGGTAGCTTGATCGTCGCCGAGTTCGCCTCCCTGGCCGACGCCCAGGCCTGGGCCAAGGCAGATCCTTATGTCGCGGCCGGCGTGTACGCCGAAGTCGTGATCAAGCCGTTCAAGCAAGTCCTGCCTTGAGCCCGGCGGCGCCGAAGCAAATCGGTTCGGCGCACTGCCAATGGCTCATTATTCCCGGTGACCTGCCGACAACGTTCTGAATATTCGTGTGGAATCAGGAGTTCCGATGCGCTTACGTCAGTTGTGTCTGTTGGCAGTGTTAACGATCGGGGCTACGGCCCACGCTGAAGAGCCCTCGTACAGCGGCGGTTCCGCGCCCTTGTCCTTGAGTGCCGACGCCCAGGTCACCGAGTTGCAGCAACGTTTGAAAGAAAGCGAACGCCAGCGTGAAGCACTGGGCAAGCAACTGCAAAGCGCAGACGCTGCCCGCGAAAGCGTCCAACTGAGTCGTTTGCGCCAAGAGAACCAACGCCTGGCCCAGCAACTCAAAGAGATACAGGGCGGCGCCTTGACCCGCTGGCTGACCGAACAGCAGCAGTGGTTCGTCATCGGCGCGGCCGTCGCGCTGATCGCCCTATTGTGTGGGATCTTCGCCAGCGGTGGGCACCGTCGCCGTCGACAATGGCTAAATTGAGTGAGTCATGAGCGAGCTGTTACTGATAGATGATGACCAAGAGCTTTGTGAGCTGCTGACCAGTTGGTTGAGCCAGGAAGGCTTCCAGGTGCGCGCCTGCCACGACGGTTTGAGCGCCCGCAGAGCCTTGGCCGAAGCCGCCCCGGCGGCGGTGGTGCTCGATGTGATGCTACCCGACGGCAGCGGCCTGGAGCTGCTCAAGCAATTGCGCAACGACCACCCGGAGTTGCCGGTGCTGATGCTCTCGGCCCGGGGCGAACCCTTGGACCGCATCCTCGGCCTGGAGCTGGGAGCCGACGACTACCTGGCCAAGCCCTGCGATCCCCGCGAATTGACGGCGCGCCTGCGCGCGGTATTGCGCCGCAGCCACCCGGCCGCGGTGTCGACCCAACTGGAACTGGGCGACCTGTGCTTCAGCCCGGTGCGCGGCGTGGTCAGTATCGATGAGCAGGAATTCACCCTCACTGTTTCCGAAAGTCGCCTGCTCGAAGCCCTGTTGCGCCAACCCGGCGAGCCTTTGGACAAACAGGAACTGGCGCAGATCGCCCTGGGCCGCAAGCTGACCCTCTACGATCGCAGCCTGGACATGCACGTCAGCAACCTGCGCAAGAAAATCGGCCCGCACCCGGATGGTCGGCCACGGATCGTCGCGTTGCGCAGTCGCGGGTACTACTACAGCCTCTAGAGGCAGCCTTACCAAATCTTTACCCTCTCCTGACGGCGGCTGACCTTGATCTCCCTAATCTACTCACATCCGGACTCACCGGAATAGAGACAGGAGAATCACCATGCGCAAGACCCTTATCGCTTTAATGCTCGCCGCTGCCCTGCCTACCGTTGCCATGGCCATGCCAGAAGGCCCAGGCCCAATGGGCGAACCCTCCGGCCACATGATGGGTGGCCCGGGCCACGGCGGTGAACATGGTCCGCGTGGCAAAGGTGGACCGTTCAGCCAACTGGACCTGAGCAAGGAACAACGCGAACAGATCCGCAAGCTCATGGGTGACCAATGGCACGCTCGCAAAGACCTGGTCAAGAAGTACCTGGACAAACTGCCGGCCGCCGACCAGAAAGCCATGCAGGATGAAATCGCCGCCGGCAAGCAGAAAACCCAGGCCGATATCCGTGCCGTGCTCAAGCCCGACCAACAGAAGAAGTACGACGAGATCGTCAAGAAGCAAGCCGAGCGTCGCGCCGAGTGGAAGGAATTCCAGGCCTGGAAAGCCCAGCAGGCGCAAAAAGCGCAATAATGCGCGAGGCGTAATGCCTACAGCCCAGTGGTTCACGCCGCTGGGCTTTTCCTGTTTGAGGGTTTCCTGTGCGTTCATTGTTCTGGCGTATCCTGGCAAGTTTCTGGCTGGCCATCGCCCTGGTTGCCGGCTTGTCGATCCTGCTCGGGCATATGCTCAACCAGGACGCCTGGATTCTCAGCCGCCATCCCGGCCTCAACAACCTGGCGCAGGAATGGACCCAACTCTACGAAGCCCAGGGCGAGGACGCTGCCCAGGACTTGCTGCAACAACGCAAACGCCAGTACCACATCGACGTGCAAGTGCTCAACGAAAGCGGCGAGCCAGTGGTGCGCGGCACTTTCCCGCGCCGCGCCGCGGCCTTCGAGGCCCGGCAGAATGACAGCCAGGACGGCCACCTGCCCTGGCGGCGCCTGACGGCCGAGTACACCAGCGACAAAACCGGCGACACCTACCTGTTGATCTACCGCATTCCTCACCCGGAGCTGGATGCCTGGCACCGCAGCAGCCTGTTGTGGCCGTTCAGCGCCCTGGCGATTGCCCTGGTGGTGCTGACCCTGTTCAGCCTGCTGGTGACGCTGTCCATCACCCGCCCACTCAGCCGCCTGCGCGGCGCAGTGCATGATCTGGGGCAAGCCACCTATCAGCAAAACAGCCTGGCGCAATTGGCCAACCGCCGTGATGAATTCGGCGTGCTGGCCACCGATTTCAACCGCATGGGTGCGCGCCTGCAAAGCCTGATCGGCAGCCAGCGCCAGTTGCTGCGTGACGTGTCCCACGAACTGCGCTCGCCGCTGGCGCGCTTGCGGATCGCCCTGGCCCTGGCCGAACGTGCGAGCCCCGAGGAGCGGGAGAAACTCTGGCCGCGCCTGACCCGCGAATGCGACCGCCTGGAAGCCTTGATCAGCGAGATCCTGGTACTGGCTCGGGTCGATGCCGACAACGCCAGCGCCGAAGACATCGACCTCAACCCGCTGCTCAGGACTCTGCAAAAGGACGCCCAACTCGGCGCGCCGGAGCAGGTGGTACAGCTCACCGCTGACGCCGACCTACACCTCAAGGGCTGGCCGACCATGATCGAACGCGCTGTGGATAACCTGCTGCGCAATGCCCAGCGCTTCAACCCGCCCGATCAGCCAATCGAGATGCACGCGCATCTTCACGGCGAGCATATTGTGATCAGCGTGCGCGACCATGGCCCCGGCGTTGACCCCGAACACCTGAGTCAACTGGGCGAGCCGTTCTACCGCGCCCCAGGCCAGGCTGCACAAGGCCACGGCCTGGGCCTGGCAATTGCGCGGCGCGCGGCGGAGCGTCATGGCGGCAGCCTGTTCCTGGCCAATCATGCCCAGGGCGGTTTTATCGCCAGTATCGACCTGCCATTGGAACCTGGGGTTGTCACACCGGTGTGAGGATCTTCTATAGTGGCCCTTCTCTTACGGAGGGCCTTTGATGACTGACCTGCTGACTCCCATCCAAGCCGCACTCGATTTACCACACGCAGCAATAGCCATGACCGAAACCGGGGCCCTGCCCTCGGCCTTCGCCGTCACCGACCTGGCCGCTGCCAGCATCGGCGCCGCCGGCCAGGCCGTCGCCCAGTTGCTCCAGCAGCAGACCGGGCGTTTGCCCAATGTCAGCGTGGACCGGCGCCTGGCCTCCTTGTGGTTCTCCTCCTCGATTCGCCCCGTGGGTTGGCAAGTGCCGCCGCTGTGGGACCCAGTGGCCGGCGACTATGCCTGCGCCGATGGCTGGATTCGCTTGCACACCAACGCGCCCCATCACCGTGCCGCGGCCGAGCGGGTGCTGGGGCCTGTGGCCGACCGCGCCGAGATGGCGGCCAAAGTCGCGGCATGGAACGCCGCCGAACTGGAACAGGCCATTGTCGACGTCGGCGGTTGCGCCGCGCAGATGCGTGGGTGGCAAGCCTGGCAACAGCATCCGCAAGGCTTGGCGGTGAACAGTGAAGAGCTGATACAGCGCCAGGTTTTCGAAAGCGGCACCGACAAACCCTGGCTCGGTTCGCCTGCGCGCCCGCTGGCCGGTATCAAGGTGCTGGACTTGACCCGCGTATTGGCCGGCCCGGTGGCCAGTCGTTTTCTCGCCGGGTTGGGTGCGGATGTGTTGCGCATCGATGCGCCGACCTGGAACGAGCCCGGCGTGGTGCCGGAAATGACCCTGGGCAAGCGCTGCGCTCGCCTTGACTTGAAAAGCCCCGAAGGCCGGCAGGTATTCGAAGCCTTGCTCAAAGATGCTGACGTGCTGTTCCACGGTTACCGCGCCGATGCACTGGAGCAACTGGGTTACACCATCGGCGAACGGCAAGACCTCGCCCCCGGGCTGATCGACGTCAGCCTCAACGCTTACGGCTGGAGCGGCCCGTGGCGTAACCGTCGCGGCTTCGACAGCCTGGTGCAGATGAGCAGTGGGATCGCCGAGGCGGGCATGGCCTGGAAGCAGGCGGAAACACCCGTGCCGCTGCCAGTGCAGGCGCTGGATCACGCCACCGGCTACCTGATGGCTGCCAGTGCGATCCGGGCCTTGGGCGAACGCCTGGCATCCGGCCGCGGTGGCTCGGCGCGCTTGTCATTGGCGCGTACGGCGAAATTGCTGGTGGAGGCAGGGCAAGTGCCGGAACAAGCGGCGTTGCGTGCCGAAGAGCCAGGCGATCAGGGTTTGGTGGTGGAGCAGACGGCGTGGGGGCAGGCCCATCGGTTGCTGGCGCCGCTGAGCATCAGTGGCACGCCGTTGCAGTGGGATTTGCCAGCGGGAGAATTGGGCGCGCACCGGCCTCAATGGTGATTAATACACTGTAGGAGCGAGCTTGCTCGCGAAGGTCGCCAACGATAACGCGGGAAACCTGACACCCAGCGGCAATCTAAGGTTTTTCGCGAGCAAGCTCGCTCCTACAGGGTTGTCCACAGATGCTGCGCCGCATACGCCCTCAACGGCCGCCACGCCTCGGCCCGGGCCAGCAACTGTCGCGCCGACACCGGCCTCCCCTCCAGCGCCGACAGCGCATTGATCAGGCCGATATCCCCTGATGCAAACGCATCCGCTTCGCGCAACTGGCGCATGGCGATGTACTGCGCGGTCCAGTCGCCAATCCCCGGCAACGCCACCAACCGTGCAACGCCGTCCTTGAGGCTGGCCTTGGGTTGGAACACCTGGGGGTCATCCAACACTGCCTGGGCCACGACAGACAAGGTACGGCCTCGCGCCTTGGGCATGCCCAGGGTTGCGAGGTCCGCCGCCGCCAGCACTTGGGGTGTCGGAAACACATGGGTGATACCGGCGTATGGGGTGTGCAGCGGCTGGCCATACTGCGCCACCAGCTTGCCCGCAAGGCGAATGGCCGCCACCACAGTAATCTGCTGGCCCAGCACCGCACGAATCGCCAGCTCCAGCCCGTCCCAGGCCCCGGGCACGCGCAGGCCAGGACGGTCCGCAACCAGTTGCGCCATCAACGGGTCGCCAGCCAACTGGGCATTGATCACCTCGGGCCGGGCATCCAGATCGAACATCGCCCGCAGGCGTCGCTCGATCTCGGGCAAGGCCGCCGCGTCAGGAAACGCGACGCCCACCTCCAGCCAATCGCCGGCGCCCGGCGCCACGCTTAGCCAACCCTGTTGCCCGTTCACGCTGATGCTGCGACGGTACGCGCCAGCCTCAACGATTTCTAATCCATTGATGGCTCGAGCTGACAAAAACGCCAACATTGCCGCCCAATCGTAGGGCGGCTGATACGCCAATCTCACAACGACAATACCCCGCTATACAACCCGTATGCCGCCAACCCGGCGCCCGCGATCACGCAGCTGAAAATGCCTTTTTCCACGTGGGTAAACAAGGGTTGGCCTTGCTCGCGCTTGGCCTGGGCGAACAGGATCACACCCGGGGCATACAGCAGCGCCGACAGCAGCAAATACTTCAAGCCTCCGGCGTACAACAGCCATACCGCATAGCCGAGGGCAATCAGCCCCACTGCCAAGTCTTTCAGGCGCTGGCGCTGGGCGCCGGCATAGGTCTCGCCGCGCCCGCTCAACAACACCGCATAGGCCGCCGACCACAGGTAGGGCACCAGGATCATCGACGACGCCAGGTAGATCAGGGTGGTGTAGGTGCTGGCCGAAAACAGCGTGATCACCAGGAACGCCTGGATCATCACATTGGTCAGCCACAACGCGTTAACCGGCACCTGATTGGCATTTTCCTTTTTCAGGAACGCCGGCATGGTCTTGTCCTGGGCAGTGGCATAGAGGATTTCCGCGCAGAGCAGCGCCCATGAAAGCAACGCCCCGAGCAGCGAAACCGCCAGGCCGATGCTGATCAATACCGCGCCCCAGGGCCCGACGATGTGTTCCAGCACGCCCGCCAGGGATGGGTTCTGCAACTGCGCTAATTGCGGCTGGCTCATGATGCCCAGGGACAGCACATTCACCAGCACCAACAGCGCCAGCACGCCCAGGAAACCAATCACCGTGGCGCGACCTACATCCGAGCGTTTCTCGGCCCGCGCCGAGTACACGCTGGCGCCTTCGATGCCGATAAACACAAACACCGTGACCAGCATCATGTGGCGCACCTGCTCGACCACGCTGCCCATCTGCGGGTTACCCAGGCCCCAGATGTCGCGGGTGAAGATATCCGCCTTGAATGCCACCGCGGCGATCACGATAAACATCAACAACGGCACAATCTTCGCCACCGTGGTGACCTGGTTGATAAACGCCGCCTCCTTGATCCCGCGCATCACAAGGAAATGCACCGCCCACAGCAACAGCGACGCACAGCCGATGGCCAGCGGGGTATTGCCCTGGCCGAACGCCGGGAAAAAGTAACCCAGGGTGCTGAACAGCAACACGAAATAACCGACGTTGCCCATCCACGCGCTGATCCAGTAACCCCAGGCGGATGAGAACCCCATGTAATCGCCAAAACCGGCCTTGGCGTAGGCGTACACCCCGGAATCCAGTTCCGGTTTGCGGTTGGCCAGGGTCTGGAACACAAAGGCCAGGGTCAACATGCCGACCGCCGTGATTGCCCAGCCAATCAGCACGGCGCCCACTTCTGCACGGGCCGCCATGTTTTGCGGGAGCGAGAAGATCCCGCCGCCAATCATCGAACCCACGACCAGGGCGATCAGGGCACTGAGCCTAAGTTTCTGGGCTGGTTGGGACATGCAGGTTCCTCGCAATAAAAGTTTGAGCCGACCACTGCGAACTCAACTAATTCAATTTAATCACGCTAGCGCTTCATAACATAAGTGCATGTAAACGCGAGAAGTTTAGGCTTATTTAGAATTTAAATAAGTCAATTATGAAGCGTTCGTCAGACGCCGTACAAAAAGTTTGCACATCCGCAAATACGAACTAGCGTCAACCACCATGTCCCGGACGAAATGATTAACCACATCGGAGGAGCCCGCTCTAGCAAGCGCCCCCCGCGGACTGCGTCGCCCAGCAACTTCTGCTCCCTAAGTCGTTAATTCACAATGGAATGTGCCAATGAAGTGATCTGAGTCAGCTGTTTGTTTAGCGCACGGAATTATTCTGTGATCTCTCTTCTCCTGCATTGGAGTCACGCAATGTCTGATTCTCCCGGAAAACTTAGGCTTGGTGCGCTGGTTGCACTTGTCGTGGGCTCAATGATTGGCGGCGGGATCTTCTCACTGCCGCAAAACATGGCCGCCAGTGCCGACGTAGGGGCAGTATTGATTGGCTGGGTAATTACCGCCATCGGCATGCTGACCCTCGCATTCGTCTTCCAGACCCTCGCCAACCGCAAGCCTGACCTGGACGGCGGCGTGTACGCCTACGCCAAGGCCGGTTTCGGCGACTACATGGGGTTCTCGTCCGCCTGGGGTTACTGGATCAGTGCCTGGCTGGGCAACGTCGGGTACTTCGTACTCTTGTTCAGCACCCTCGGCTACTTCTTCCCGATCTTTGGCGAAGGCAATACTCCGGCGGCGGTGATCGGTGCGTCGGTGCTGCTGTGGGCCGTGCATTTCCTGGTGCTGCGCGGGATCAAGGAAGCGGCGTTCATCAACCTGGTGACCACCGTTGCCAAGGTCGTGCCGCTGCTGCTGTTCGTGCTCATCGCCCTGTTCGCGTTCAAGCTGAATATCTTCACCGCTGACATCTGGGGCGTGAAAAACCCCGACCTGGGCAGTGTGATGAACCAGGTGCGCAACATGATGCTGGTCACCGTGTGGGTCTTCATCGGCATCGAAGGCGCGAGCATCTTCTCCTCCCGTGCCGAGAAACGCAGCGACGTGGGCAAGGCCACCGTGATCGGCTTTATCACCGTACTGCTGTTCCTGATGCTGGTGAACGTGCTGTCTTTGGGGATCATGACCCAACCGGAACTGGCCAAGTTGCAGAACCCGTCGATGGCTGCCGTGCTTGAGCATGTGGTGGGCCACTGGGGTGCGGTGCTGATCAGCGTCGGCTTGATCATCTCGCTGTTGGGCGCGTTGCTGTCGTGGGTGCTGCTGTGTGCGGAGATCATGTTCGCCGCCGCCAAGGACCACACCATGCCGGAGTTCCTGCGTAAGGAAAACGCCAACCACGTGCCGGTCAATGCCCTGTGGCTGACCAACGCGATGGTGCAGATCTTCCTGGTGATCACGCTGTTTTCGGCCAGCACCTACCTGTCGCTGATCTACCTCGCCACCTCGATGATCCTGGTGCCTTACCTGTGGTCGGCGGCCTACGCCCTGCTGCTGGCGGTGCGTGGCGAAACCTACGAAAACGCCCTCAAGGAGCGCAAGAAAGACCTGTTCATCGGCGCCGTCGCGCTGATCTACGCGATCTGGCTGCTCTATGCCGGCGGCACCAAGTACCTGCTGCTCTCCGCCCTGCTCTATGCCCCCGGCGCGATCCTGTTCGCCAAGGCCAAGCGTGAACTGGGCAAACCGATTTTCACCAACGTCGAGAAGCTGATTTTCGCCGCAGTGGTCATTGGCGCCCTGGTGGCGGCCTATGGGCTCTACGACGGCTTCCTGACTCTGTAATTGTATGTTCACTGGAGGATTTGTAATGACCACGGAAAAAGTTAAGTACGGCGTACATTCCGAAGCCGGCAAACTGCGCAAAGTCATGGTGTGCTCCCCAGGCTTGGCCCACCAGCGGCTGACCCCCAACAATTGCGACGAACTGCTGTTCGATGACGTGCTGTGGGTGGCCCAGGCCAAGCGCGACCATTTCGACTTCGTGACCAAGATGCGCGAGCGGGATATTGATGTGCTGGAAATGCACAACCTGCTCACCGACATCGTCGCCATCCCCGAAGCCCTGGACTGGATCCTGGAGCGCAAGATCACCGCCAATACCGTAGGCCTGGGCCTGGTCGATGAAGTCGGCTCGTGGCTGCGCAGCCTGGAGCCACGCAAGATCACCGAGTTCCTGATTGGTGGTGTGTCGGCCGATGACCTGCCGAGCAGCTTTGGTGGCAAGACCATCGAGATGTTCCGCGACTTCCTCGGCCACGCCAGCTTCATCTTGCCGCCGCTGCCCAACACCCAGTTCACCCGCGACACCACCTGCTGGATCTACGGCGGTGTAACGCTCAACCCGATGTACTGGCCGGCGCGACGCCAGGAAACCCTGCTGGCCTCCGCCATCTACAAGTTCCACCCGGAATTCACCAACGCCGACTTCCAGATCTGGTACGGCGACCCCGACCAGGAACACGGCGCCGCCACATTGGAAGGCGGTGACGTCATGCCGATTGGCAATGGCGTGGTGTTGATCGGCATGGGCGAGCGCTCGTCCCACCAGGCCATCGGCCAACTGGCGCGCAACCTGTTCAAGAACAACGCCGTTGAGCGGGTGATCGTTGCCGGTCTGCCCAAATCCCGCGCAGCCATGCACCTGGACACCGTGTTCAGCTTCTGCGACCGCGACCTGGTCACCATCTTCCCCGAAGTGGTCAACCAGATCGTGCCTTTTACCCTGCGCCCTGACGACAGCAAGCCCCATGGCATCGATATCCAACGCGAGACCACCAACTTCCTCGATACCGTTGCCGCGGCCCTCAACCTCAAGGCCCTGCGCGTGGTCGAGACCGGCGGCAACAGCTTCGCCGCCGAACGCGAGCAGTGGGATGACGGCAATAACGTGGTGGCTGTAGAGCCTGGCGTGGTGATCGGCTACGACCGCAACACCTACACCAACACCTTGCTGCGCAAGGCCGGTGTGGAAGTCATCACCATCAGCGCCGGTGAACTCGGCCGTGGCCGTGGCGGCGGCCACTGCATGACCTGCCCGATCATCCGCGACCCTATCGACTATTAAGGAGATTCCATCATGGCTTTCAATATGCGCAACCGCAGCCTGCTGTCGCTGATGCACCACACCACCCGCGAGCTGCATTACCTGCTGGACCTGTCCCGCGACCTCAAGCGCGCCAAATACACCGGCACCGAGCGTCCGCACCTGCAAGGCAAGAACATCGCACTGATCTTCGAAAAAACCTCGACCCGCACCCGTTGCGCCTTCGAAGTCGCGGCCCATGACCAGGGCGCCCACGTAACCTACATCGACCCGGTGTCGTCGCAGATCGGCCACAAAGAAAGTATGAAAGACACCGCCCGCGTCTTGGGCCGGATGTTCGATGCCATTGAGTACCGTGGCTTCGAACAGGAAATCGTCGAAGAACTGGCCAAGTTCGCCGGTGTGCCGGTGTTCAACGGCCTTACCGCTGAATTCCACCCGACCCAGATGATCGCCGACACCCTGACCATGCGCGAGCACAGCGATAAGCCGCTGCATGACATCAGCTACGCGTACCTGGGTGATGCGCGCTACAACATGGGCAACTCGTTGCTGATGATCGGCGCCAAGCTCGGCATGGACGTGCGCATCGGCGCGCCGAAAGCGCTGTGGCCACACGAGGATTTCATCAAGCAATGCCAGGCGTTTGCCGAGGAAAGCGGCGCACGCATCACCATCACCGAAGACCCGAAAGAAGCAGTGAAAGGCGTGGACTTTATCCACACCGATATCTGGGTGTCCATGGGTGAGCCGGTGGAAGCCTGGGACGAGCGTATCGAGCAACTGCTGCCCTACCAGGTCAACGCCAAGATGATGAAAGCCTCGGGCAACCCCCGGGTGAAATTCATGCACTGTTTGCCGGCGTTCCATAACAGCGAAACCAAGGTCGGCAAGGACATCGCTGCGCGGTACCCGAACCTGGCCAATGGTGTGGAAGTGACCGAAGAAGTCTTCGAGTCGCCGGCCAACATCGCGTTTGAACAGGCGGAAAACCGCATGCATACCATCAAGGCGATTCTGGTGTCGGCGTTGGCGGATATCTAACTCTCACTGTCGGAACAGGGTTCAAAAATGTGGGAGGGGGCTTGCTCCCGATAGCGGTGGCTCAGCTATAGATAGATTGACTGTCCTGCCGCCATCGGGAGCAAGCCCCCTCCCACATTGGGCTCTGCTCACACCCTAAAAGGATTGCATTATGCGCATCGTCGTAGCCCTGGGCGGCAACGCCCTCCTGCGCCGTGGTGAACCCATGACCGCAGACAACCAACGCGCCAATATCCGCATCGCTACCGAACAGATCGCCAAGATCCACGCCGGCAACGAGCTGGTGATCGCCCACGGCAATGGCCCGCAAGTCGGCCTGCTGTCGTTGCAGGCGGCGGCCTACACCAGTGTCTCGCCCTACCCGCTGGACGTGCTGGGCGCCGAGACCGAGGGGATGATCGGCTACATCATCGAACAAGAACTGGGCAACCTGCTGGACTTCGAAGTGCCGTTCGCCACCCTGCTCACCCAGGTTGAAGTCGATGCCAAGGACCCGGCGTTCCAGAACCCGACCAAACCCATCGGCCCAGTGTATTCCAAGGCCGAAGCAGAAAAACTCGCCGCCGAAAAAGGCTGGGCCATCGCCCCCGACGGCGACAAATACCGCCGTGTGGTTGCCAGCCCGCGCCCCAAACGCATCTTTGAAATCCGCCCGATCAAATGGCTGCTGGAGAAAAAAGCCATCGTGATCTGCGCCGGCGGCGGCGGCATCCCGACGATGTATGGCGAAGACGGCAAGCTGCGCGGCATTGAAGCGGTGATCGACAAAGACCTGTGCTCGTCGCTGCTGGCCGCGCAACTGGACGCCGACCTGTTGGTAATCGCCACCGACGTCAATGCCGCTTTTATCGACTTCGGCAAGCCAACCCAGAAGGCCATCGGCCAGGCTCACCCGGATGACATGGAAAAACTCGGCTTCGCCGCCGGCTCCATGGGCCCCAAGGTGCAAGCGGCCTGCGAGTTCGCCCGCCAGACTGGCAAAACCGCGGTGATCGGTTCACTCTCCGACATCGAAGCCATCGTCCAGGGCAGCGCCGGCACCCGCATCAGCACGGCGAAACCTGGCATCACCTATCTGTGAAGTAGAGGAGATACGCCTATGGCTACCTTTGAACCCGGCCACTTGCACGTTGAACGCCACGCGCTCAACAAGGACGACTACAGCTACAACCTGTGCATCGACTATGAAGTCAGCCAGGACCCCAAGGAAGGCAAAGGCATGTTATTCAAACTGCACGGTTCGGTGCAGGGCAAGGACCTCAAGGAGGAGTTCTTCCTGCCCAAGGACCAGGCATTCGACTTTGCGCGGCATGCGATGAACATCGCGCAGAAATACGGCATGCCGAAGGTCGCGGTGTTGAACGGTTCGATGCACAAGCAGTACGACTTGATGTTTGAGGACGTGCGGCATCAGTTGGATGTGAAGCCAGGCGACCCGGTCAAACCCGAACACCTGGAGTAACACGCCTGCACTGACACAATACAGTTCAAAATGTGGGAGGGGGCTTGCTCCCGATAGCAGTGTGTCAGCCACAGGTTGATTGGCTGATCCACCGCAATCGGGAGCAAGCCCCCTCCCACATTTTGATCTCCATCATTTGTCAGATTTCACCTACGCCCCGCTCCAAGGCATACTTGCCGCCTCTGCTCTCCAGAATTACCAACCGCCCCATGCGTATCCACGTCAGCTTCATCGACCGCGTCGGCATCACCCAGGAAGTCCTGGCCTTGCTCGGTGGGCGCAATCTCAACCTGGATGCGGTGGAGATGGTGCCGCCCAACGTCTATATCGATGCGCCGACCCTCAGCGCCGAGGTACTCGAGGAACTGCGTGACGCCTTGTTCAGCGTGCACGGCGTGCAAGCGGTAAAGGTGGTCGACATCCTGCCGGGCCAACGCCGCCACCTGCAACTCGACGCCCTGCTGGCGGCCATGACCGACCCGGTACTGGCCCTGGACAGCGCGGGCAAGATCCTGTTGGCCAACCCGGCGTTGATCGCCCTGTACGGACGCGAGCCTGCCGGGGAAAGCATTGCCGAGCTGTTCAATGACCCAACGCTGCTGGACACCTTGCTGGAACATGGCTTTCGCTTACCGTTGCGCGAGATCAGCGTCAACGGCCAGACCCTGTTGCTGGACGCCACGCCAATCACTGACGCAGGCGCCCTGCTCACCCTCTACCAACCCAATCGCATCGGCGAGCAACTGTCGGCACTGCACCACGACCATGCCGAAGGTTTTGATGCGCTGCTGGGCGAATCCCCGGCCATCCGCACCCTCAAGGCGCGAGCGCAACGGGTGGCGGCGTTGGATGCACCGCTGCTGATCCAGGGCGAAACCGGCACCGGCAAGGAGCTGGTGGCCCGCGCCTGTCACGCCACCAGCGCACGCCACAGTGCGCCGTTTTTGGCCTTGAACTGCGCGGCACTCCCGGAAAACCTCGCGGAGAGCGAGTTGTTCGGTTACGCCCCGGGCGCCTTTACCGGCGCCCAACGCGGCGGCAAGCCGGGGCTGATGGAACTGGCCAACCAGGGCACGGTATTTCTGGATGAAATCGGCGAGATGTCGCCGTACCTGCAAGCCAAGTTGCTGCGCTTTCTCAATGACGGCAGCTTTCGCCGTGTGGGCGGTGACCGCGAAGTGAAGGTCAATGTGCGCATCCTCAGCGCCACCCACCGCAACCTGGAAAAGATGGTCAGCGAAGGCACTTTTCGCGAAGATCTGTTTTACCGCCTCAACGTGCTCAACGTCGAAGTACCGCCCCTGCGCGAACGCGGCCAGGACATCCTGCTGCTAGCCCGCTACTTCATGCAGCAGGCTTGTGCGCAGATCCAGCGCCCGGTCTGCCGCCTGGCGCCCGGCACTTATCCGGCACTGCTGGACAATCGCTGGCCGGGCAATGTGCGGCAACTGCAAAACGTGATCTTCCGCGCCGCTGCCATCTGCGAAAGCAGCCTGGTGGACATCGGCGACCTGGACATCGCCGGCACCTCCGTAGCACGCCAGAACGATGGCGAAATCGACAGCCTGGAACAGGCCGTGGAGGATTTCGAGCGCGACCTGCTGGAAAAGCTCTACACCAGCTACCCCTCGACCCGCCAACTGGCCAGTCGGTTACAGACTTCCCATACAGCGATTGCCCATCGCTTGCGCAAGTACGGCATCCCCAACAAGCCTTGAGCCATGTGCTATCCACTGTAGGAGCGAGCTTGCTCGCGAAAAACCCGAGGGCGCCACGTTCATCCAGGCTTCCCGCGTCATCGTGGACGATCTTCGCGAGCAAGCTCGCTCCTACAGTGGGGCGCATTACAGATTTGGTCTGAGAACGACATTGCGTGTACTGAAAGCGCTACAGCGTAACGATATCGCCACAGCCCTGTTTTTTACGCGCCATGCAAGGCTTTGATC
Source organism: Pseudomonas sp. rhizo25 (assembly GCF_031931935.1). NCBI lineage: Bacteria > Pseudomonadati > Pseudomonadota > Gammaproteobacteria > Pseudomonadales > Pseudomonadaceae > Pseudomonas > Pseudomonas sp. rhizo25. The sequence continues at coordinate 92,031 of NZ_JAUJXA010000011.1, forward strand.
CACATAGGCTTTTTTTCAAGCACCCGACTGTAGCGAAATCGCTACAGTCAAATGCACTAACGCCATAACCAATTTTATTAACTTATTGATTTATAACGATTTAACAACCTTGGCCGCAATATTGCTAATCAACTCCCCATTATTCCAATCCCGTCCACCAGACGATTCTGGCCCTGAGGAGTTTCCATGAGCGAGTTGCGTTTCACTGAAGATCACGAATGGCTGCGCGCCGAAGCCGATGGCAGCGTCACCGTGGGCATCACCGCTTTTGCGCAGAATGCGCTGGGTGATGTGGTTTTCGTGCAACTGCCGGAGTTGCAGGCTTACGACAAAGGCGCTGAAGCCTCCACCGTGGAATCGGTAAAAGCCGCCAGCGGCGTGTATATGCCGTTGAAGGGTGAAGTGCTGGAAGTAAACGAAAAGCTGAGTGACAGCCCGGAACTGGTCAACGAAGACCCGATGGGTGAAGGCTGGTTCTTCCGCTTTAAACCGACCGACGCCGAGGCAGTGGCTAAGCTGTTGGATCAGGATGCGTACGACCGCCTGATCAAAGCCAACGCAGAAGCCTGAGGAGCGCGCCATGACCGTTAATCTGACCACCGCCAACGAATTCATCGCCCGCCACATCGGCCCGCGCCAGGCAGATGAGCAGCAGATGCTCGCCACCCTGGGCTTTGACTCCCTCGAAGGCCTGAGCGCCAGCGTGATCCCGGAAAGCATCAAGGGCACCAGCGTGCTCGGCCTGGAAGACGGCTTGAGCGAAGCCGAGGCCCTGGCCAAAATCAAGGCCATTGCCAGCCAGAACCAACTGTTCAAGACCTACATCGGCCAGGGCTACTACAACTGCCATACGCCGTCGCCGATCCTGCGCAACCTGCTGGAAAACCCGGCCTGGTACACCGCCTACACCCCATACCAGCCTGAGATTTCCCAAGGCCGCCTGGAAGCGCTGCTGAACTTCCAGACCCTGATCAGTGACCTCACCGGCCTGCCGATTGCCAACGCCTCATTGCTCGACGAAGCCACCGCCGCCGCCGAAGCCATGACCTTCTGCAAGCGCCTGAGCAAGAACAAAGGCAGCAATGCCTTCTTCGCCTCAGTCCACAGCCACCCGCAAACCCTCGACGTACTGCGCACCCGTGCCGAACCACTGGGCATCGACGTGGTGGTGGGCGATGAGCGCGAACTGACCGACGTCAGCCCGTTCTTCGGTGCCCTGCTGCAATACCCGGCCAGCAATGGCGATGTATTTGATTACCGCGAGCTGACCGAACGCTTCCACGCCGCCAACGCCCTGGTGGCCGTAGCCGCCGACCTGCTGGCCCTGACCCTGCTGACCCCACCGGGTGAGTTCGGCGCCGATGTCGCTATCGGCAGTGCGCAACGCTTCGGCGTGCCGCTGGGCTTTGGTGGCCCGCACGCGGCGTACTTCTCCACCAAGGATGCGTTCAAGCGTGATATGCCAGGGCGCCTGGTCGGTGTTTCCGTCGACCGCTTCGGCAAGCCGGCATTGCGCCTGGCCATGCAGACCCGCGAACAACATATCCGTCGCGAGAAAGCCACCAGCAACATCTGCACCGCCCAAGTGCTGCTCGCCAACATCGCCAGCATGTACGCCGTGTACCACGGTCCCAAGGGACTGACCCAGATCGCCCAGCGCATACACCAGCTGACTGCGATCCTGGCCAAGGGTTTGACCGCCCTGGGTCTTGAGGTCGAGCAGAAAAACTTCTTCGACACGATCACACTCAACACCGGCGCCAACACCAAAGCCCTGCATGACAAGGCTCACGCCCAGCGCATCAACCTGCGCGTAGTGGACGCCCAGCACGTTGGCCTGTCGGTCGACGAAACCACCACCCAGGCCGATATCCAGGCCTTGTGGGCGATCTTCGCCGACGGCAAGGCCCTGCCCGCCTTCGCCGCCACCGACAGCGCGCTGCCTGCCGCCTTGCTGCGCCAGTCACCAATCCTCAGCCACCCGGTATTCAACCGCTATCACTCGGAAACCGAGCTGATGCGCTACCTGCGCAAGCTGGCCGACAAGGACCTGGCACTGGACCGCACCATGATCCCGCTGGGCTCGTGCACCATGAAGCTCAACGCCGCCAGCGAAATGATCCCGGTGACTTGGGCCGAGTTCGGCGCCCTGCACCCGTTCGCCCCGGCTGAGCAAAGCGCCGGTTACCAGCAACTGACCACCGAACTGGAAGCCATGCTCTGCGCGGCCACCGGTTACGACGCGATCTCCCTGCAGCCAAACGCAGGCTCCCAAGGTGAATACGCAGGCCTCTTGGCTATCCGCGCCTATCACCAGAGCCGTGGCGAAGCACGTCGCGACATCTGCCTGATCCCGTCATCAGCCCACGGCACCAACCCGGCCACCGCCAACATGGCCGGCATGCGCGTGGTGGTGACCGCCTGCGATGCGCGTGGCAACGTCGATATCGAAGACCTGCGCGCCAAGGCCATCGAGCACCGCGAGCACCTCGCCGCACTGATGATCACCTACCCGTCCACCCACGGCGTGTTCGAGGAAGGCATCCGCGACATCTGCGCGATCATCCACGACAACGGCGGCCAGGTGTACATCGACGGCGCCAACATGAACGCCATGGTTGGCCTGTGCGCACCGGGCAAGTTCGGCGGCGACGTGTCCCACCTGAACCTGCACAAGACCTTCTGCATCCCCCACGGCGGTGGTGGCCCGGGTGTCGGCCCGATTGGCGTCAAGTCGCACCTCACGCCATTCCTGCCCGGCCACGCGGCCATGGAACGCAAGGAAGGCGCGGTGTGTGCCGCACCGTTCGGCAGCGCAAGCATTTTGCCGATTACCTGGATGTACATCAGCATGATGGGCGGCGCTGGCCTCAAGCGTGCGTCGCAGTTGGCGATCCTGAATGCCAATTACATCTCCCGTCGCCTGGAAGAGCACTACCCCGTGCTCTACACCGGCAGCAACGGCCTGGTGGCCCATGAATGCATCCTCGACCTGCGCCCCTTGAAAGACAGCAGCGGCATCAGCGTGGACGACGTGGCCAAGCGCTTGATCGATTTTGGTTTCCATGCGCCGACCATGTCGTTCCCGGTGGCTGGCACCTTGATGATCGAGCCGACCGAAAGTGAATCCAAGGAAGAACTGGACCGCTTCTGCGACGCCATGATCGCCATCCGCGAAGAGATCCGTGCGGTGGAAAACGGCACGTTGGACAAGGACGACAACCCGCTGAAAAACGCACCACACACCGCGGCTGAATTGGTGAGCGAGTGGACGCATCCATACACCCGCGAACAAGCGGTGTACCCGGTGCCGTCATTGATCGAAGGCAAATACTGGCCACCGGTTGGCCGGGTCGACAACGTGTTTGGCGATCGCAACCTCGTCTGCGCATGCCCCTCGATCGAGAGCTACGCATAACCTGAAGGTCAACTCGATCAAATGTGGGAGCGAGCAAGCCTGCTCCCACATTTTTGACAACATTATCGAGTGCTGGCGCCTACCAGCGCGCCAGCACGTTGTTCAGGAGCTGAATATGTCCACCGAAACCCTGTTGAAAACCCCATTGCACGCCCTGCACCTCGAACTGGGCGCGCGCATGGTGCCTTTCGCCGGCTACGACATGCCGGTGCAATACCCGCTGGGCGTGATGAAGGAACACCTGCACACTCGTGAACAGGCCGGCTTGTTCGACGTGTCCCACATGGGCCAGATCCGTCTGACCGGCGCCAATGCCGCCAAGGCCCTGGAAACCCTGGTACCGGTGGATATCATCGACCTGCCGGTGGGCATGCAGCGCTACGCGATGTTCACCAACGAGCAAGGCGGCATCCTCGACGACCTGATGGTCGCCAACCTAGGCAACGACGAACTGTTCCTGGTGGTCAACGCCGCCTGCAAGGACCAGGACCTGGCGCATCTGCGCAACCATATCGGCGACCAATGCACCATCGAGCCGCTGTTTGAAGAGCGTGCCCTGCTGGCCCTGCAGGGCCCGGCGGCGGTGAAGGTACTGGCGCGCCTGGCGCCGGAGGTCACCCAGATGACCTTCATGCAATTTGCCACCTTGCGTCTGCTGGGCGTCGACTGCTACGTCAGCCGCTCCGGCTACACCGGTGAAGACGGTTTTGAAATCTCCGTACCGGCGGCCAACGCAGAAAGCCTCGCCCGCAGCCTGCTGGCCGAAACCGAAGTACAGGCCATCGGCCTGGGCGCCCGCGACTCCCTGCGCCTGGAAGCCGGCCTGTGCCTCTATGGACATGACATGAACACCGACACTACGCCAATCGAAGCCAGCCTGTTGTGGGCGATCTCCAAGGCTCGTCGCGCTGACGGCGCACGCGCAGGTGGCTTCCCGGGTGCCGACCGGATTTTCACCCAGCAGCAAGCCGGCGTCAGCCGCAAGCGCGTAGGCTTATTGCCCCAGGAACGCACCCCGGTGCGTGAAGGTGCCGAGATCGTCGACGAACACGGCACCGTGATCGGCAGCGTGTGCAGCGGTGGCTTTGGCCCAACTCTGGGCGGCCCGCTCGCCATGGGTTACCTGGACAACGCCTTTACTGCACTGGATACCGAAGTCTCTGCACTGGTACGTGGGAAAAAGGTGCCATTACGTGTAAGTAAAATGCCATTCGTGCCACAGCGTTACTATCGCGGCTGAATAAATGTTTCAATAAGTAACGCGGCTGCGTTAACGCGCACTAAACTGTAACGCAGCCGCCATAAAACAGTGCATATCCGATAGTCTTTTCTATAGGAAATCTCCTATAACAAGTGAATAACTCTATCGAATAACTCACCACTCCTACGTTCAACAAAGTGTCATATGCCCGAGCAAAAACAAGGCCTTTCGCAGGGCTTGTTTTTTTCATATTAGTTGGCGTAGAGTTCGTTCACTGTGTTTGCATGGGTCGCTTGGAACCTGGACCTGGGCAGTAGCTAAAAGTTTTGCTACAACCCGTTCGACGTCTCTTACTTTCCTGCAACCCAGCCCAGTACTCTTTCATGTGAAAGGGGCTGTCATTAATTTTAGCGTCAAAGGAAAGAAGAAAATGGCTGAACGTCAGAGCGGTACCGTCAAGTGGTTTAACGACGAAAAAGGGTTTGGTTTTATCACTCCTGAAAGCGGCCCGGATCTGTTCGTGCATTTCCGCGCCATTAAAGGCAACGGCTTCAAGAGCTTGAAAGAAGGCCAGAAAGTAACTTTCGTTCCGGCACAAGGCCAGAAAGGCATGCAGGCTGACGAAGTAGAACCAGAAGCCTGATCCTTCCTGCGACAAAAAGCCCCTGATATGACATCAGGGGCTTTTTTATGGGCGTTTGTCCGTAAAATGCTGCTTTTCCTTCTGAGAGCCCTGCCATGTCGAAGCACCTGCTAAGCCCCCAAGGCCAATTCCCCGCCGTTGGCCTGGGCCGTCGCCTGGCAGCGATGTTCTACGATTTCCTGTTGTGCACGGCGCTGCTGATCGTCACTGCATTTGTCTACAAGCTGGTGTGGATCGCCTTTGTGGGCGAAGCGAAAATGCGCACCCTCACCGAGTCCGGCGCCCTGGACGGTGATCCGTTGCTGTCGACAATCCTGTTGTTTGTGCTGTTTGGATTCTTCGCCAAGTTCTGGACCCATTCCGGGCAAACCCTGGGCATGCAGGTGTGGGGCGTGCGTGTACAAAATGCCGACGGTTCGCGGATCAGCCTATGGCAGGCGTTGTTGCGTTTTGTGGTGTCGATTGCGTCGTGGTTATGCGTGGGGCTGGGGTTTGTCTGGTCGTTGTTCGATAAACACAAACGCAGCTGGCATGACATCTATTCGGATACGCAGCTGGTGCGGATCCCCAAGCAAAAGAAGTAATCGCACAATAGCGTAGATCCAAGTGTTCACACCTGGGCTATGCGTTACCTGCCAGCTTGAGGCGTGCAGCCTGGGTGAAGTCGAGCATGCGCTTGAGCGGTCGCACCGCCTGTGGAATCACCGACGGCTCGACGAAAATCTCATTACTGCCCTCACGCAGACACTGCAACGTACGCTCCAGCGTATTCATCGCCATCCACGGGCAGTGCGCGCAACTGCGACATGCCGCGCCGTTACCCGCAGTCGGCGCCTCGATGAAGACTTTGTCCGGGCACAGCTGCTGCATCTTGTAGAAAATGCCGCGATCAGTTGCCACGATAAAAGTCTTGTTCGGCAGGCGCTGCGCCGCAGCAATCAGTTGGCTCGTCGAGCCTACGGCATCCGCCAACTCGATCACCGAGGTCGGCGATTCCGGGTGCACCAGGATCGCCGCGTCCGGGTACAACGCCTTCATGTCTTCCAACTGCTTGGACTTGAACTCTTCATGGACGATGCAGGCACCGTCCCACAGCAGCATGTCGGCACCGGTCTGGCGCTGGATGTAGGTGCCCAGGTGTTTGTCCGGGCCCCAGATAATGGTCTCGCCGTTGTCCATCAGGCTTTCGACGATTTCCAGCGCGCAGCTGGAGGTCACGACCCAATCGGCACGGGCTTTGACCGCCGCCGAGGTGTTGGCATACACCACCACGGTGCGCTCCGGATGCTGGTCGCAGAACGCTGAAAACTCATCCACCGGGCAACCAAGGTCCAGGGAGCAAGTGGCTTCCAGGGTCGGCATGAGGATGCGTTTTTCAGGGGTGAGAATTTTGGCGGTCTCGCCCATGAACCGCACACCGGCCACCAGCACGGTCTTGGCCGGATGGGCGGCGCCAAAGCGCGCCATTTCCAGGGAGTCGGAAACACAGCCACCGGTTTCTTCGGCCAGGGCCTGGATCACCGGGTCGCAATAGAAGTGGGCAACCAGCACCGCATCCTGAGCCTTGAGCTCGGCGGCGATGGCGGCGCGCAGGCTCGCCTCTTGCGCGGCGCTGAGCACCTTGGGCTGCTTGGCGTCGAGGTGGGCTTGAACCAGTAGGCGTTCGGAAATGTGCGTCATGTTCGCAAGACCTGCAGGCGCAGTAGCGCGAAAGTCGAGTGTACCACCGGCTCTGGAGCCCTTCGGGCGCCGCCGGACGAAGTGTTTGTGTTCATCAAGCACGGGTAAAGATGAAGCCGCGCAAGGCTACAGAATATCGAATGGATTCAAAAGCCTAATCTGGTATGCCGGTACGCGGCTGTTGGGCGCACCGCCGCCTGCCATAAACACAATGATTAAGCGCAATAACTGCAACAATCCAAAAAACCTCCACCCCCTCCATCGCCACCAACACCCTTGAAACACTGAAACCTCAGGTTACCACTCGCCTATTACGCACTATTTTTGTGCGTTTTTTCCCTAAATAACGTGGTACTCCTCACGTTTTGTGCAATAAATCCCCCACTCATGTAACGAACCGTTTAATGATGACTCCAGTGTGGCAACTCCCCTGAGTTAACGGTTTGGCTCAGGAGGCATAGATCGTGTGTATTTCTACGTTAAGGATGTCGAGTGCCAATTCAGCCCACAACCGGACACTGGTGTCGTATTCAAAAGTGGGGCATCACCCTGCTCTGCCTGTGCGCGCTGCCTGCGGCTGCCGCCGATGCGCCGCAGCCAGGCCAGGAAGCCCTTCGCTTGCAGCAGCAACAGCAGCGCGACCTGCAGCAGTTACAACTGGAGCAGCGCCAGCGCCAGATGCAGCGCGGCCGTTTCGGTACACCGCCGAGCACACCGACCGCGCCCAAAGACATCGCCCAGGATGAACGCTGCTGGCCCCTGCGCGGTACACGCCTGGCCGGGGTCACATTGTTCAGCCGCACCGAGCTGGACAACCACATTGAGCCCTACGTTGCCCCCTGCATGGGCGTCACCCAGATCAACCGCCTGCTGGCCGAGATCACACGGCTGTATGTCGAGGCCGGCTATATCGCCAGCCGCCCCTACTTGATCAGTGCGCCGAGCGCCGGGCACCCACTGGATATTCACGTCGAGGAAGGTTATCTCGAAGCCATCGAACTAGCCGACCAGAGCCTGCCCGTGTCGTTAGGCGCAGCGTTTCCCGGGATGCTCGGCAAGCCGCTGAACCTGCGCGACCTGGAACAGGGCCTGGACCAGCTCAACCGCCTGCGCTCGGTCGACCTCACCGCCGATATCGCCCCTGGCAGCCAGGCGGGCGCCTCGCGCATCATCCTGCGCTCGCGCAGCAGTGCGTCGCGCTGGGCCCTGGGGCTTGGGTTGGATAACCTCGGCAGCGCCGGCACCGGGCGTGATCGCAATGCCCTCAGCCTGAGCCTGGACAGCCCGCTGCAATTGGGCGATTCGCTCAACCTGAGTTTCAGCGACACGCTCAACCATGGGCCGCGCTACAGCCGCAGCCACAGCCTGTTCTACTCAATCCCCTATGGCTACTGGACCTACAGCCTGTTCGCCAGCCATGCCGAATACCGCTCGCCGTTCAAACTCAGCCGCACGACGCTCTACAACAGCGGCCGCACCGATCAGGTCAGCCTGCGCAGCGACCGGGTGCTGTGGCGCGACCAGGGTCATCAACTGAGCGCCAACCTGCAACTGGCCTACAAGGACGTCGACAGCTACCTGCAGAAAGCCCACCTGGACATCCAGAGCCCGACGCTGACGGTGGCCGAGGCCGGCCTGAACCTGTTCTGGCTCAACAGCGCGGTGTGGAACCTGGACGTCAATTACGCCCAGGGCCTGACTTGGTTCGGCGCCGATCGCGATGCCGATCAGGTGCAGAAAAACCGGCCAAAGGCCCAGTTCCACAAGTACCGCGCCAACCTCAGCCAATGGCGCAATGGCCAATGGTCGGCGCAACCCTGGCAGTGGCAGAGCCAGTTGTCGTTGCAATACAGCCCGGACGCGCTGCCTGCCATCGAACAACTACTGGTCACCGACGACTCGGCCGTGCGCGGCTACCGCGACAACAGCAGCTCCGGCGCGATTGGCGCGGTGTGGCGCAACACTTTGCGCCTGCCGTTGAACAGCGATTTGCCGGTGAAAATCACCCCGCGCCTGGGCTTCGACAACGGCTGGGTCAAGCGCGAACACGGCGCCCAAAGCCAACGCCTGAGTGGCGCCAGCGCGGGGCTCAACCTGAGCTGGAAAAACGTGCAGCTCGACTTCGATTACCAACGCAACCTCAACACCCCAACAGGTTTTCGCCAGGAGCCGGAGGTCTGGCTGACACGCCTGAGCCTACAGATTTGAGCCATGAGCTGTTTTTTAGCCTGAGTCAACCGCCGTACCTGATCACCCCAATAGCGTTGCAACGAACAACGCACGTCGTGGATCAGCCAACACAGAGCGAGATCATTTATGCCGACTACTTCCCACAGCTTTCACCTTTCGCCCCAGGGCAAACTGCGCTGGGCCATTGCCAGCCTGTTCCTGCTGCCCCAGCTTGTGCTCGCCGCGGGCGTGACCGTGGTCGAAGGCCCTGGCGGCACGCCGCAACTGCAAAACCAGGGCGGCGTGCCCATCGTCAATATCGTTGCGCCGAATGCCGGCGGCCTGTCTCATAACCAGTTTCTGGATTACAACGTCGACCGCCAGGGCCTGGTGCTGAACAATGCCTTGCAGGCCGACGTGTCCAAGCTCGCCGGGCAACTGGCGGCCAACCCGCAGTTCCACGGCCAGGCGGCGAGCGTGATCCTCAACGAAGTGATCAGTCGCAATGCCTCGGCCCTCAACGGCGCCCAGGAGATTTTCGGCCAGGCCGCCGATTATGTACTGGCCAACCCCAACGGCATTTCTGTGAATGGAGGCAGTTTCATCAACACCCCGAATGCCAACCTGGTGGTCGGCCGCCCTGAACTCGACAACGGCAAACTGCAAGCCTTGAGCACCCGGGATGCCACCGGCCAACTGACGGTGCAAGGCCAGGGCCTGCACAACCGCGAAGGCTCCATCAACCTGATCGCGCCACGTATCGACAGCGACGGCAGCATCAGTGCCCATGATCAATTGAACCTCACGGTCGGGCGCAATCAGGTCGACTTCGCCAGCGGGCAAGTCAGCCACGTGGACCCGGCCAGCAAGACCCAGGACCAGCGCATCGACGCACGCCTGTTCGGGGCGATGCTGGCCGGGCGCATCAATATCATCAGCACTGCCGAAGGTGCCGGAGTGCGCGTGGGCGGCGTGCAGGTGGACGGCCGTGACGGCGTGAAAATCAGCTCGGCCGGCGACCTCGATATCAGCGGCCAGGTTCACGCAAACAGCCTCGACGCCGCCCGCGCCGGTGTGCAGAGCCGCCAGGGCGATGTCGACTTGCACAGTGCCAGGGACTTGAACCTGGCGGCCACCGACATCAGCGGGCGTAACGTCAAGCTTGCTGCCAGCCGCAACCTGACCCTCAGCAGCCTGGAAAGCCGCAAGCTCCAGGAAAAGCGTGAACAGTGGGACAACAGCAACTTCCTGTTCACCTACGAAAACTATGACCGCACCACCACCGACAAGGACTCGCGCCAGCACGGCAACAAGGTTGTCGCGCAACAAGATGCCGCGCTGTCGTCCGGCACCAAGACCGAGATCAAAGCCAGTCACGTGGAAGCGGGCAACGCCTTGCGCGTCAACAGCGGCGCCGACTTGCAGGTGAACGCCGCCACCGAAACCCATGAAACCCGCGACCAGGGCAACCATCGCAAGCACCTGTGGAAAGCCAACTGGGACAAATCCAGCAGCGAACAACGCAGCATCACCAGCAGCCTCAAGGCAGGCAACACGCTGGAGCTGACCAGCAAGCAAAAACTGCAATTGCAAGGCGCCGAACTGCAAACCCCAGGCGATATCCAGTTGGCTGGCCGCCAAGTAGAAATTGCCAGCGCCAGCCGTACCCAGAGCAGCAGCGACAACGCCTACTCCGGTGACCTGACAGGTGGCAGCTTCTTCGGCAAGAATGGCGACGGCAATCAGGGCAAGACCTTGAACACTGCCAGCAAGGTCAACGCCGATGGCAAGCTGATCGTCAAGGCCGACGCCGTACGTATCAGCGGCAGCCAGGCCCGTGGCGGCAAGCAGGCCAGTGTCATCAGCGATAAGGGCTCGCTGGTGATCGACGGCGTACAGGACAGCTCCCACGACAACCGCTACAGCAACGACAGCAAATTCTTCGGCATCTCCAAGGATGAAAGCCGCAAGAACCTCAAGGACAGCACCGTTGTCGCCAGCAACCTGCGCTCGGACAGCAACCTCAAGCTGCAAAGCGCCAAGGACATCACCGTCAGCGGCTCGCAGGTGTCTGCCGCCGGCGAACTGCAGGCGGATGCCAAAGGCGATATCAAGGTGGTTGCGGCTGAAAATACCCGCCACGACACCACCAGCACGCACACCCGTGGCTTCGATGGCTACGCCAAGGAAACCGCCGACGGCAGCCGTCAGTATCGTGCGGGGGTGAGCTATGAAGACCAGCAGCAAACCCGCAAGACCGACACCACCCGGCAACAGGCGTCCAGCCTTGAAGGCGACAGTGTGGCAGTCAGCGCTGGCGGCGATGTGAGCATCAAGGGTTCTAACGTCAAGGCGACCCAGGGTGATGCAAGCCTGAGCGGTAAAAACGTCGAGCTGTTGGCAGCTGACGACAGCCGCACCCAAGCCGTCGACAAGACCACCACCGGCGGTAGCTTCTACTACACCGGCGGCCTTGATCGGGCTGGCAGTGGTGCGCAATTCAGCCACCAGAGCAGCGAGGACACCAGCAGCAAAACTACCGCGCACACCAGCACCGTGGCAGCGGCCGGCAAGCTGACCATCAACGCCGGCAACACCCTCACCAGCCAGGGCGCACAGGTAAAGGCTGGCTCCGAGTTGCTGGTCAATGCAGGCCAGATCGACAACCAGGCAGCCCATTCCACCGAGAGCAGCACCCATAAGCAAAACGGCTGGACCGCCGATGTCGGCGCCAACGTGGAGTACAAAGGCATCACCCGCCCGATCGAAAAAGCTGTCGAAGGTGTGGCCCAGGTCAAGTTTCATCAGCCCGGTCTACTGGACGCGTTCGAGCAGCCGAATGTCGGCCTGGACGTTGAAGTCGGACATACCAACAAAACCCGCACACAGCAGGACAGCACGGCGGTGGTCAGCCAGTTCAGTGGCGCCACGGTGCAGGTCGATACCGCTGGGAAACTGCAGGATACAGGCACTCAATATCGGGCCACCGATGGCGGGCTGACGATCAAGGCCGGCGAACATGTCGCCACGGCAGCGGCCAATACCCACGACAGCGGCGAGCAAGGCGTTGACGCCAAGGCGGGCGTGCGGATCTACACCACCACCGGTGAAGACCTGAATCTGCGCGGCAGCGGTTTGGGTGGCAGTAGCGATGTGCGTGAAACCAGCAGCACGGCGGTGGTCGGCAGCTATGCCGGCACCCAGGGGGTGAGCATCGAGGCCAAGGGCGATGCACGCTATGAAGGCAGCAAGTTCAACGGCGGCCAGGCAGGCGTCAACCTCAAGACCGGCGGTGAGTTGGCGCTCAACCAGGCCAACGAAACCCAGAGCAAAAACAGCAGCACCTTGCGCGGCAACGGTTCATTGACCGTGGGCACCGCGCCGGGCGCCAATGGCAACAACGTCAACCTCGGTGCCGGTGTGCAACTGGACAACAAACGCCTGGACACCCAGGACAGCCAGGCCCGCGTCGCGTCGGTCCAGGGCAGCGGGCCGATCCAGCTCAGCAGCGGCGGCGACATGACCCTGCAAGGCACGCACATCGGCACCGCCAACGCCAAGACCGGCGATATCAGCCTCAATGCCGGGGGCAAGCTCGACCTGCAAGCCGCCACCAACAGCCACATCAGCAAAGGCAGCAACCTGGGTGGCGGCCTGACTGCCGGCGCCGGCAAGACCAGCACTGCCGAAAGCAGCAGCAAGACCGGCAGCCTCAGTGCCAATTTCAACATCGGTAAGGTGGCGGAAAATGACCAGGGCATCGTCGTCGGGCAGTTGCACAGCAACGGCAAGGTCAGCCTCGCCAGTGGTGCCGAGGCGGCTGATGCCCTGCACTTGCAGGGTACTCAGATCAACGCGGCCAGAGTCGACCTCGTCGCGCAGAACGGCGGCATCCTGCAAGAGTCTGCACAGTCAACCCAGGCCCATGACAACTGGGGCGTGACCCTGGGCGCGGGTGGCAGCGTTGGCAAGACCACCTTGGCCGATGCCGGTGAGCACGCCACACCCAAGACCCAGCGCGGCATCAATGCGCGAGCCAAGGTCGACGTGGATCACCTGCAAAGCACCACCCAGCACGACAGCCTGATCAAGGCCGACAACGTGGTCATCAACAGTGCCGGCGACAACCACCTGGCCGGGGCACGCATCGAAGCCGACCAGGTGAACGGCAAGGTAGGTGGCGATCTCATCGTCGAAAGTCGCAAGGACCAGGTCAACAGCACCCAGGTGAATGTCGATGCCAGGCTGGATGTGGAAAAAAACCAGCCCGGCGTGGTGGATAAACTCGCCACTGCCACTGGCCCGCTCAAGGACAAAGTGCAAGCCAAGGCCGAAGGTGCGTTCGACAAGCATCGCGACAAACTGGAGAACGTCGTAGACAAAAGCACCGGGCACCTGGCTTCGGCCAAGGACAAAGTGGTCAACGGCGTCGTCAACGCCAAGGAACGCCTGGAAGAAAAACTCACCCGCAGCGGCAGTTACGATGTGAACCCCGAGCCCCGTGGCGCTTTCGGCACCCGTGTGGACAAGGCCAAGGCTTACCTGGCGGACAAGAAGGAGGCCCTGGGCACACGCCTGTCGGGCTTCAAGGATAAGGTCTGGCCGAAAAACAGCGACAGCTACGTCGTCAGCGGCAAGAACACCACCGGCAGCTCGGTAGCCAATACCGCCGAAAGCGTGTTGTTCGGTGACAAGAGTGGCAACACCAACTACACCCCGACCCTGTATCTGGACGTCAGCCACGTGGTCAAGGACAGCGTCACCCAGGCGTCTGGCATTCGCGCAAGCCAGGGCGTCAATCTGCAGGTGAGCGGTGATACGCGCCTCACGGGTGCGCGGATCGGCGCCGAGCATGGCAAGGTCGAGCTGGGCGGTTCCAAAGTCACCGCTACGGCATTGGCCGGCAGCGACTACCGTGCTGATGTCGGCCTGAACGTCTCGAAATCACCGGTCAACCTCGCACTGGGGGCCAAGGATGAATTGACTCAGAAGCAGGACGACGCCACGCGCAAGGATCAAGCCTTCAACCTGGGACCACTGCGAGCGGGTGGGCACAGTGAAAGCCAGGCCTTGCAGGCGGGGATTGATCAAGGCATCAACTAAAAGGTTAAGCACCCGATTTACTAAACGAAACAGATCCAAATGTAGGAGGGGGCTTGCTCCCGATTGCAGTGTGTCAGTCAGCTTATCTGTATCTGACCCACCGCTATCGGGAGCAAGCCCCCTCCCACATTTGTAGACCTAATTCCTGGCTTGTTGCCGCAAGGCAAGGGCCGCCACACCACATAGCACCAACGCTATACAGGACACGTAGAACGCGTCGCTGTAAGCCATCAGGTACGCCTCCCGCCGCACGGTATGGATCAGCCCCTCAAGAACCTGCTGTTGAGCGGGTAACAGTTGGTTGAAGATGAAACCCTCGCTGTCGGCCATGCTGACGCGCAAACGCTCCTGCAAGGACGGCGAAAACAAGGTGATCGACTCCCCTACCCGCTCGGAGTGAAAGCGCTCGCGCATGGCGACGATCTGCGTCAACCCCGCAGTACCTACAGCCCCACCCAGGTTACGCAGCATGGAGAACAAGGCAGAGGCGGAACCGGCTTCATCCTTGGCCAGGCCGGATACCGCCAGCACCGACAGCGCCACCATGATCAGCGGTTGTCCGATACCGCGCACCACCGTGGAAGGAATGATCACGTTGGCAGCGCTATCCACATCCAGATGCGCCCCCAGATAACACCCCAGCGCCATGATGAAAAAGCCGCTGGCGACCATCAGTTTCGGGTTGAGCCACTTCATCAAGCGTGGCATGAACGGCGCCAGCACCAGTTGCACCATGCCGTAGGCGATCAGGCTGATGCCGATTTCCCGGGCGTTGTAGCCCTGCAACTGGGACAGGTAGTTGGGCACCAGGAACACCAGGCCGAAGGTCGCCCCGCCGAAAATGAACATCGCCGCACTGGCCACCCCGAAGTTATAGCTCTTGAGCAGGCGCAGGTTGATGAAGGAGCGACTGCCATACAGCTGCGACATCACGAAGTACACCAGGGCAACGCCTGCGACCAGTGACATCCACACAATGAAATCGGAGCCGAACCAATCCTTGCGCCCGCCTTCTTCCAGCACGATCTGCAAGCCACCCAGGCCGACGATCATGGCGATGATGCCGCCCCAGTCGCCGCGTTTGAGCAGGCTCAACTGCATGGGCTTGGCGTCGATGGACCACGCCACCGCCAGCAGCAAGAGAATACCCGGGGCCAGTTGCAGGTAGAAAATCCAGCGCCAGGAATAAGCATCCGTCAGCCAGCCACCGATGGACGGCCCGGCGGCCTGGGCAACGCTGTTGGACAGGGCGAACAAGGCCATGCCCATGGCAATCTTGCTTGGCGGCAGCTCGGTGATGATCAACTGGAATGACAAGGGGATAAGTACCGCGCCGGCCGCACCCTGGATCACCCGAATGATGATCATCACTTCCAGGTTGGGCGCCCAGGAGCAGGCAATGGACGCCACCAGGAATACAAACGAACCCACCAGCATCACCCGGCGCAGGGAGAACACCTGCACCAGCCAGGCGGTCAGCGGGATCATCACGATTTCTGCGACCAGGTAGGCGGTGGAGATCCACGAGCCCTCCTCGAACGTCGCCCCCAGGGAGCCTTCGATTTCCGGCAATGCCGCGCTGGTCACGTGCACGTTCATGCCGGCCATGAAACAGCCGAACAGCCCACCGATCACCGCCACCCAGGCGCGAAAGGACACGCTCTTTTCAGCGGCTTCAGTCATGTGCAACGCCCTGGTTGGCTGGCCGGGTATCGACCGTAGTGATCACCGACATGCCTGGCAGGATAGGCCCGCCCTGATCATGCTCATCGATGACAATCTTCACCGGGAAGCGCTGCACGATCTTGGTGAAGTTGCCGGTGGCGTTATCCGACGGCAACAGTGCGAACACCGCCCCCGAACCTGGCGAAAAACTCACCACGTGGCCCTTGAGCTTGCGTCCTGAATAGCTGTCGATGCTGATGTCGACGGGTTGGCCGGCGCGCATGTCGCGCAATTGGGTTTCCTTGTAGTTGGCCACCACGTAGGCCTGCTGCAAGGGCACCACCGCAAGCAGCGGCAAGCCTGGCGCGACGTACTGGCGGGTGCGCACTTTGCGCTGCCCTACCACGCCGTCGATGGGCGAGCGGATCAAGGTGTCTTCCTGCGCATGGGTCGCCAGGTTCAACTGCGCCTGGGCTTGGCTGCGTCGGGCTATCTGTTGTTGGAGCGAGGCTTGGGCCAATTGGCGGCGATTGATGGCAACGGTCAGCCGGGTTTCCTGTTGACGTTGCATGGCCTTGGCAATTTCCACCGCGGCGCTGGCCTGGGTGTAGCTGGCGGCCGCCGTTTCCAGGCGCTGGGCACTGGCGGCGTGGTCGCGCACCAACCCTTCGTAGCGACGCTGGTCGAGGCGTGCGCGGTGCAACTCGGCCGCCACGCTGCGGGCGTGGGCCTGAGCCTGGGCAACGCCGGCCTGTTGCTGGGCGATCAGGCTGTCGGTGACGTTGAGGTTGGCCTGTTGCGCCGCCACCGAGGCTTGGGTTTCGGCCAGTTGTGCACGGGCCTGTTCCAAACGTGCCTGGTAGTCATGGTCCTCGATGCGCACCAGCACATCCCCGGCCTTGACGGGCTGGTCGTCCGCAACCAATACCTCGGCCACATACCCGGAGACCTTGGGGCTGATGGGAATCCAGTCGGCACGCACATAGGCATCATCGGTCTGTTCCAGATACCGGCCGACCGTCATCCAGTACACGCCGAACACCACCGCTGCGATCAACAGCGCCGCGCCGCCCAGCAGGATCAGGTGCCGTTTGCGACGTTGCTTGCGCGTATGCGCCGATTCATCCTGGACAGCAGTTTTTTCATCAACGGCGATATTCATGGTTGGGTACCGGAAAAAGTGGTGTAAGCGTGGGTGGGAGCTGAAGGTTGCCAACCACCGCCGAGCGCCCGAAACAGGCTGATCTGGCGTTGCAGCAACTGGCCATCGGCGTCGGCGCGAGTGGCCTGTAGGCGGATCAGTTCACGCTCGCTGTCCAGCACGTCCAGGAAATCGATAGACCCGGCGTCGTAGTTGAATTGGGCCAACCTGTAAGCGTGGCGGCTGCTGTCCAGTGCCTGGCTCAAGGCCGCGTGGCGCTGGCGCTCGCCGTCATACAAGGCCAGGGCCTGGCGCACCTCCTTGAGGGCCTTGAGTACGCTGGCCTCGAATTGCGCCACCTCCACCTGCTCAAGCGCCCGCGCCTGGTTGACCCGTGCGCGGTTGGCGCGCCAATTGGGGAAC
Organism: Pseudomonas sp. rhizo25; assembly: GCF_031931935.1. Taxonomy (NCBI): domain Bacteria; kingdom Pseudomonadati; phylum Pseudomonadota; class Gammaproteobacteria; order Pseudomonadales; family Pseudomonadaceae; genus Pseudomonas; species Pseudomonas sp. rhizo25. The sequence continues at coordinate 109,474 of NZ_JAUJXA010000011.1, forward strand.
TGCCAGGTGATCAGCGGGCCGATGCCGAACATCACCGCGCTGCTGTCGCCCAGCTCATGGGGCCTGTTGGCCGATGAAGACACCGAGGCGCCGAAGGTAACCTTCGGGTACAGGTCGGCCTGGACGATATCCACTTGCAGCGTGGCCGCCTGCAACGCTCGCTCGGCCTGACGGATATCGGGGCGGCGCGCCAATAATTGCCAGCCATCGCCCACCGGCAGTTCGGCATTGAGTTGTGGCACCACTTCACAGCTCGCAGCGCCAGCGCTTTGTTCCAGATCAGCCACGCCGGTCAGCATCGCCAGCTCGTACAGCGCCGCTTGCCGACGCGCCTCAAGCATCGGCAGCAAGGCCTGGGTTTCGCCCTGCAGGGCTTGCATGCGCGTGTATTCAAGGTCCGTCACCACACCGGCCTGGCGCTGGCGATCGATCAACGCCAGGCTGCGCCCGACCACGTCCAACGAATGACGCTGGACCTTGGCACGTGCACCGAGGGCGCAGGCATTCACATAGGCGCGGGTGGTTTGCGCCACGACGGTAATGCGCAACAAGTCTTCGGCGTCCTGCGCCGCCGCGGCTTGCACCTGGGCCCGCTCGATACTGCGCTGGACCTTGCCCCAGACGTCCACTTGATAAGCCAGTTCAAAGCCCGGGTTGAACGCCCACTCTGACGGCGCATGACTATCGGTGGCCTTGGCCAGGGTCTGGTCATCGGCCGTCTTGCCGTACTCGGCGCCCACTGACGCCTGGGTGGCCGGCCAGCGCTCGGCATCGGCCTGCATGATCCCGGCCAGCATCGCTTGCACATGGGCCTGGGCCGCCGCCAGGTCGCGGTTGTGCAGCAATGCCTGCAGCACCAGCCCATCGAGCTGCGGGTCGTTGTACAACTGCCACCAGCGCTCGGGTAACGCCTGGGCCGATACGCCTTGTGGCAAGTGGCTCAGGGCATTGATGCGCTGCGGATGTGGCTGTGCGGGCGCATGGGCAACCCAGGACGAACACCCCGCCGACAACACCAGCGCAATGCCAAGCAGCGCAAGACGGCCATGCCGTGGGGGGAAAGAAGGCGAACCCATCGAAGAAATCCAGAAGGCCAAGTAGAGACCCAGGGTAAGAGCGCAACGAGGTACGAATCTCCCGAGTTCCGGACAACCATCGTTTTGATTGGGACAAGGTGCGGGGTGGCTTGGCAGTACTTAGTCCAAATGTGGGAGGGGGCTTGCCCTCGATGAGGGAGTATCAGTTAGCAAATCTGTAACTGACCCACCGCCATCGGGGGCAAGCCCCCTCCCACATTTGAACCGAGGGTGACAGGGAAGCCTGTCGCCGAGTCAAATCACACCAATCGACAGTTACGCGGGGTGTAACCCATGGTGCGCTTGAACATCGCAGTAAACGCACTCGGGCTCTGATAACCATGCTCCAGCGCCACTTCCAGGATCGACACGCCACAGGCCAGGCGCTGCATGCTGAGCAACAACCGCGTGCGCTTGCGCCATTCGCCATAACTCATGCCCAACTCTTTCTGGAACAGCCGCGCCAAGGTACGCGAACTCATATTGAGCTGCAGCGCCCAACTCTCCAGTGTCGACTCCTGGGAAGGGTTGTCGATAAAGCCCGCACACAGCGACTTGAGCCTCGGCTCATCCGGAATCGGCACATGCGCCAGCACCCGTTGTGCCCGGTCGAGCTCCGAGAAAATCAACTCGACAATTTGCGCATGGCGCAACAACGCCGGCTCACTGTCGACTTCATCGCCCGCAGCGACAATCAGCTCGCGCAACAGCGGCGAAACCCTGATGACCTCGCACTCCGCCGTCAAGCCACGATGCGCCCCCGGCGAGATCAACAAGGTGCGCATACGCACCTCACCGGTCATGCGGATCTGATGCTCCCTCCCTGAAGGCACCCACAATGCATGCCCGGAAGGCACCACCCAGGCCGTCGCCTCCACCGACACCAGCATCACGCCGTTGATGGCATAGACGAGCTGGCCCTCGTCATGCCGATGGGGCGCCACGATGTGGCCGTGTTCATAGTTAGCGGCGAGCGCGGCTAATGGGGTAGGCGCGTTCATTTCAGCAGGCCATCGCGGCGTTTGCTCGTCTTGAGAGAAGCGAGCTATGTCGGCAATTGCAGGAAGAGGCTGTGAGCATCATATCGTTTCTCCTTTTTAGGGCAGACCGCCAGGAGCCTCCGGCGCGTCTTGAGTGCAGAAACAACCCGCACACCAGAAAAATGCACAAATGCATATTTTCGCCTTGAAAATTTTACTGTACGGATACACAGTACCAACAGGCCTCATCTTATGCCGATTCATCGCTACCGACGAGCAGCGCGGCGAGGCCGAGCCAGAGGGGTAATTCCCAACAATTGACCGAAATATATATCGATAAGGATATCGACTCATGACTATCGTTCTTCCACCCATCGTCGTCACTGCCACCGAGCCCGGTTACCCGGCAAATCCTGGAGGCCTGCCGTTTCCCGCGCCGAACCCGGCAGTTGTGTTCCAAGGGCAGATGCTGGAACGCTTTGCTTATTATCGCCAGGGGTTGTGGCGCGAGATGCTAATCAAAATCGCCAACGAACAGGTCACCTGGGGAATGACAGGTGGGCCAGCGCCAGGGATCGTCCATGATTTGCAATCGGTGCCGTTTGCAGATAGCTACCTTTACTTTAATCCGGGCCTGACTTCTGGCCATGGTTTGAATTACGCCCAGCAATATTTCCAATCAGGTGGCGTAACCTCCTCTCCAGGCCTCTCGGGCGGCGACCTGACTCCGGTCGCAGCCGTTGGGCACTTCCTTTACGGCAAAGGTACTCCAACCGAAACCTCAATCAACTTATTCGGGCTGAACTCACCGAGTATCTCAAGCGCTGTGTTCAATGATGTTCTAGCCTCAGCGCCAATTGGAACGTCGCCGATTTCCATTGGCAACATTCCTTTTACGCCAGATGCCACGTCCTGGCAGCTTGCAACGTGGATAGACAATCTTTCCCTGACCTTGCAAGGCACCCTCAATAAGGCTCAGGACGGTAGTTATCAATTTAACGGCTCCGTATCCGCCGCCAACCACACCTACGATTCGATGCCTGCCGGTTTCAAAGCAGCCATCGGCGAAGCGGCTGCAAATACGCTTCAAAGCGTATTTGACGCTCATGGCGCTATGCCCTTTGAGGTCGTGATCAAAGGCGAAACCGCAGTTACCGTTACCAAAGAGCTCACACCCGATGAAAAGGCTGCCTATACAGACGCTGTCAGCTTCGTATCGACTGCCAATGAACAAATGCTTCAAAAATATGGTGCCAACTTGAGCAAAGTTGCCCAAGACATGCAAGCTGAGATCTCTGGCAAGAAAATCAGAAGTTATGCAGAAGCAATGGCGACCTTTGAGAAAATCAGCGCCAACCCCGCTATGAAACTGAATGCGTTGGACACACAAGCAGTGGTCGATGCGCTGAATGCACTGGATAAGGCGACCTTTGCGGATAACATCACCCGTTTGGGCAAAGCATTCGGCGTGGTCGGTAAAGTCGTACAAGCAGAAGCCATCCGCGAGAAAACCGTCTCCGGTTTTCAAACCGGCGACTGGAAGCCTCTGATGCTTGAACTTGAAGCGATGGCAGTCGGCACAGGTGCTGGAATTTTGCTCGCCACCAGCATGGCGTTCTTCTTTCCTGTTTTTGCGTCGGCTGCCGCTGGAGTCGTCGTGGTGGCCTTGATGATGGCAGCCACCGCTGCGTATTTTGATGCAGCCAAAGTCGATGAGATCAACAACCTGATTCTTAACTAAAACAAAGGATCCGGGCGAGCCGAGTCTCGTCCGGACCCAGCGTGTTAGCATTAAAAATCGTACAACAGGATTTCCGAGCAATGAACAAGTCAATCAAACAGTGCATACCTCTGCCCTATTTATTCATTGCAATGACCATGGCACCTATATTTTTCATAGCTTTTTTGTTTCCTGCAAAGGCCACATCCGCGCCCTATACAAATATTGAAAGCTTCATAAACACCTACCTGCTCGGCGTGGTAGGGTTTTGGTCGTCTAACTTCCCTTTCAGCTCCACAGTCATAACAAACTACATTGGCTTGCTCGGACCGATATTTGCGGTGATCTTTTTCTTGAAGGTCCGCAAGGGGATGATCATCGATGCCGATCAATATGCAAACATGACCATCAGCAAATATCTGTTCGGCTTGATAGTTTTATCGAGCTTTATCTATATGATCGTATCCGTGAGCTATTTTTACCCGCATGATCTGGCGGCTCACAACTTGAAATGGCGATTGTTTGGCACACACATATTCACATATGCAACATTCTCTTCGGGCGTGCTATTTATCATTTACTTTATTACCTTGATTTCATACTTCTCTTTATTATACATACCGAGACTTTTAATAAAAAAGAATAAACAGCACTAGCTTCACGCCTTATAGCAATATGACGGATAAAAGGATATTTAGTCCCGAAACAGGTGTAAGCCTATTTCGGATTGGAGACCATATCCCCTTCTCCCACTGCCACACCAATACTAGTGCCCTTTGCTGTCTTTACGGCTTTTCAGCCCCAGCAACCGCCCCCACCACCCAGACTCGGCACTTGAATTAGGTGTTGGTATCACTTTCTCATTGGGATGTAGCAAATCACCCGGATAGTGCTCGTGCCCAATGCAATCGCTGTCCTCAAGCCCAAATACTTTCACGGCGGCGACCGCCTCAAAACACCAGCGGCCGAAGTAGCTTCCCATCTCAAGTGGGTGCATTACCGGATCACCATAAATGTACCACCACGGTTGCTGTTTACCGCGCCGGTTCAGCTCTGGATACCAATGCTCCACGAACGCCAGCAGTAGAGTTGCTTGCTGCGCCTGTTGCGCATCAATTGCCTTGAGCAGTCTCGCATATGGCTTGGCGTGTAGCAGCTTCTCCCCAATTTCCCGCTCTGGTTGGCGGTACGCAATGATCCGATCCAGCAGAATATCCTGCCCCCCATCACCTATTAACGCAACCAATCGAAGCCACTGCTCATCGGGAATTTCCAGAGCAAGCGCTAGCCCCACCAACCAGAAACAATAGATGTAATGGTTTAAATCGGTCAGTTCGAAGGTCCAGTCTCGGCAAGTCTTAAGATAATTTTCAGCGCATATTTTGTCGGACTCTCGGTTGGAAATTTCCCATGCATCCAGAACGCCGGGGAAGAATGTTGCAATCGTCGTAATATTTCCGCCACTCGAGTAGCCCCGTATAGCCGCACGCAAATTATCTTTGGCAAAGTCGAATGTAAATTGCGCTCTATATACGGGATTAGCCGAAGGCTCCGACAGAATCTTGCCGGCACGCTCAATCCATTGCAGATCTTTTGCCTCATGATCATCCCAATACTGCTTATTTCCCCAAGGTGCACGAATCATGGAAAAACTCCATTCAACGCCGCCTTTTTACAGGCGGCGCCTTTATTTACAAGGCAAACCCGGACAGTGTCCGGTGATTACCTAAGGGTTGATCAACTGCCCAACAGTCCACTGGTGTCCGCCTCGAAGCGCTTGCGGGCCTGATCAGCCGCCGGTTTGAGCTGCATGAGCAGCGCCGCCTCACTGTACAACTGAGTGACCGCCAGTTCCTTGGGGGTCGGCTCAATCGGGATCAGCACATCTTCGCTGTCTGCGTGCAGCCAGATTGCCACAACGTGCAATGCCGAGATGAACAGCACTCGCAGCTCAACGGTTTTACCTTGCAATTGCGCGGACTGTTCCGCCATTTTCAGCGCATCCACCGTCGCCGCAGCCAGGGGCCCATGGTTGAGCGAAGCGAACTCGACATGCCCGCCTAGGTCGGCCAATTGCGCATCCGCAATCGTCACACCATCGGCAAACACCAAGTAATGCCAATCGCCGACCTCAGCGTCTTTCAGGCCTTTACCGTGAGTCAAATCCTCGAGGGTGAGCGAGTACCCACGATAGGCCTCGCTCAGCCTGATGTTGCCCGGTGCGGCGGCCGCGAATGAGTGATTGCGTCCCAGGCCCTGGGTTTGCAGCGCGGCTTGCAACGCCGGACGCAGTGTCTGTACGCCGTTTGAGGGCGCCTTTGGATAAATCAGTTGCATGATGCAGCCCTCCTCAGTTTTTTACGGTGAAGTAAGTGTTGGTCCAATTGCCGCCGCCGTTGTACGAACCGGGGAACGCGTTCAACGCACGGGTCGAGTAACCGTAGATCGAATCTGCGATCAACAAGTAGTTGCCGTTGGTCCCATAGATCACCAAAAAGTGCGCACCGCCACCGTACCAGGCACAACGCAAACCGATGGGGCGGCCCCTGTTGATCTGGTTCTGGATGGCCGACATCTGCAACGAGCCTTGATTCATGCCGTTGTAGCTGCGCGTGGTTCGTAAGGCGGAATCCAGATAGCCGTAGACGTTGCACGGTCCAGGTTGGTTGCAGCAGTTGCGGTCAAGCTCGCTGCTGGCTACACCGCACTGGGTCCAGGACCCGGTGCCATAGTAGTTGCCGACCGAGGCAGAGAGCGCCGCCCAGCACCAATTGCTCTGGGTTTGTCTCTGCATGCTGAAATTGAGACTGGCGGCAGCCATTGCTTGGGGCTGTGCAGCCGCTTTGACTTCGACCAGTTGCGGATCGAGCAGATGGCCGACCAGGCAATTGGGCGGTGTGTCGCCGGTGAGTCGGGTTGTTTCAGTGGATAACATTTTTCAATCCTCCATGAATGAAAACCAGCGTCCTGCTGGTAAGCGCGTAGCGGTGTTGCTGAGCTATGGACGTTCAAGGTGGCCCATATTTGATGGGGGCGTTGCGATCTGGCTCGGGGTAACCCTAGGCGTTAATATGCATATACGCAAATATTCAAATGCATTGGCGCATATTTTTGATGAATGCGTGTGGTTTGTCTGGCGGGGTGAGCCTCAAAAATGGGGAACCAAATAAATCCGTCCCCTTTTCTTCTGGGGCTCGCAAAGAGCCCCTGTTTGCGTTTAACCCTAAAACGCGTAACGCGCCTTGACCATCACGCCATCAGCATCAAACCCGCTACGCGCCTGGCGGGTATAGCTGGCGCCCACCGTCAGCGCCGACACCTGATAATTCAGGCCCAGGCTGGCTTCGTAACTGTCACGTGCGACCGAAGCGCCAGTGACGGTAAACGCCGAACCACCCAGCACAAAACTGGAGGTTTGCGCCACGCGGTCGCCCATCAGGTCGTGATAAGCCATCAAGGTCGCTTCCGGTTGCAGGCTGCCAGTGGCCAACGGGAAGTTGCCAGCCAAGCGCACACCCGCACCCAACTCGCCCACTTCATAGCGTTGCGAGCCGGTGCTCAGCGCCGCTGAAGAGCCCTTCTCGGTAAAGCTGTCCATGCGCACGTTGGAATAACGCGCCGCCACTCTCGGCTCTATCACGGCAGCATCCGACAGCTTGAAGCTGTAGCCGCCCAATACGCTGGCCGACAACACATTGCTGTCGTAGCTGCCCTTGGCGGTAGTGCCCGCCACACGACGCTTGCTGTCATTGTCGTTATGGCCATAGCTCAGGCTGCCGTCGACGAACCAGTTCTGCAGCGACCAGTTGCCGTACAACGACAGCGCATGGCCCTGCACGTCGGTCTTGGTGCCCAGGTCCGAATGGATGTTGGAATTGAGGTAGCTGTAAGCCACACCCACCGTGGTGCTGTCGTTCAACCGACCATCCACCCCCACCGCCATGCCGCTGCTGTTGGCCGAATAGCCGTTATCGCCGCTGTGGCCATCCTGATCCATGTTGCTGCTCAAGCCTTGCAACCACACACTCACGGCTTCACGATTATCACGCTGGCCCGAGAGGCGATCGGCCGAGTAACTGAGCAGATCCAGCAACGAAGAGGTACTGGACAGGCCGTTGTTCTGCACACTGCTGGCTTGCAACAAGGTGTACTCCGTGCCGCTTGGCACGGCGGTGAAATCACCTGGGTTGGCGCTCAAGGTCACTTTCGATGCCTGGGCAAAATTTGCCGCACCATTGACAGTCAGGTACGGCGTGGTCGGTACCACGCTATTGGCCAGGCGCATATCAATGCCTGCACCGCTGGCGACGTTGAGGTCGCCCGTAAGCACGGTGCCTGGGGCCGTCAGGTTCAAGGAACCCGAGTTGATAGACACCGGCGCGATGATGCGATTACCGGAAAAATCAGCCTGGCCCGCGATGTTCATCGCGCTGACATCGAGCACATCACCGACGATTTTGCCGCCGGTCCAGTTCAGGACGGCGCGGCTGGCTGCGTCGATGGCGATACCGGCGTTGCTGCGAATCTCACCGGCTTGCTGGTTGATTTCGAAGACGGAGGTTTGCTCAGCCGCGTCGACAGAAATCGCCGTGCCATCGGCGGTGATCGTGCCGCGGTTGATGATGCCACGGGAGCCGGTGGCTGTTTTGGGTGAAGGTGGCGCTCAGGAGATCGACCGCTTTGGCGTTGGTGCCTTTGGCTTCGAGGGTGCCGGTGTTGAGGATGGAGTCGACGGTGCCTGCATAAAAAACAATACGGAAGCATCTGTGCCGTTCACAGACAGCAGGCCACTGTTTTCGATGCGAAGTGCGCCCGTGGTGGTTTCAAAAATGGACAAATTAAGGCTGCTCTTGAACGTCAATCAGCATCTGATCGCAGCTGGCACCGCGTCGGTGGGGCAGGCCAGACTCCAGGCAAAAAAACCCGGCCTCATGTTCAGGGATCAACTTGCGAACTTGAGTACCGCCTCAAGTTCATCTTCATCGTCACCATAGGTGCCCCCGGTCAGTTCAAAGCCCATGCGCTTATAAAAAGGTTCTGGGCTGCCCTCTCCTACTCCGTATCCTACGCGAATCTCCTTAAAGCCCCGATAGCTCAACTCATAGGTAAGAAGCTCGATTGCCTTCTTGCCATATCCCATTTTCTGATAGGGACCAGCGATCATAAAACGCCAAAGAAATACGCCAGGGTAATAAATGCCCTCATCGTGATCGGCGCCAATATGCAGCATGATAAAACCAATCAAGGTTTCATCTGCGTAGATTGCTCGAAACCAAGCGTTCTCAGAGAAGTGTGCTTCTGCAATCGAAGCGCCGTTGTCTGCAATCATACTTCTCTGAGCCGCTGAAAGCGTCTCACTGAGCATGCATACATCCCACACTGTCGCAGAAGTTATTCGGCGAAAGGAAACACTTGAATCTCGGGTAGGTAGATCATTCATGATGTACTCCAGTATTTAAATATTTGAATATTGCTCAGCGAAATCAAAGAAAACTTATATTTGTAAAGATCGGTCAGGCCCTCTGCTCTTTACCCCCGTTACGCTGAGGGCCATAGGTGATTAACCGCAAAATTTTTTCTAAAGGGGCCTGGCCCGCATACTTGGCTATCAAGCCAGTGAGGGTCATCGAGATGAGCGCTATGCCTACAGCAAGTGGTATCAACGCGAGATTGCCAAGCTCACCGAAGAAGCCAAGCCCATACCCACCGAAAAACACACCTGCAATGAGCCCTTGAAGGACATAGGCAGTGAGAGAGTTTCGGCCTGCTGCAATCAGAACATCTGGCAAGTTTATCCATGTGCTGTATCGCAATAGCACGTTGATGTAGACAGCTGACATTAAAGGAGCGCCTACTGCGAAAGATAAAAGCCCCATTAGCTCTACAAGATCACCTTCTTTAGGCGCTAGCGCGAAAGCGAGATTTGTCAGGACTGCTTGTAACAGCAATAAAGGGGTAATACGCGTGAGTTGTTTTTGCCCTCGACTCCCAGGCTCAAAAAAACCTGCTTTCGCAGCCGCCAGGCCCAAGAGGATTGCACCAAAGGCTAATGGCCCTTGAAATAGAATTAGAAAACCGAACGTTCCTGGCCATTCGGAAATCCTTGTAAGCGTGGATCCTACAAAGTTGTAATCCAACGCATGATTAACAGGTGTAGTCGGGTAGATCGAAAGAAGAACCGCCAGGACAACTAAGGTTATAAGCTCTAAACCGACCATGGACATCGCCGTTCTTATAAGCGTGCGAGGTGCACAGTTCCGAAATGGCCAAAGTAAACATCCAAGAAATGCATAGAGCAACAATATATCACCGGGAAAAACCAGAACCGCATGCAGGCAGCCAAAGATCGCTAAACCGATGAGCCTTCTGAAATAGCGCCCTTTGAATTGCACACCGGCCCTCGCCGCAGATTGGATTTGAATATGCACGCCCCAGCCAAAAATGAATGAGAAAATCAGGAAAAACTTCCCTTGGAACAAGAACTCGATCAAGAACGCCGCGACGCGGTCACCGTGGGCATCGGGAATGCCGATTGCCTGCGCCGGCGGCAGCGCAAGAAACGGCAGGTTAACTACGCAGATACCGATCAGGGCGGCGGTACGGATCAGGTCAACTGACGTGTTCCTGAGTGGCTTGTTCATCGTCGTCATCGTCTTGTGAATTTATTGAGCGACTGCTCAAAACAATGATATTGAGCAGTCGCTCAATTCGTCAAGCGATTTAATGGTGAGATCGGAGAGAGGGGTAAGGGGCTACACGCGGCGACAGCTAGAATGGTCACCGAGCGCGCAGGAATGGAAACCGGTGGGCTTTAAAAAAATGATGTGAAGCGCTGACGGCTGCATATCAGACATGCGCGGCGATTTTTCTGCAAACTTGCAGCTTCGCCCTCAATTCACAGGCAAAAAAAAACCCGGAAATCCTCACTTACGTGGGCCTTCCGGATTTTCTAAACCGCCAAAAATGGTGGGTCGTGTGGGATTCGAACCTACGACCAATTGGTTAAAAGCCAACTGCTCTACCAACTGAGCTAACGACCCGCTGTGTTGTGGCGCGTATAATACTGATTTCTAAGGATTATTCAACACCTTATTTGAAATAAATCAGAAAAAACGCATTTGAACGGTAATTCGGCCGGTAGAACGCCTCTCGCAGCCGCCTGATCAACGCCCCGGCTCGTCGTTCCACAGGTACTTATGCAGCTGCAATTGCAGGCGCACCGGCAGGTTGTCTGCCACGACCCAGTCAGCCAGGTCGCGAGCGTTGAGGTCGTGGTGGCTGGGCGAGAACAGCACCTCGCCCGCACGACGATCCAGGCCGTATTGGATCAGCTTGGAGCTGGCCCAGTCATAATCGTCACGGGAACAGATCACGAACTTGACCTGATCATTGGCCGTCAGCAGGTCCATGTTTGCGTACAGGTTGCGATGCGCTTCCTTGGAGCCTGGCGTCTTGAGGTCGACCACCCGGCTTACACGCGGATCAACAGCGGAAATGTCCAGGGCGCCACTGGTTTCCAGTGAGACCTCGTAACCGGCGTCACACAACTGCTTGAGCAAGGGAATGGCATTGGGTTGCGCCAGCGGCTCACCGCCCGTCACACAGACGTAGCGCGGCCGGTAACTGGCAACCTGTTCCAGGATGTCGTCGAGGGTGCGCACAGTGCCGCCACTGAAGGCGTAGGCGCTGTCACAGTATTGGCAACGCAATGGGCAGCCGGTCAACCGCACAAATACAGTGGGCAGGCCGGCAGTGCGCGTTTCACCCTGCAACGAGTAAAAGACTTCGGTAATACGTAATGTGTCTTGCATAGTCGCCACGGGCGTAACAGCTAAACAGGCTGTCCGCCTCCGTCAGGCACTTCAAGGGATTGCGCCAACGCGCCAACCCCAGGAAGCGTATTTCATAAAAGGGCGTGGATTCTAACGAAAAAACCCGCGCCAGGCGCGGGTTTCTTCTCAACGGGAAAGATGCGCTTACAAGCGCTGCAGATCCCGCTGGGCCAACTGGGCGGCGGACGTCCCCGGATATTGGGCAACCACCTGTTGCAGAATGCCTTTGACCTTGTCGGTATGACCCAGGCGGCGTTCTACGTCAGCAAGCTTGTACAGCGAATCCGGCACCTTGGCGTGCTTGGGGTACAACTGGCTGACCTTGGCAAAAGCCTGGCCTGCCCCCTGCAAATCGCCCTTTGCCAGGTTGACCTCGCCCAACCAGTACTGGGCATTGCCCGCGTACTGGCTGTTGGGGTACTTGCGCAGGAATGCGGTAAAGGCCTGGCTGGCCTTATCGAAATCCTTGGCCTTGATCAGGTCGAAGGCTGCATCGTAATACAGCTTTTCCTTCGCTGGATCACCCGGTTCGCTGCTGGCGGCAGGGGCAGCCGCGGCGGCCCCAGCTGCTGCGCCACCGGCGGCAGCGCTTGGCGCGCCACCGGTAGAAGAATTATCAGGAGTAGCGGCAGGTGCAACACCGGCTCCAATACGACGATCAAGATCCTGGTATCGCTCCAGGCCTTCTTGCTTGAGCTGGTTCACCTGATTCTGCAGCACTTCAATGGCGCCTTGTTGCTGCGACAATTGATCCTGCATGCGTTGCAGTTGGTTGAACAGCTCGCCCTGTGCCGAGGGAGCGGACGTAGCCGCTCCCCCAGCATAGGCGCCGTTCGTGCCATAACCCGCTGGCGGATAACTGCTCCCGCTATTGTTATAGCCTGAGTTGCTATCCGTTACAGGAACCGCAGCCCACACCGCAAGCGGTGCGAGGCTGAGAGCCAATACAGTTAGAGCACGACGGCACGTTCGCATGACGAATTACTTACGCAGTTCGACGCGACGGTTCTGAGCCCACGACTGCTCGTCGTTGCCAGTTGCAACTGGACGCTCTTTACCGTAGGAAACCAGTTCCAGTTGGCCTGGAGCAACACCTTGCAGTACCAGGTAGCGCTGAACGGCTTTCGCACGACGCTCGCCCAGTGCCATGTTGTACTCACGAGTACCACGGGCGTCAGTGTTACCTTCCAGAACAACGCGAGCGCCGTTAGCTTTCAGGTCCTTGGCGTGAACGTCCAGAGCGCGCATGGCTTCTGGCTTCAGGTCCGAACTGTCGTATTCGAAGTAGAAAGTGGTGATAGCGCGCAGAGCAGCTTCTTCGCTCAGGGAGCCGTCAACTGCACCAGTGTTAGCGCCGTAACCAGCGTTTGGATCAACAGCAGCGCCTTCACCGGCATTGTCGCCGCCTTTAGAGGAGCAACCAACGGCTACGGACAGAGCCAGAGCCAGAGCAGCAAACTTACCAAACTTCAGCATTTCCATCGTGAAACTCCTAATGAACCCCAGTGTGTTAAGTACTTCTTTTTGTAGCGCCGCGTCAGTTCAGGTAAGGGGACCAGGATGGTTCTCTGACTTCGCCTTGTGCGGTAGGAAGCGGGAGCCTTACGCGTCCGTTAATGGACACGAGCATCAAGACTCCCCGGCCCTGCTGGCGGGTGGCGTAGATTACCATGGTGCCGTTGGGCGCAACAGTGGCTGACTCATCAAGGTTGGTATCTGTAAGGATTTTCACGGTTCCGCGCTGCAAATCCTGGGCCGCAACCCGGAAATTAGTGAAACCATCCTGACGGTGAATCATCACCAACGTCTTTTCATCGGCCGAAAGCTTAGGGTTGGCGTTGTAGTTACCGATAAAGGTCACACGCTCAGCACCCCCACCGTTCACGTTTGCCTTGTAGACCTGAGGCTTGCCGCCACGGTCGGAGGTGAAATAGATGGTGGAACCATCTTTACCCCAGAACGGTTCGGTGTTGATACCCGGGCCGCTGGTCACGCGACTCAGTTGGCGCGAGGCCATGTTCATCACGTAGATATCCGGGTTGCCGTCCTTGGACAGTACGAAAGCCAGGCGCGAACCATCCGGCGACCAGGCCGGGGCACCGTTGAGGCCTTCAAAGTTGGTGATCTGCTCACGGCGGCCGGTATCGATGTGCTGGACGAAGATACGCGGACGGCGCTGTTCGAACGATACATAAGCGATACGCTTGCCGTCCGGCGCAAAGCGCGGCGACAGGATCGGCTCACGGGACTGCAGCAACGTCACTGCACGTGCACCGTCGTAGTCCGAGCGTTGCAAGGTGTAGCGGGTGTTGTCCACCGAGAAACGCTCAGCCGTTACATACAGCAGGCGTGTCGAGAAAGCGCCCTTGATGCCGGTGAGTTTTTCAAACGACTGGTCCGAGATGTAGTGGGCCATGTCGCGCAGTTGCTCGGCGGTACCCGATACGCTGCCGGTCAGGACCTGCTGCTCGGTAGCCACGTTGAACAAGGTGTACTGGATCTGCAGGCGACCGCCGGCCGGCGTGATGTTGCCGACCATCAGGTACTGCGCGCCCACGGCTTTCCAGTCACGGAACACGACTTCGCTGGCCTGGTTGGGCTGGCTGATCATGTTGCCTTTGGGAATCGGCGCGTAGTAACCGGAGTTACGCAGGTCGTCGCTGACGATCTGGGCCATGTCGTCCGGCAGCACGCTGCCGCCCTGCCAACCGAAGGGTACGACGGCGATCGGGGTGGCCCGATCGCTGCCGCTGGTTACCAGGATGTTCTTTTCATCCGCCGCCGCTATCCCTGCCATACAGCAAATAACGACAAGCATTCCTCGAAGAAGGTTTCTCACAAGGCTAGATCCTCAGGTGTGAATGTCATCTTGAATGAACGATAGGGAGCGAAGTCACTTGGTTTCATTCCCTGCATCTCGGTCAACCGGCCAATATTCTTGACCGCGGCAACCGCCGAACTGTCGAACGAACCGTCACCACTGGACTTGGCCACGCTGACCGAAGTCACCGTACCGTCCGGCAACATGCCGATCTGCAGCACTACTGTCATGCCTTTACGTGCCGAAGGTGGACGTGTCCAGCCTTCCGCTGCCCGCGCCCGAATCAGGTCGTCGAAACTGCCCGCGACTTCATCACCACGCTCATCGGCCAAGGCTTGCTGACGCTGCGGCGTGTCGGAAAGCAAATCTGCCAGGGCCTGGGCCTTTTTCTCTTCGGCGGATTTGCGTGCTGCTTCCTGGGCCTTCTTCTTGGAGGCGTCGGCGGCAGCTTTCTTCTTCGCTTCGTCGGCGACTTTCTTTTTCGCCTCGTCTGCTTCAGCTTTTTTCTTGGCGTCTTCGGCGGCTTTCTTCTTCGCGTCTTCGACTATCTTTTTCTTGGCTTCTTCAGCGGCCTTCTTCTTGGCCTCTTCCTCGGCAGCCTTCTTGGCTTCTTCTTCAGATTTCTTCTTGGCTATATCAGCCAGTTGTTTCTCTTCGGCCTTTTTCGCTTCGGCAGCTTTCTCGGCTTTCTTGGCTTCATCAGCCTTTTTCGCCTCGTCAGCTTTCTTGGCTTCGTCAGCCTTTTTCGATTCCTCGGCCTTTTGAGCCGCCTCTTCTTTCTTTTGTTCCGCAGCAGCCTTCACCGCTTCCTGCTCGACCTTCTTCTGTTCCATCTGCTCGACTTCAGTCTGGCGCGCAGCCGACTTCTGGGCCTCACCCGCAATCTTCTGATTGGTCTGGGTGGTGGCCTGGCTTTTCGATTTCAGCTGATACAGGGTCGCCTGCACGATCGGCTTGGCTGGCGGCAGGTCCGGGGTCATGGCGAAGCTGACGAACAGCATGCCGAACACCAGTACGTGCAGGGCAATCGCCCACACGCCAGGCCAGAAGTAGCTTTCCGAGGCGGACGGCTCTCGCTGTTGCTGCATCAGGGCGCCTCGGTAATCAAGCCAACGTTACCGACGCCGGCCTTCTGCAGCCCGCCCATGGCGCCCATGACGGAACCGTAGTCGACCGATTTGTCGCCGCGGATGAACACCTGGGTGTGCTTGCCGCCTTCGTTGCCGGAGCGAATGATCTTGGTCACCGCATCGGTCATCGCCGGCAAGGTCAGGGCCTTGTCCTGCTGCTTCTGGGTGTCGACTTCGCTGCCAAGGTTCCAGTAGTAGGTCTTGTCAGCCTTGATCGAAATGGTCAGGACCTGAGTGTTGTTGTCCTGCGGCAAGGCTTCACTGGAAACCTTGGGCAGATCAACCTTCACGCCCTGGTTGAGCATCGGCGCGGTCACCATGAAGATCACCAGCAGCACCAGCATCACGTCGATGTAGGGCACTACGTTCATCTCGGCGACCGGCTTGCGCTTTTTGCGAGCTCGAGCGATTAAAGCCATTGGGAATTACCTGCTTATTCTTCGCTGGTGTGCACTTTACGGTGCAGGATCGCCTGGAATTCATCGGCGAAGGTGTAGTAACGGCCGATCAAGGTTTCGCTGGTTGCAGCAAAACGGTTGTAGGCGATTACTGCGGGGATCGCGGCGAACAGGCCGATCGCGGTGGCGATCAGGGCTTCGGCAATACCCGGGGCCACGGTGGCCAATGTGGCTTGCTGGGCCTGGGCCAGGCCGCGGAAGGAGTTCATGATCCCCCACACGGTACCGAACAGGCCGATATACGGGCTGACGGAACCTACGGTGGCGAGGTACGGCAGGCCTTGCTCGAGCTTTTCTTCCTCACGGGAGATGGCCACGCGCATGGCACGGGCCACACCTTCCATCACGGCTTCCGGGTCAACCCCAGGCTGCTGGCGCAGACGCGAGAATTCCTTGAAGCCGGCGCGGAAAATCTGCTCGACACCCGAATCCGGGTCCGGGTTGCTGCCGGCCTGGCGGTACAGCTTGGACAGATCGATACCCGACCAGAAGCGCTCTTCAAAGCTCTCCAGGGCACGTCGACCGGCGCGCAGCATATTGCTGCGCTGAAAAATCATGACCCAAGAGGTAACCGATGCGGCTACCAGGGTCAGCATGACCAGTTGAACCACGACACTGGCATTGCTGACCAGGCTCCACATGGAGGAATGGTCGACGACGGTAGGTTCCACGCTAAATCTCCTGCTTTGATTGTTGACCCGCGCCGCTCACGGCAGCAAAGGCCGCACGTAGAGTTTCGGGAATGGCCCGAGGTTTCAAGCTGTTGGTGCGCACACACGCCACCAGGAACTGCCCCTCGCAGAGCAGCGTTGCATCCGTAGCCCGCCTGACCTGCTGTTTGAAGCGCAGGCTGGCACGGTTCAATTCGATGACTTCAGCGCTGACCAGCAACTCGTCGTCCAGTCGCGCCGGTGCGTGGTAACGCGCCTCGCTGGAATGCACGACAAATAACAGGTCCTCCCCTGCCAGCGTGGATTGGGCAAAGCCCAGCTCCCGTAGCCGCTCGGTGCGAGCCCGCTCCATGAACTTGAGGTAGTTGACGTAATACACGATGCCGCCGGCATCGGTGTCCTCGTAATAAACGCGACAGCGATGTGCGAACGACTGATCCCCGTTTTGCGCGCGCATACTCTAGTGCTTACTCCTCAGGTTGCCAATTGGCTGGGCAACTGTTTTTTCAATGCCTGACAACATTTTCCACTGCCTGAATGACGACACCAGACACTGGGACAGCACAAACTTCAGATAAATCGTCTGGCGTGACCTTTTTAATCGTCCACTGCATCGAGGAATTCGTCTACAGCAGGCATCTCCCCCAATCGTGACGGAATATTTAACCCGAAGTGCAGGTAAGCGTGGCGCGTGACCACCCTGCCCCGCGGCGTCCGCATGATGTAGCCCTGCTGGATCAGATATGGCTCCAGCACATCCTCGATGGTATGGCGCTCTTCACTGATGGCCGCGGCCAGGCTGTCCACGCCAACCGGGCCACCGTCGAATTTCTCGATCATGGTCAAGAGCAGGCGCCGGTCCTGGTGATCGAAGCCATGTTCGTCCACGTCCAGCAGGTTCAATGCCAGGTCCGCCACCGCCTTGGTGATATGGCCCTTGGCACGCACCTCGGCAAAGTCGCGCACCCGACGCAGCAAGCGGTTGGCAATCCGTGGCGTACCGCGGGCGCGGCGGGCGATTTCAAACGCGCCTTCCGGGTCCAGGGGCAAGCCCAGGATGCTCGCCGAACGGCTGACGATGGTCGCAAGGTCGGCAGTGCTATAGAACTCTAGACGTTGAACAATGCCGAAACGGTCTCGCAACGGGTTGGTCAGCATGCCCGCGCGGGTGGTCGCCCCGACCAGGGTGAACGGTGGCAGATCCAGCTTGATCGAACGGGCCGCCGGGCCTTCGCCAATCATGATGTCGAGCTGGAAATCCTCCATCGCCGGGTACAGTACTTCCTCGACAATCGGCGACAATCGATGGATCTCGTCGATAAACAGCACATCGTGAGGTTCAAGATTGGTCAACAGCGCCGCCAGGTCGCCAGGACGCTCCAGCACCGGGCCGGAGGTGGACTTGATCGACACGCCCATTTCCTGGGCGATGATATTGGCCAGGGTGGTCTTGCCCAACCCCGGCGGGCCGAAGATCAAGGTGTGGTCCAGGGATTCACTACGCCCGCGCGCAGCCTGGATGAACAGCTCCATCTGCTCGCGCACGGTAGGCTGGCCGATGTAGTCGGCCAGGCTCAGGGGGCGGATGGCCCGGTCCTGGACTTCTTCACGGTCACGCGGGCCGGTGGCCGCGATCAGACGATCAGCTTCAATCACTTAAATCATTCCCTTCAGGGCTCGGCGGATCATGTCTTCGCTGCTCAGGTTCTTGTCCTTGATGGCCGATACCGCCTTGCTCGCTTCCTGGGGCTTGTAGCCCAGGGAGATCAACGCACTGACTGCATCGCTTTCGGCGCTCGCGACCTGGCCTGCCGGCATATCCGGCTGGTTCGGTACCAGGGCGAACATGTTCGGCACCACCTCCCAGGCCTTGAAGCGGTCCTTGAGTTCCACCAGCAGGCGCTCGGCGGTTTTCTTGCCCACGCCCGGCACCTTGGTCAGGGCCGAGGTGTCCTGGGCGGAAACGGCACGTACCAGCTCATCCACTTCCAGGCTCGACATCAATGCCAGGGCTAGTTTTGGCCC
This sequence comes from Pseudomonas sp. rhizo25, assembly GCF_031931935.1. NCBI lineage: Bacteria > Pseudomonadati > Pseudomonadota > Gammaproteobacteria > Pseudomonadales > Pseudomonadaceae > Pseudomonas > Pseudomonas sp. rhizo25. The sequence continues at coordinate 128,187 of NZ_JAUJXA010000011.1, forward strand.
CACGCCATTGAGGCGAATCAGCTCGCGGAAGAAATCGCGATCACGCTTGCCGATGAAACCATAGAGCAGTTGCGCGTCTTCACGCACCACTAAATGCGTGTGCAGGGTTATCGGCTCGCCGACCGACGGCAGCCGATACAAGGTGGTCATGGGCACTTCCAGCTCATAACCCAATCCATTCACATCCAGAATCAGGTGCGGCGGCTGTTTTTCAGCCAGGGTGCCGCGCAAGCGTCCAATCACGGTTCAGATCCTTAAGGCTTGAGGGTCAGGTCAGGGCCTGACCGCAAATAACGAATGCGCTGATGCTATCAGAGACGTAGCCGCCCGCCACGACTACGTGCGGTGCCCAAGCCGTGAGGCAACAGGCTGGAGCGGGTGTGCGCATGGCAAATGGCGATGGCCAGGGCATCGGAGGCGTCGATCTGCGGTTTTGAAGTGAGCTTGAGCATGTGCATGACCATCATCTGCACCTGCTCCTTGTTCGCTGCACCAGTGCCAACGACGGCCTGCTTGACCTGGGTCGCGGTGTATTCGGCGATCTCCATGCCCTCCTCGGCCCCCGCCACGATCGCCGCGCCACGGGCCTGGCCGAGTTTCAACGCAGAGTCGGCGTTCTTGGCCATGAACACCTTTTCGATGCCCATGGTGACCGGGCCGTAAGTCTGGATGACTTCACGTACGCCGCGATAGACGATCTGCAAACGCTCGGCCAACTCGCCGGCGCCGGTGCGGATGCAACCCGAGGCCACATAGATACAGCCGCGCGGGGTGTGCTGCACCACGCCAAAACCGGTGATGCGCGAACCGGGGTCGATACCTAGGATTAAAGTCATAACGCCTGCGGTTGGGGTAAACACATTTTTTGATACACAGAGACTCTAATGTGGGAGGGGGCTTGCCCCCGATGAGGGAGTGTCAGTAAGTAAATTTGTGACTGACTCCCCGCCATCGGGAGCAAGCCCCCTCCCACACAAGCCCCTCCCACATTGGGATCTACATCGTTCTTCAGCCTAGCTGTTCAGCCACCGATTCCGGGATGTCGGCATTCGAGTAGACATTCTGCACATCATCCAGGTCTTCAAGCATATCCAGCATCTTCAACACCTTCTGCGCTCCCTCCAGGTCCAGTTCGGCACTGGTGGTCGGCAGCATCACGATTTCTGCATCGGTGCCGTTGAAACCAGCGGCTTCCAGGGCATTACGCACGGCGTAGAAGCTGGCGAACGAGGTAAACACGTCGATGGAACCGTCTTCGTTGGTAACCACGTCGTCGGCGTCCGCTTCCATTGCGGCTTCCATCAGTGCGTCTTCATCGGTGCCGGGGGCGAAGGTGATCTGCCCTTTGCGTTCGAACAGGTACGCGACCGAACCATCCGTGCCGAGGTTACCACCGCACTTGCTGAACGCATGGCGTACAGCTGCGGCGGTCCGGTTGCGGTTGTCGGTCATGCACTCGACCATCACCGCCACGCCGCCTGGGCCGTAGCCTTCGTAGGTCAACTCGACCATGTCGTCGGTATCGGCCGCACCAGCACCACGGGCCACGGCGCGGTCAATGATGTCGCGGCTCATGTTCGCGCCCAAGGCTTTGTCCAGCGCCAGGCGCAGGCGCGGGTTGGAGCCAGGATCACCGCCACCCTGGCGGGCAGCGACGGTCAGTTCGCGAATCCACTTGGTGAAGATCTTGCCCTTCTTGGCATCCTGACGCTCTTTGCGGTGCTTGATGTTCGCCCACTTGGAATGGCCAGCCATAACACAACTCCGAATTCTCTAGAAACCTTATCAATCCCGCACCAGGCAGGATTTCCTTCTTTCTAAACGCAAAGGCGCATCCGAAGATGCGCCTTTTTGACTGCGTACAACCTTATCGCGCTTTCACGCCGCAGCCTTACTCAGCCTTCGGCGTCTCGCGCAGGCGAATGTGCAGCTCGCGCAGTGCCTTGGCATCCACCACACCCGGAGCCTGGGTCATGACGTCCGCAGCGCTCTGGGTTTTCGGGAATGCAATCACTTCACGGATCGACTGGGCGCCGGTCATCAGCATGACCAGACGGTCCAGGCCGAAGGCCAAGCCACCGTGGGGCGGTGCACCGTACTTCAGGGCGTCGAGCAGGAAGCCGAACTTCTCTTCCTGTTCCGCTTCGTTGATGCCCAGCAGGCGGAACACCGCTTGTTGCATCTCTTTGCGGTGGATACGGATCGAACCGCCACCCAGCTCGGTACCGTTCAACACCATGTCGTAGGCACGGGACAGCGCGCCTGCCGGGTTGGCTTCCAGCTCCTGCGGGGAGCACTTAGGCGCGGTGAACGGGTGGTGCAAGGCGCTGAAGCTGCCGTCGTCGTTCTCTTCGAACATCGGGAAGTCGACGACCCACATCGGTGCCCATTCGCAGGTCAGCAGGTTCAGGTCGTGACCGAGCTTGATACGCAGGGCGCCCAGGGCTTCGCTGACGATCTTGGCCTTGTCGGCACCGAAGAACACGATGTCGCCATCGACCGCACCGACGCGATCAAGGATCGTGTTCAGGTTGGCTTCAGGGATGTTTTTCACGATCGGCGACTGCAGGCCGTCAACGCCGTTGGCGCGCTCGTTGACCTTGATGTACGCCAGGCCCTTGGCACCGTAGATGCCGACGAACTTGGTGTAGTCGTCGATCTGCTTGCGCGGCATGCTCGCGCCGCCAGGCACGCGCAGGGCGGCAATGCGGCATTTGGGGTCGTTGGCCGGGCCGCTGAACACCTTGAAGTCGACGTCCTTGAGCTGGTCGGCCACGTCCACCAGTTCCAGCGGGTTACGCAGGTCTGGCTTGTCGGAACCGTAGCGGCGCATGGCCTCTTCGAAGGTCATGTGCGGGAATTCGCCGAACTCCAGGTCCAGCACTTCCTTGAACAGGTTGCGGATCATCTGCTCGGTCAGGCCCATGATCTCTTTTTCATCGAGGAAACTGGTCTCGATGTCGATCTGGGTGAATTCAGGCTGGCGGTCGGCACGCAGGTCTTCGTCACGGAAGCACTTGGCGATCTGGTAGTAACGGTCGAAGCCGGCCACCATCAGCAGCTGCTTGAACAACTGCGGCGATTGCGGCAAGGCAAAGAAGCTGCCCGCGTGGGTACGGCTAGGCACCAGGTAGTCACGTGCGCCTTCCGGGGTAGCCCGGGTGAGGATCGGCGTCTCGACATCGAGGAAGCCGTTCTCATCCAGGAAACGGCGAATGCTGGTGGTCATGCGCGAACGCAGGCGCAGCTTCTCGGCCATTTCCGGACGACGCAGGTCCAGGAAGCGGTAGCGCAGGCGGGTTTCTTCGCCCACGTCGGAGTATTCGTTGAGCGGGAACGGCGGGGTTTCCGACTCGTTCAGCACTTCCAGCTCATAGCCCAGCACCTCGATGCCGCCGGAAGCCATGTTCTTGTTCACGGCACCGGCCGGACGCAGGCGTACCTTGCCGGTGATCTTCACCACGTATTCGCTGCGCACACGGTCGGCGGCGGCGAAGCTCTCGGCGCGGTCCGGGTCAAACACCACCTGGGCCAGACCATCACGATCACGGATATCGAGGAAGATTACCCCGCCGTGGTCGCGGCGACGGTGAACCCATCCGCAAAGGGTGATTTCCTGACCTTCCAGGGTCTCGTTCAGTTGGCCGCAATAGTGGCTGCGCATCATGGTCGTGGTTTCACTTCTCGTAATTCGAATTTCGGTGGCAGGCTTGCCTCGTCACCGTACATTAAAGCAGGGGACGGATAATGCAGGAGCCTGCGCGTAGAGTTCAACTCAGTCTGCTTTGTCGCCGCCCGCCAGGTTCTTCTTGGCGCCGGTCTTGAAATCGGTCTCGTACCAGCCGCTGCCGCTCAGGCGGAAGCCCGGCATGGACAACATCTTCTTCAACTCAGGTGCCTGGCAGGCAGGGCAATCGACCAGCGGCGCTGCGCTGATCTTCTGAATGGCTTCCAACTGGTGACCACAGGAAGCGCATTGATAGTCGTACATGGGCATGGGGATGTCTCGGCGATCAGAACGTTACAGCGCCACGCCCTGCCCTGTGCATAAAGCCCGGCATGCGCAGCAAAGCGCGGGATTATATCTGGTAAATCGAGGCAGCGCAGCCGGCTTTCTGCCCCTGGCCCGGCCCGCGAGGTTGAAGGGCCGGCCCCGAAGCCAGCGGGCTATTGCGCAAGCGTGTCCGCAGACGCGGCGGCGGCGCGGCCCTTGAGTACATGAACCACGCATACCACCCTCACCAACCCACTGAAGTTCTTCACTCCTCCGTAGCGCAAATGCACTTCCCGATCGACATAGGACAACAAGGCACTGACTGAGCAGGTATTGATCCTGGCGATCTCCGTCAGGATGTTCCAATAGATCTGCTCAAGCCGCAGGCAGGTAGAGAACCCGTTGAGCCTGACCGACCGTGACAATGGCTTGGCCATCCCCATATCGAACCCCTTATCGAAGGGGTCGATCTTTATCTTGTGAAAACCACCGGTTTCCATCACTCCCTTACCTATTCCACATGACATACACCTGACACTCCATTGCCAAACAGCAGCCAATGGGCTTCTCCCATTGGGCGATGGGCCTATAAAACCGCAGGACGCGCGGAGCAGCCAGAAGACGGAGAGTTGTTAGTCGTAGGACAACGCCAGGAAGCGCAGGGAAACAAGCAGGCAGCGCCCAGAAGGCGCCGCCAGGGTTCGACAGTTACTGGTTTTCGAGCAGGGAACGCAGCATCCACGCGGTTTTTTCGTGGACCTGCATACGCTGGGTCAACAGGTCCGCCGTCGGCTCATCACTGACCTTGTCGAGCAATGGGAAAATGCCACGGGCGGTACGCGTGACCGCTTCCTGGCCTGCCACCAGTTGCTTGATCATCTCTTCGGCGCTCGGCACACCCTCTTCTTCCTTGATCGAAGACAAGCGGGCGTAGATCGAATAGGCGCCAGGTGCCGGGAAACCCAGGGCCCGGATGCGCTCGGCGATGGAGTCCACTGCCAGCGCCAGTTCGTTGTACTGCTCCTCGAACATCAGGTGCAGCGTACGAAACATGGGGCCCGTGACGTTCCAGTGGAAGTTGTGGGTCTTCAGATAAAGAACATAGGTATCGGACAGCAGCCGCGAGAGTCCGTCGACGATGGATTTACGGTCTTCTTCACTGATACCAATATCGATTGCCATGTTTTTCCCCTTCAATTGACGAGCATTCATTGATCAGGTGCAGGACCACTCTAGCAAGAGAGCGGGCCTCGTGCAGCCCCACACACCCGGGCAGCGTGCGGCAAATCGCCCCTGCACCGCCTGCAGACGTGAATTGGCAAGCCTTTCTCCCCGTAGGAAGCGTCTCTGTAGGCCACCAAAAAAACCTGCACCTGTCTAGGACAAGGGTTTGCCGCAGAAATGCCGTACCCGGCGCAACACGCCGAAATGCTTGATTTGAGTAGGCACGGCCTTTGCTGTTAAATAGACGCCGTGTGGCTGCCGTTTATTTCTGCGGCACGCCACATAGGCTGATACCCGCGTACGTGCTCAACGCCTCCCATTGTTCAGAAGCGAACCGTGCCAGTCAGCTCTTCCTTGTGATCCGTCTTAACGTGAGTTAATCAAAATGTTGAAAATCGTCCACCTGCTAACGGGCGTTGCGGCTTTGCTGCTGTCCTTTATCCCGAGCCTGCAGCCTGAAAGCCTGCCCTACCTGCAACAACACGACGCTCTGTACCTGGCCTTGTTCGGCCTTCTTAACCTGACGCTCGCACCGGTAATCCCTTACTGGAACAAAGGCACGCGTCATCAACTGCAAAACCTGGTCAGTGCGCTGCTGGTGCTGACTGTTGTCGTACAAACCCTCACCCTCCTGGCGCCCATGCCTGAAGTCGGTGGCCATCCGGCTATCCTGCTCAGCCTGGTGATTGCTGTGGTTGCCATCGTTCTTCACCTGGCCATCAGCTTCTACCGTTCGTCCCCAGCGGCCGCGTCGCAAAGCTACGACATGACCAACCGGGATACCGGGACCGTCAAGTGGTTCAACACCTCCAAAGGCTTCGGCTTCATTTCCCGCGATTCGGGCGACGACATCTTCGTCCACTTCCGGGCTATCCGTGGCGAAGGCCACCGCGTCCTGGTCGAAGGCCAGCGCGTGGAGTTCTCGGTGATGAACCGTGACAAGGGTCTGCAAGCCGAAGATGTCATCGCTGCCCTGCCGCGTCGCTGATCCCAGCCTTCGCAGCAAAAAAAACCGCGATCCAGCGTTGCCTGGATCGCGGTTTTTTATTGCCTGCCGTTTCAATAGTGCGGCGGCGGCGCTTCTTCTTCGGACGACTCGAACTGCCCGCCCATTTCTTCCTGACGCTTGAGCAATGCCGTCATCTGCAATTGCAGGCGCTCGACCGCCCGCTGCTGGGTGACCAGGATGTCATTGAGGGTCTCGATGGTGTCGTCCTGGAAGGCCAGGCGGCTTTCCAGGTCGGTGACGCGATCTTGCAGGTCCATGGTTCAGTCCTGGGTAAAGATGAAGTCGGCGGGCAATAGCTCACGCAAACGGGCGCGCATCGCCGACACTTGCTCGTGGTTATAAGGTTGAGCGGGATGTTTGCCCCACACCGGAGCCGGCCAGGCGGCGTCATCGCGTTTGCGCACGATCACGTGCACATGCAACTGGCTGACCACGTTGCCCAGCGCGCCGATGTTCATCTTATCGGCGGCCAGCCCTTCATTAAGCAGCTGCGCCAGGGCCGTCGTCTCTTGCCACAAGGTTTGTTGATCTGCGACATCCAGTTGAAACACTTCGCTGATACCGTCGATGCGCGGTACCAAGATGAACCAGGGGTAGTTCGAGTCATTGGACAGCAGCAGGCGACACAGCGGGAAGTCCCCAATGGCCAAGGTATCTTGTTGCAGGCGTTGATCTAGGGCGAACACGTGGGCACTCCGTTCGGCAGGTCAGTTTCAGGCGCCCAGCATACCTTCGAATGCCTACGCGTTCACGGCGAATGGGCACAAGCCTTGAGGCAATCGGATAAAAACTACGCACCCTTTCGAGGCAGGCGCACGGTCGAACACGCTACCTCGGGCCTCGGCGGCACGCACCAAAATGACTCGCTTGTGCATCAAAGGGATCCGCCAAGTACCCACTGATGGGGTGGACCGGTAACGTTTTACCCAGGCGAACGCTTTTGTGAATGAACGCACAGGTGTAACAGCCCGTCGCCAAGCTCGAACCAAAGGGTCTAAAGGCCCCGTGTTTATGCGGTTTTTACACTCCCTTCACGCTTTTCACGAAAAAATGACATTCGGCTACCAGTTTGAGCACGCTTGTTGCATTCACCCTCATATCGTCGGCAACGGCACCCGTTTGGAAGCAGGTGTTTCGCGATAAAAACCAGCGGCGGTTCAATGCGCATCAAGGAAGCCTTCAAAGTTAGAAAGATGTAGGAAAAGAGCATTGAAGTTGTCAGCCCGGTTACATTCGGGCTGTGAATTTGCGACATGGATCTAGCGATTTACGACAGCCTCGTAAAGAAGCTGAAAGGAAAGATGGGTAAGTATCGTCATTAGAGTCTGCGTGATATAACTTTGCGCCGACACAAATAAAGAAAGAGCCGCCCAGATAAAAATACAGGTGGGACGGCAGTACTCTTCCTAAAACCAAAGGAGCAAATCACGATGCGCGTGATGAAGTGGAGCATGATCGCCCTGGCTGTTTCAGCAGGCACCTCGCAGTTCGCAATGGCGTCCGCCCAGGACGATTCCAAGGGCTTTGTTGAAGACAGTACGTTCACTATCAATACTCGCGCCCTGTACTTCAGCCGCGACTTCCGTAACAACCCTTCGGGCCCGGGTTCGAAGAGCCGTGCAGAAGAGACCGGCCTTGGCTTCAATGCCCTGTACGAGTCGGGCTTCACCCAAGGCACCATTGGTGTCGGTGTTGACGTGATCGGCCTGATGGGCCTCAAGCTCGACAGCGGCAAGGGTCGCGCTGGCACCGGCCTATTCCCTACAGGCTCCGACGGTCGTTCGCAGGACGATTACTCCAAGGGCGGCGGCGCGGTTAAGTTCCGCATCTCCAACACCGTGTTGAAAGTCGGTGACCAGTACACTACCGCGCCAGTGTTCGCCTCCGACGACAGCCGTCTGTTGCCGGAACTGCCACAGGGTATCTCGATCACCAGTAACGAGATCAAGGGCCTCAAGCTTGAGGGCGGCCACTTTACTTCCAGCGTCGCGCAGGCACAGACCTACCATGACAGCCTGGGCCTGACGAAAACCGACTTTGTCGGCGGCGTCTACGCGTTCACTCCGGAATTCACCGGTAGCCTGTACTACGCGAAAACCGAAGATTACTTCCGCAAGTACTACAGCAACCTGAACTGGACCCACGCACTGAGCGATGATCAGTCCTTCGCGCTGGACTTCAACATCTACGACACCAAAAGCGAGGGCGCAGGCCTGCAACGCGCAGAGAAGGATGGCGTGACCAAGCTCGACAACCGCGCGTTCAGCTTGCAGGGCGCGTACACCATCGGCGCTCACACCTTCACCCTGGCAGCCCAGAAGGTTACCGGTGACGGCGACTACGGTTACGGCGTAGACGGCGGCGGCACGGTGTTCCTCGCCAACTCCATCGCCCGTTCCGACTTCAACGCCGAAGGCGAGAAGTCCTACCAGGCGCGTTACGACATCAACATGGCGACCTTCGGCATTCCTGGCCTGAGCTTCATGACTCGCTACGTCACCGGTAGCGGCGCCAACACTGGCACAACCAGCAACGGCAAAGAGTGGGAACGCGACATCGAAGCCAAGTACGTGATTCAGAGCGGCCCGGCTAAAGACCTCAGCCTGCGTCTGCGTCAAGCGACTTACCGCTCCGGTGATGGCGTTTACTACGGTTCGCCTTCTATCGACGAACTGCGCCTGATCGCAAACTACCCGCTGAACATCTTGTAATCGTCTCTTTAATTACAACGATGGCTTAAGGCTTCGGCCTTAAACAAAAAAGCCGCTCCCTGTTTAAACAAGGAGCGGCTTTTTTATTGCAGTTTTGTTTCAACCAAAAAAACAACTAGCAAGCTAAGTAACTAGTTTACCGAAGCTGACCTATCGGCCAAGTTCGGCAGCTTCACGCCAAATTATTTCGCCGCACTTTCCTGCATCACACGAATAACACGCTGCGGAAACGGAATATCAATCCCCGCTGCTTTCAAACGATCACGCGCCAGTTCATTAAACATGAACATCACGTCCCAATAATCCGGGGTACTGGTCCAGCAGCGCAGGGAAACCGTAATGGAGCTGTCGCCCAAGGTCGAAACAACCGCCACCGGTGCAGGGTCGGCCAGCACCCGTGGGTCCTTGGCCAGTTCCAGCAGCACTTCGCGAGCTTTTTGCAGGTCAGCCTCGTAATCCACACCGACATCAAACACCACCTTGCGGGTTGGCTGGCGGTTGGTGTTGGTGATGATGCCGTTGGAGAGGATGCCGTTGGGCAGGATCACCGTCTTGTTGTCGCCGGTACGCAGCACGGTGTGGAAAATCTGGATGCTGTCGACAGTGCCGGAGGTGCCTTGGGCTTCAATCCAGTCGCCAATGCGGAACGGGCGGAACAGCAGGATCAGCACGCCACCGGCGAAGTTGGCCAGGCTGCCTTGCAGTGCCAGGCCGATGGCCAGGGTCGCGGCGCCGATAGCGGCGACGAACGAGGTGGTTTCCACACCGATCATCGAGGCCACGCTGACCACCAGCATGACTTTGAGCACGATGTTTGCCAGGCTGGTAATGAAGTGCTGCAGCGCCAGGTCAGCGTTGCGCACCGCCAGCAAGCGGCCCACGCGATGGGTCAGTTTGTTGATCAGCCACCAGCCGATGGCCAGGGTCAGCACGGCCAGCAATACACGGCTGCCGTACTCCATGATCATCGGGATCCAGGACTGGGAGGCCTTGATCAAATGATCCACTTCTGCGTTTAAATCCATGTAGCTTCTCCTGTCTTCGCGGATATGCGGCTTGATTGACTGCCTGAAAACGCAATTGAGCCCCGTAGGGCTCAATTGTAGGCGCTGAGTCTGGGGCGTGGGACGTCAAAAAACCTCACAGGTTCCCCAAAGTGCCATCAGTCGCGGAAGTTATTGAACTGCAGCGGCATGTCGAAGGTCTTGGCGCGCAGGGCCGCGATGGCCTCTTGCAGGTCGTCGCGCTTCTTGCCGGTGACACGCACCTGCTCGCCCTGAATGGCGGCCTGGACTTTCAGCTTGGCATCCTTGATATGCGCGACGATCTTCTTCGCCAGCTCCTTGTCGATGCCTTCCTTGAGCACGGCTTCCTGCTTCATCAGCTTGCCGGAGGCGTAGGCGTCCTTGACTTCAAGGCACTGCACGTCGATCTTGCGCTTGACCAGGGCCAGCTTGAGGATCTCGATCATCGCTTCCAGCTGGAAATCGGCTTCAGCGGTCAGGTTGACGGTCAGTTCCTTTTCCTTGAATTCGAAGCTGCCCTTGCCTTTCAAGTCATAGCGACGGTCCAGTTCCTTGACGGCGTTCTCGACGGCGTTGGTGACTTCGTGTTTGTCCAGTTCAGATACCACGTCGAACGAAGGCATGTGATTTCTCCAATATAAGGGGCGGGCTCAGTAAAGATGGAGCGCGCCCGAGCTAAAATGCCGAGGCATTATAGCGGTTCTTTCGCCCCGTTCACTGTGAGCGACCCTACGGAGCACAAACTGATGTCGACCCCCTGGCATATTCTCGGCGCTGGCAGCCTGGGCACCCTATGGGCCACGCGGCTGGCGCGTGCCGGCGTACCGGTCAGGCTGATCCTGCGTAATGAGGCGCGCCTGGCCAGCTATCGCGCCGGCCAGGGCCTGACCCTGGTTGAGCACGGTGTGGAACACACCTATGCGGTGATTGGCGAAACAGCCGAAAGCCCGGAGCCGATTCATCGCCTGCTGGTGGCATGCAAAGCCTATGACGCCCAACGCGCTATCGCCCAGTTGCAACCTCGACTGGCGCCGGATGCCGAACTGATCCTGCTGCAGAACGGTCTCGGCAGCCAGGACGCCGTGGCTGCACAAGTGCCGTCGGCCCGCTGCATCTACGCGTCCAGCACCGAAGGCGCATTTCGCGATGGCGATTGGCGGGTAGTGTTTGCCGGCCATGGCTACACCTGGCTGGGCGACGCAAACCATCCCACCCCGCCGCTATGGTTGGATGACCTGCAAGCTGCGGGCATCCCTCACCAATGGGCCACCGATATCCTCACGCGGCTGTGGCGCAAGCTGGCGCTCAATTGCGCCATCAACCCGTTGACCGTGCTTTACCAATGCCGCAACGGCGGCTTGCAAGACCATCAGTGTGAGGTCGCCACGCTCTGCGCCGAACTGGCCGAACTGCTGGAGTGCTGCGGCCAGCCTGCGGCCGCACAGGACCTGCACAGCGAAGTGGAGCGTGTGATCCAGGCCACCGCCGCCAATTACTCGTCCATGTACCAGGATGTCGCCAACGCCCGGCGTACCGAGATCAGCTACCTGCTGGGCTACGCTTGCCAGGCCGCGGCCCGCCACCAGTTGGTATTGCCGCATTTGCAACAGCTGCAAGCGCGGCTGGTCGAACATTTGCTGGCACGCGGATTGGCCAGCGACTGAGGCACGCGCTACCCTGCCTACCTGTCTATCACCTGGGAAAACCCTGATGCCACTGCGCCAGCGTCTTGAAAATCTACCGGTAGGGCAGAAACTGCTGGTGGCCCTGCTGGTGCTATTGACCACGGTGTTGCTGGTGGCCAATCTCACATTTATCAGCGCCGCCTACTGGATCTCCCAGGAAAGCATGGCGCCCCAGGCATTGCAGGCCATTGGCCGACTGGTGTCCAACCCATCGCTCGCCGCCGACGCGCTCGAATCCCCGGCCAAGGCCGAGGCGCTGCTCAATGAACTGACCAGCTACTCACCCCTGCGCGCCGCCGCACTCTACGACGGTGAAGGCAACCGTCTGGCGCAGATGCAGCACGGCGACCGCCTGCACCTGCCGGACAATTACCGGCATATCGAGGCCTGGCGCCTGACCGAGTTTCGCAGCAACCAGGTCATCACCCTGCCCCGCGGCACCCAGCCTTCCGGGCATTTACTGCTGGTGGCCAGCAGTGAGCTGCCGGTGGCCTTCTATACCGGCACGCTGACCGCGAGCCTGGGCATCCTGATTTTCAGCGTGCTGTTGTGGCTGGTCATCGCCCGGCAAATCAAACGTCTGATCACGCGGCCCATCCATGAACTGGAAGAACTGTCGCGGCAGGTCACCCGTGAAGAGAACTACGCCCTGCGCGCCGGGCGTGGCAACCATGACGAGATCGGCAGTCTGGCCGAAGCCTTCAACACCATGTTGTCGCGTATCGAAGCCCGCGAGCAGCAGCTCAAGCGTGCGCGTGACGATTCCCAGGCCGCTTACGACCAGGCCCAGGGGCTGGCCGAAGAAACCCGGCATACCAACCGCAAGCTGGAACTGGAAGTCCAGGTGCGCAGCAAGATCGAGAAAAAACTCACGGGCTTCCAGAACTACCTCAACAGCATTATCGACTCAATGCCCTCTGCGCTGATCGCCCTGGATGAACAGCTCTATGTCACCCAGTGGAACCAGGAAGCCACCGCCCTTTCCGGCACGCGCCTGGACGAAGCACTGAACCAGCCGATCTTCCTTGCCTTCCAGCCGCTCAAGCCGTACCTGCCGCAAATCAAGGCTACCGTGGAGCAACATACGGTGGAGCGGATCGAGCGGGTCACCTGGATCAAGGACGATGAACCCAAGCATTACGCCCTGACGTTTTACCCATTGATGGGTGGTGCCGGGCGTGGCGTGGTGATCCGAATCGACGACATCACCCAACGCCTGTCCCTGGAAGAAATGATGGTGCAGTCGGAAAAAATGCTCTCGGTGGGCGGCCTGGCCGCCGGCATGGCCCACGAAATCAACAACCCACTGGGCGCGATCCTGCATAACGTGCAGAACATCCGTCGCCGCCTGTCTCCGGAGCTGCCCAAGAACCTGGAGTACGCCGAGCAGGTGGGCATCGAGCTGGACACGGTCAATCGTTACCTGCAAGGCCGCGAAGTGCCGCAGTTGCTCGACGGTATTCAGCAGGCCGGGGCGCGGGCGGCGAAAATCGTCACCCATATGCTCAGTTTCAGCCGCCGCAGTAATCGCCAGATGGCACCCTGCGACTTGCCGGCCTTGATCGACCAGGCCGTGGAAATCGCCGGCAACGATTTCGACCTGACCATCGGCTTCGACTTCAAGGGCCAGGCGATCATCCGTCAGTTCGACCCGCAATTGGGCCCTGTGCCCGGCACCGCCAACGAGCTGGAACAAGTGCTGCTCAACCTGCTGAAGAACGCCGCCCAAGCCATTCACCTGCGCGAAGACGACAGCGAGCCGGGGCGTATTATCCTGCGCACCCGCCTCAACCCGCCGTGGGCAGAAATACAGGTGGAAGACAACGGCATCGGCATGAGCGAAAACGTGCGCAAGCGCACCTTCGAACCGTTCTTCACCACCAAGGAAATTGGCCAGGGCACCGGGCTTGGGTTGTCGGTGTCGTATTTCATCATCACCAACAACCACAAGGGCCAGATGGAAGTGCATTCCACCCCAGGCCAAGGCACCTGCTTTACCTTGCGCCTGCCCCTGGCCGGCAGCCAATTGTCCCCCACAGAACTCACCCAACTGGAGCACTGACCATGGGCTTTCGCCTGTCGAAAATCTACACCCGTACCGGCGACAAGGGCGAAACCGGCCTTGGTGACGGCCGCCGCGTGCCCAAGGACCACCCGCGCGTGGAAGCGATCGGCGAGGTGGATACTCTGAACAGCCAGTTGGGCCTGTTGCTGGCCAACCTGGAAGAACAAAGCGGCAAGCACCCGGCGTTAAATGATGTGATTGAAGTGCTCACGCCGTGCCAGCACCGTCTGTTCGATCTGGGCGGCGAGCTGGCGATGCCGGTGTACAAGGCACTGAACGCAGCGGAGGTGGATCGGCTGGAAGCGGCGATTGATCGCTGGAACGAAGAAGTGGGGCCGCTGGAGAACTTCATCCTGCCCGGTGGTTCGGCGCTGATCGCCCAAGCCCATGTGTGCCGTAGCCTGGCGCGCAGCGCTGAGCGGCGGTGTCAGCACCTGAATGCGCTGGAGCCGCTGGAGGGGGTCGGGTTGGCGTATATCAATCGGTTGTCTGACTTGCTGTTTGTGGCGGCCAGGGTGATTGCCCGGCGCCAAGGTGTTGCCGAAGTGTTATGGCAGGCCGCTGCCAAGCCACACTGAGATTTATCGGGTGAGTGGCAAGGCCCTATCGGGGGCAAGCCCCCTCCCACATTTTAAATTGTGAATACATTCAAGTGTGGGAGGGGCTTGCCCCCGATTAGGCCCGTGAGGGCACCATCAAACCTCAGGCCAGAACGCCCGAATCCCAGCCACCCCTTGCGCCCCGGCTTCCCACGCCTGCTGCCGCTGCGCAGGCCCAACCCCGCCCAGCAGGAATACCGGTTTACTGAACCCGGCAATCAACTGCGCCGCCTGCTCCCAACCCAACGGCTGCGCATCCGGATGGGTCTGGGTCGGCTGCACCGGCGAGAGGGTGACAAAGTCCACGTCCATCATCTCTGCCAGCGCCAGCTCTTCAGCATTGTGGCAAGAAGCCGCCAACCAACGGTCTTTCGGCAGCGGGCGGCCCTTGCTCGCGTATTTGCGCAATTGCGCCGAGGTCATGTGCCAGCCAGCAGCAGGGAAATCCCCCAGCCACTCGAACGGCCCCTTGAGCATCAATTGCGCCTTGCCGGCACACAGGCCAACCGCATCCACCGCCAGATCACGGTATTTAGGGTCGTAGCCGTTGGGCGCACGCAGTTGAACCAGCTTGATACCCCCTGCAATGGCCTTCTGGATGCCGCGCAACAGCGTTGGGGTTTCCAGCTCGCCTGGGGTGATCAGGTACTCGGCGGGCAAGCGCGCAGCGGCAACAATCGGCGCATTTGCCGCCGGGAACTCATAGTTGACCAGGTCCCGTGGCGTCACCCATTCCAACGGCTGCCCTTCGGCCCCATGGGGCTCGCCGGTAAAGGCCGAGACTTCCCAGACGTCCAGCAACACCTGCTTGTCCGGGTAATCATGCCGCACCTTGATCAACGGCCGCGCCGTAGTGACCTGAATACCCAGCTCTTCCTGCAGTTCTCGTGACAAGGCCGTGGCGACCGACTCATCGGCCTCCACCTTGCCGCCGGGAAACTCCCAGAGCCCGCCCTGATGCTGGGTATCGGCACGGCGCGCCAGCAGGATCCTGCCATCGACACCGCGGATCACCGCTGCTGCTACATGCACTCGTTTCACCGCCAGTTTCCTCTTGGTATCAGGTACGGTATTCCGCATTGATCTTCACGTACTCGTGGGACAGGTCGGTGGTCCAGATGGTTTCGCTGCACGCGCCGCGCCCCAATTCGATGCGGATGGTGATTTCTTCCTGCTGCATCACCGCCGAGCCCTGGGCTTCGGTGTAGGTTTCGGCGCGAGCACCCCGGCTGGCGATGCACACGTCGCCGAGGAACACGTCGATCTTGCTCACGTCCAGGTCCGGCACGCCGGCACGACCGACAGCCGCCAGGATACGGCCCCAGTTCGGATCCGAGGCAAACAGCGCGGTCTTGATCAGCGGCGAGTGCGCCACGGTGTAGCCCACGTCCAGGCATTCCTGATGGTTGCCGCCGCCGTTGACTTCAACCGTCACGAACTTGGTCGCGCCCTCGCCGTCACGCACAATGGCCTGGGCCACGTCCATGCACACTTCAAACACCGCCTGCTTCAATGCCGCGAACAGCGGGCCGCTGGCTTGCGTGATGGGCGGCAGGTCGGCCTGGCCGGTAGCAATCAGCATGCAGCAGTCGTTGGTCGAGGTGTCGCCATCGATGGTGATGCGGTTGAACGACTTGTTGGCCGCGTCCAAGATCAGGCTCTGCAGCACGTCGCGGGATACTTTGGCATCGGTGGCGATATAGCCGAGCATGGTGGCCATGTTCGGGCGGATCATGCCCGCGCCCTTGCTGATGCCGGTCACGGTGACCGTCACGCCGTCGTGCACAAACTGACGGCTTGCGCCTTTTGGCAAGGTGTCGGTGGTCATGATGCCAGTGGCCGCAGCCGCCCAGTTATCCACAGACAGGTCATCCAGCGCGGCTTGCAGGGCGCCTTCGATTTTTTCCACGGGCAGTGGTTCACCGATCACGCCGGTTGAGTAAGGCAGCACTTGGCTGGCGTCCACGCCGGTCAATTGGGCCAGCTTGGCGCAGGTGCGCGCCGCGGCCACCAGGCCAGGCTCGCCGGTGCCGGCGTTGGCATTGCCGGTGTTGGTCAGCAGGTAACGGATCGTGCCGGCCACGCGCTGCTTGGCCAGGATCACCGGCGCGGCGCAGAAGGCATTGAGGGTGAACACACCGGCGACGGTCGAGCCTTCGGCACAGCGCATCACTACCACATCCTTGCGCCCCGGGCGCTTGATGCCCGCCGAGGCGATACCGAGCTCAAAACCGGCAACCGGGTGCAATGTGGGCAAAGGACCAAGACCAACAGCCATGAATGCGCTCCTCAAAAATAGGTGATGTCTGTGCCGTCGCGATCGACGGTGGGAATTAATGGCAAAACGCCGCGACGGCTAGTGCCGGTCGCGGCGCGGGGTGTTGCAGCGTCAGGGGAAAATCTTAGTTGATTTCGCCGTGGCAGTGTTTGAACTTCTTGCCCGAACCGCACCAGCACAGCTCGTTGCGGCCCAGTTTCTGATCGTTGCGCACCGGAGTTTGCGCCAAGGCCACATCGACCTCTTCGCCCAATGCCTCAGGCGCTTCCAGGCCCGGTGCTTCGTCATGCTGGAACTGCATGCGCGCAGCCAGTGCCTCGGCTTCCTGGCGCAGGCGTGCCTCTTCCTCGACTGGGTCTTCGCGACGCACCTGAACGTGGGACAGCACACGGATCGAATCGCGCTTGATCGAATCCAGCAGCTCGGAGAACAAGGTGAACGACTCGCGCTTGTACTCCTGCTTCGGGTTCTTCTGGGCATAGCCACGCAGGTGGATGCCGTGACGCAGGTGGTCCATGGTCGACAGGTGGTCTTTCCACAGGTCGTCCAGCACGCGCAGTACGATTTGCTTCTCGAAGGTGCGCAGTGCTTCGGCACTCGCCTGCTCTTCTTTTTCGTTGTACGCGGCCAGCAGTTCGGCCATCAGTTTTTCGCGCAGGGTTTCTTCGTACAGGTGATCGTCTTCGTCCAGCCACTGCTGGACCGGCAGATCAACACCGAAGTCGCTCTTCAACGCCGCTTCCAAACCGGCGACGTCCCACTGCTCAGGCAGGGACTGTGGCGGGATGTGGGCGCTGACGGTGGCGTTGAGCACGTCCTGACGGAAATCGGCGATGGTCTCGCCAATATTGTCGGCGGCCAGCAACGTGTTACGCATGTGATAGATCACTTTACGCTGTTCGTTGTTGACGTCATCGAACTCGAGCAATTGCTTACGAATGTCGAAGTTACGGCCTTCGACCTTGCGCTGGGCCTTCTCGATGGCGTTGGTCACCATGCGGTGCTCGATCGCTTCACCGGACTGCATGCCCAGGGCCTTCATGAAATTCTTCACGCGGTCCGAGGCGAAGATGCGCATCAGGCTGTCTTCCAGCGACAGGTAGAAACGGCTGGAACCGGCGTCACCCTGGCGACCGGCACGGCCACGCAGCTGGTTGTCGATACGACGCGATTCGTGGCGCTCGGACGCGATTACCTGCAAGCCACCGGATTCGAGCACGGCCTGGTGGCGTTTCTGCCAATCAGCCTTGATCTGGGCGATCTGCTCGAGGGTCGGGTTATCGAGGGAGGCCACTTCCACTTCCCAGTTACCGCCCAACAGGATGTCGGTACCACGACCGGCCATGTTGGTGGCGATGGTCAGCGCGCCTGGGCGACCGGCCTGGGCGATGATCTCGGCTTCTTTCTCGTGGAACTTGGCGTTGAGGACCTTGTGCTCGATACCTTCCTTGTTGAGCAGGTTGGACACGTGCTCGGACGTCTCGATGGTGGCGGTACCCACCAGGATCGGACGGCCCTTGGCCATGCCATCCTTGATGTCGTTGATGATCGCCGCGTATTTCTCTTCGGCGGTCAGGAACACGAGGTCGTTGTAGTCTTTACGGGCCAGCGGCTTGTTCGGCGGGATGACCACCACCGACAGACCGTAGATCTGATGGAATTCGAACGCTTCGGTGTCGGCCGTACCGGTCATGCCGGACAGTTTGTTGTACAGACGGAAGTAGTTCTGGAAAGTAGTGGACGCCAACGTCTGGCTTTCAGCCTGGATGTTGAGGTGTTCCTTGGCTTCGATGGCCTGGTGCAGGCCTTCGGACAGGCGACGGCCCGGCATGGTACGGCCGGTGTGTTCGTCGACCAGTACGACCTGGCCGTCCTGGACGATGTATTCGACGTTGCGATGGAACAGCTTGTGGGCGCGCAGGCCGGCATACACGTGGGTCAACAGGCCCAGGTTGTGCGCCGAGTACAGGCTTTCACCTTCTGCCAGCTCGCCGATCTGGGTCAGCATCTCTTCGACGAACTGGTGACCGGCTTCGTTGAGTTCGACCTGGCGGGTCTTCTCGTCGATGGTGAAGTGACCTTCTTTGGTCACCACGCCTTCGACTTCCTCGATGTGCTGCTCCAGGCGCGGGATCAACTTGTTGATCTCGGTGTACAGGCGCGAGCTGTCTTCGGCCTGGCCGGAGATGATCAGCGGGGTACGGGCTTCGTCGATGAGGATGGAGTCGACTTCGTCGATCACGGCAAAGTTGAGTTCGCGCTGGAATTTTTCTTCCATGCTGAACGCCATGTTGTCGCGCAGGTAGTCGAAACCGAATTCGTTGTTGGTGCCGTAGGTGATGTCGGCGGCATAGGCGGCGCGCTTTTCTTCCGGCGGCTGGAACGGCGTTACCACGCCGACGGTCAGGCCGAGGAACTCATACAGCGGGCGCATCCAGTTGGCGTCCCGGCGGGCCAGGTAGTCGTTCACCGTCACAACGTGCACGCCCTTGCCGGACAGTGCGTTGAGGTAGACACCCAGGGTGGCTACCAGGGTCTTGCCTTCACCGGTACGCATTTCGGCAATCATGCCTTCATGCAAGGTCATGCCGCCAATCAACTGCACGTCGAAGTGGCGCATGCCCATCACACGCTTACCGGCTTCACGGGCGACCGCGAAGGCTTCGGGGAGCAGCTTGTCGAGGGTTTCACCTTTGGCTATGCGGGCCTTGAACTCTTCGGTCTTGGCGCGCAATTGCTCGTCCGACAGGGCAACCATCTGCTCTTCGAAGGCATTGACCAGCTGCACCGTCTTGAGCATGCGTTTGACTTCGCGCTCATTCTTGCTTCCAAAAAGTTTCTTTAACAAAGGCGCAAACATATCGGCAGGTTCTTCCACACATAGGGATGGAGGGCGCACCGTCAGTGGCCCGAGCAGCCCTCACGGCCGCATGCGAACGCGCATTCTACCCGGAATCGTGGGTGAGGAAAGTGGCGTTGTTCCCCGATGCTGGCATGGGCCTGTGAGAGGGCTTGTTTAAAATAAGGGCTTTTGCTGGAACTTCAACCCATGAAGTGAAGAAGTTACCTATTGATTTCATGGAAAAAGCCCTGCAGAAGCATGGCTCCGGGCCGTACCGGCGCTTTCTGTTAAGATGAGCGCTCTGTTACTTAAGGTGTCCAGACATGGCATTTCGCCCTCCTACAGCCCGCGCTCCCGGCGTGTTGCTCCGCGAAGCCAAGCCGTTGAAAGCCATCTTCGGCCAGGCGCAACGCTTGGGTCATTTGCAACGCCTGCTTGAAAGTCAATTGCAACCAGCCGCCCGTGAACACTGCCACGTGGCGTCCTGGCGAGAAGGCAACCTGCTGTTAATTGTGACCGACGGCCATTGGGCGACCCGTTTGCGCTACCAGCAAAAACGCTTGCAGCGGCAATTGATGGTATTCGATGAATTCGCCGGTTTGACGCGCATACAATTTAAGGTACAGCCGCCCTCCGTGCCGCAGCGCACGGTGGGACACACGCTGGACCTGTCGGTAAATGCGGCCGAAACCCTGCAGGCAACGGCCGAAGGGATCAGCGACCCGGGCCTGCGTGCAGCCCTGGAACGGCTGGCCGCCCACGCCCGGCCCAAGCCCTGAAACGCTATTTGCGTTTGCTGCCGCCCAACAGCGAGCCCAGCAAGCCACGCACCAACTGGCGCCCCATCTGATTGGCGGCCTGCTGCATCGCTGACTTCAACGCCTTGCCTGCGGTGGTGCCGAGGAATGCACCGGCCTTGTCGGTAAAGCTCGGTTCTTCGGCGGTCGGTGCAGTCTCGCCAGTAGGCCCAAGTTCCTTGCGCGCCATCAGCACTTCATAGGCCGACTCACGATCAACCGGCTTGTCATAGCGACCCAGCAGCGGCGAACTGGCGACCAAGGCCGCACGTTCGGCTTCGCTGAGCGGCCCGATCCGCGATTGCGGGGGGGCAACCAACACACGCTGGACGACTTCTGGCGTGCCTTTTTCCTGCAAGGTGCCCACCAACGCCTCACCGGTGCCCAGTTCTGTCAGTACCGACAAGCTATCGAACGCCGGGTTGGGCCGAAAACCATCCGCCACCGCCCGCAGGGATTTCTGTTCTTTTGCGGTAAAGGCGCGCAAACCGTGCTGGATACGCAGGCCCAGTTGCGCCAGCACCGTATCAGGCAGGTCGCCCGGCGATTGGGTGACGAAGTACACGCCGACACCTTTGGAGCGGATCAAGCGCACCACTTGCTCCAGGCGCTCCTGCAAGGCTCTGGGCGTATCGGCGAACAACAAATGGGCCTCGTCGAAAAACAGCGCCAACAGCGGCTTTTCAGCATCGCCGCGCTCCGGCAACTGTTCGAACAACTCGGCCAGCAGCCACAATAGGAAGGTCGCGTACACCTTGGGCGCTTCATGCACCAGGCGGCTGGCGTCCAACAGGTGGATGCGCCCACGGCCATCGCTGGCGGGCTGCAGAATATCTTCGAGTTGCAGGGCAGGCTCGCCAAACAGGGCTTCAGCGCCTTGCTGCTCCAATACCGCCAGGCGCCGCAACAGCGCCTGGCTGGAACCCGTGGTCATCAATGCCGCGTCTTCGCCCAGCAGTTCCGGGTGGTAACGCAGGTGGTTAAGGAGCGCCTTGAGGTCCTTGAGGTCCAGCAGCAACAGGCCTTCGCGGTCCGCCACCTTGAAGGCCGCGTAGAGCGCCGATTGCTGGCTGTCGGTGAGTTCCAGCAGGCTGCCAAGCAATAACGGGCCCATTTCGCTGATGGTGGTACGCAGCGGATGACCGGACTGGCCATGGATATCCCATAGGGTAACGGGGTACGCCTGGGCCTTGTAGTCAAGGAATGGCATGCCGGCAATCCGCTCGGCGACTTTGCCCTGCGGATTGGCAGCGGCGCCCAGGCCGCAAAGGTCGCCCTTGATGTCGGCGGCGAACACCGCCACACCCGCATCACTGAAGGCTTCGGCCAGGCGCTGCAAGGTGACGGTCTTGCCGGTGCCCGTGGCGCCGGCGATCAACCCATGACGGTTGGCCAGGCGCATGGACTGGGCGATGGGCTGGCCGTCTGGGCCGGCACCGATAAGCAGTTGTGTGGAGTCAGGCATTTCGTCACCTATGGTTAATCTTTAGTGCCGCAAGGTCGATATAGACAGATGTAAGCCCGACAAAGACTAAAAAATGGTCAGATAATTCCGATATGGACCGACGGAGCTATCACCAGAAATACCACACCTTTTTTGACGCTGCCATTTTGCGCCTCCCGTCCAGGAAGCGCCTCGGATATTAAGACCTTAGCGGACCCTACAAGCCATGAATAAAAATCTGCGCTTCAGCCACAAAATCCTGCTTGCAGCCTCCCTTATCGTCATCGCCGCCTTCGCGTTGTTCACCCTCTACAACGACTACCTGCAACGCAATGCGATTCGCGACGACCTCAATAACTACCTGCATGAAATGGGCGACGTCACCGCCGGCAATATCCAGACCTGGCTCACCGGGCGTATCGCGCTGGTGGAAAACGCAGCACAAAATATTGCCATCAACCCAGAACCGTCCGTGGTCGCCAGCCTGCTGGAACAGAAAGCGCTGACCTCTTCATTCATGGCAACCTACGTCGGCGACAGCCAGGGCACTTTCACCATCCGCCCTGATACAAAGATGCCCGACGGCTTCGATCCGCGTGTTCGCCCCTGGTACAAGGGCGCCCAGGCCAGCAACGGCTCAACCCTGACCGAACCCTATATCGACGCGGCCACCGGTCAACTGATCATTTCTGTAGCCACCCCCAGCGCCAAGGCCGGCCAGAGCATCGGCGTGGTAGGCGGCGACCTCAGTCTGCAAACCCTGGTGGATAACATCGGTGCGCTGGACTTCGGCGGCATGGGCTATGCGTTCCTGGTCAGTGCCGACGGCAAAGTGCTGGTGCACCCGGACAAGACCCTGGTGATGAAGACCCTGGCTGACGTGTATCCAAAGGACACGCCGAAGATCAGCGGCGACTTCAGCGAAGTACAAGCCAACGGCAAAACCAACATCGTGACCTTCACCCCGATCAAGGGCCTGCCATCGGTGAACTGGTACCTGGGTGTGTCGGTGGATAAAGCCAAGTCGTTCGCCATGCTCAGTGAATTTCGCACCTCGGCCGTGATCGCCACGATCATTGCGGTGGTGATCATCATCGCCCTGCTGGGCATGTTGATCCGTGTCTTGCTGCAACCGCTGCACCTGATGACCCGCGCCATGCAAGACATCGCCGACGGCGAGGGCGACCTGACCCGACGCCTGGTCATCCAGAACAACGACGAGTTCGGCACCCTCGGCAATGCCTTCAACAGCTTCGTCGAGCGTATCCATACTTCGATTCGCGAAGTGTCTTCGGCCACCGAACAGGTCAATGAAGTGGCGCTGCGCGTGGTCAGCGCCTCCAATTCGTCGATGGTCAACTCCGACGAGCAGGCCAACCGCACCAACAGCGTCGCCGCCGCCATCAATCAACTCGGTGCCGCCGCCCAGGAGATCGCCCGCAACGCCGCCCAAGCCTCCAACCAGGCCAGCGATGCGCGCCACTTGGCCGAAGACGGCCAGCAGGTGGTTGAACGCAATATCAAGGCGATGACACAGCTATCGAGCATGATCAGCGCCTCGAGCAGCAATATCGAAGCACTTAATAGCAAAACCGTGAATATCGGTCAGATTCTTGAAGTGATCACCAGCATTTCCCAGCAAACCAACCTGCTGGCGCTCAACGCGGCCATTGAAGCGGCACGCGCCGGAGAGGCCGGACGCGGCTTTGCGGTAGTGGCCGATGAAGTGCGCAACCTGGCCCACCGCACCCAGGAGTCGGCGCAACAGGTGCAGAAGATGATTGAGGAGCTGCAGGTCGGCGCAAGAGACTCGGTGAGCACCATGAGTGAAAGCCAACGCCACAGCCTGGACAGCGTGGAAATCGCCAACCTGGCCGGCGAGCGCTTGAACAGCGTGACCCAGCGTATTGGCGAGATCGACGGCATGAACCAGTCGGTCGCCACTGCTACCGAAGAACAGACGTCGGTGGTGGAGTCGATCAATATGGACATCACCGAGATCAACACCCTCAACCAGGAAGGCGTGGAAAACCTGCAATCGACACTGCGCGCCTGCTCGGACCTGGAACGGCAAGCGTCACGCCTGAAGCAATTGGTGGGCAGCTTCCGTATCTGATAGACAGAGGGGCCTGGCGGTACTCAGTCAAAATGTGGGAGGCAGTGCGACGACTCGACTACACAACTCCGGGTACGCCGCTGAACCTTGTGGGAGGGGGCTTGCTCCCGATGGCGGCCTGACAGGCGACTAGAATGGTGGATCAGGCCGGGTACATATGCGGTATTCAGGTAACGGCTGGTTAAGGTGGCGGTTATCGCAGGAATAGATATGTACACCGACAGGCCGCCATCGGGAGCAAGCCCCCTCCCACAGGGTCCAGCTGCGTCCCCCTCCCACATTTGCCAGCATTTTCAATGCTTGAACATACCTCAAGGCATCAATCCCAATCGAACATCTCTGCGCGTCTCAGGTCCACGTTAATGAGAGCAATGGATCGGAGGGATGTTTATCGTGCATATCGCTGACATAACCATGTTCTACGCCCCGGCGAGTGGCGGCGTACGCACCTATCTCGACGCCAAGCACCGACGCCTGGCGCTCAAGCCTGGGATTCGCCACAGCCTGCTGGTGCCTGGCGCGCACTTGAGCGAGCACGATGGGATCTTCAAGGTGCCGGCTCCTGCCCTGCCCTTTGGCAAGGGCTATCGCTTCCCCCTCCGCTTGGCGCCCTGGCGAAATGTACTGCACGATCTACAGCCCGATCTTATCGAAGTCGGCGATCCCTACCTCACCGCCTGGGCCGCGCTCGATGCCCGGCGCCAGCTGGACGTGCCGGTGATCGGCTTTTACCACTCCGACCTGCCGCTGCTGGTAAGCAACCGCATGGGGCCCTGGTTTACGCCCAACGTCGAGGCCTATGTCAGCAAGCTCTACGGGAATTTCGATCGGGTACTGGCCCCCAGTAAGGTGATGGCCGACAAACTCACCGGCCTCGGGGTCAGAAATGTCTTCGTCCAACCGCTGGGGGTGGACCTGCAAACCTTCACCCCCGACGTGCGCGACCCTGGCCTGCGCGCCGAGCTGGGGATTGGCGAAGACACCCGATTGTTGATCTTCGCCGGACGCGGTTCCAAGGAGAAAAACCTGCCGGTGCTGCTCAATTGCATGAAGCGCCTGGGCGACGGCTACCACTTGCTGCTGGTGGGCTCGGGCATGCCGGTCAACGTGCCGGATAATGTCACCGTGGTCGATGGATTCCGCCCTGCCCAGCATGTCGCCCGGCTGATGGCCAGCGCCGACGCCTTGCTGCATGGCGGCGACCAGGAAACTTTCGGCCTGGTGATTCTGGAAGCCATGGCCTGTGGCATCCCGGTCGTCGCCGTTGCGGCCGGGGCCTTCACTGAAATTGTCGACGAGCGCTGTGGCCTGCTGTGTGCGCCCAACAACCCCAAGGCGATGGCTGATGCGGTGCGCGAACTGTTCGGTGCCGACAGCCGACGCCTGGGCGCCCAGGCGCGGCAGCACGTTGAGCAGCATTATGCGTGGGACACCGTAGTCGATAGCCTGCTGGGCCATTATCACGCCGTGCTGGGCACGCACAAACCGATGCTCGCCCATGGCTGAGCGTTCGGTCATGCTGGTGTTGCACGATGTAGCACCGAGCACCTGGGCTGACTATCGCCCGTTTGTCCAGGCCGTGGATGCGCTGGGCAACGTGCCCATCACCTGGCTGGTGGTGCCGGACTTCCATCACCATGACGACCTGGCCGCCCACGCCGACTTTCGCCGCTTGCTCGACAGCCGCGTGGCCAAGGGCGATGAACTGACCTTGCACGGCTACTATCATTGCGACGACCAGCCCAGGCCACGTACACCAAAAGACTGGTTCATGCGGCGCATCTATACCCATGAAGGCGAGTTTTACCAGTTGTCCCAGGCCGAAGCCTTAAAGCGGCTTACTGCCGGCATCGAGATATTCCAGCGCAATGACTGGCCGCTGCACGGGTTTGTCGCCCCCGCCTGGTTGATGAGCGACGGCACCCGCCAGGCATTGCGCCAGTTGCCGCTGAGTTACACCAGCGACCCGCAGCATCTTTATCGACTGCCTGACTTCACGCGCATCGACGCCCCAGGCCTGGTCTGGAGCGCCCGCAGCGCATGGCGCCGCGGCCTGTCCAAAGTCCTCAGCGACCAACGGGAGCAGCGCTGGCAGACCGCCCCGGTGATCCGGTTGGGGCTGCACCCGGTGGACATGCGCCACGAGTTTTCTCGTCGTGCCTGGCTACAAACTCTGCAACGCCTGCTCAATGCTGGGCGCACTCCACAGACCAAGGCCGCCTGGCTGGCGACGCAGCCATGAGCAGGCTGATCTGGTTATTGCTGGCCCTGCTCATCGCGCTGGTGATTCCCGTTTGGCTGGGCGGCGGAGAAACCCTGTTGCGCCTGCGGCAGTTCCCCTTGCCCCAATTGCTGGGGATGTTTGCCATGATTATCGGCTGCTGGCTGATCAACAGCCTGCGCATCCGTCTGCTGCTCGGCGAGCAGCGCGGCCAGTTGGGGCCGCTCAAAAGCCTTGGCGTGGTGATCTCCACCGAGTTCGCAATGTGCGCTACGCCCGGGGGCAGCGGTGGCCCCCTGACACTGATGGCGCTGCTGGCGCGCAATGGCATACGTCCTGCCCATGGCAGTGCGGTGTTTGCCATGGACCAGTTGAGCGACTTGCTGTTTTTTCTCTGCGCGCTGGCGGGCATTCTCTTGTATGCGCTGTTCCATAGCCTCAACCCACGAATGGAGTGGCTGCTGGGGCTCAGCGCGGTATCGATGGTCGGCGGGATCATCAGCGGCTGGCTGGTCGTGCGTTTTCATCGCCGCCTGATTCGCCTTACGGGCTTGGCGCTCAAGACCCTGAAAGTACGCGCCAGCACCCGCCGACGCTGGGCGCGCAAGTTACTGCGCTTTCTCGCAGCCTTTACCCAAACCCTGAAATTGCCTTGGCACACGCTGTTACGAGTGTTTGCGCTGACCAGCCTGCATTGGTTATTGCGCTACAGCGTGTTGTACCTGGCGCTGCGTGGCCTGGGCGGCGATGTGCAGTGGGCCTGGAGCTTCCTGATCCAGATGCTGGCATTGACGGCGGGGCAATTCAGCCTGTTGCCGGGCGGGGCCGGGGCGGCCGAGCTGACCTCGGCGGCACTGTTGGCGCCCATGGTAGGCAAAACCACGGCCGCGGCGGCGATTCTGATCTGGCGGGCGGTGACCTATTACTTCTACCTGCTGGCCGGCGCACCGGTGTTTCTATTAATGGTCGGCAAACCACTGCTCAAACGTCTTTTTCGGGGGGCACGCAAGGTTCGTCCTGCTGCAGCTGTTCCCACAAGCGGGCAGCCCCGGGGAAATCAGTACCATCCTCGGCATCCAGCGCATCCGGGTCGTAGCGACTCAGACAGCCCTCGCCCAAGGTAGCGGGCGCCCTGGAGGTGGCTTTATCGAGGGGGTCGGTCATGTGGGTGTCCTACAAATAAAAAGGGCCTAGGGAGTTGTACCCCCAGGCCCTTTCTTATTCAACTATTCAACCCAACGGGCTGATCAGAACACCACGGTCTTGTTGCCATGCACCAACACGCGATCTTCCAGGTGATAACGCAGGCCACGGGCCAGCACCATCTTCTCGACGTCACGGCCGAAACGCACCATGTCTTCGATACTGTCGCTGTGGCTGACGCGTACCACGTCCTGTTCGATGATCGGGCCGGCATCCAGCTCTTCAGTGACGTAGTGGCAGGTCGCGCCAATCAACTTCACGCCGCGCAGGGAAGCCTGGTGATAGGGCTTGGCCCCGACAAACGACGGCAGGAAGCTGTGATGAATATTGATCACCTTGCCGGCGTATTCACGGCACAGTTCCGGCGGCAGGATCTGCATGTAGCGCGCCAGCACTACCACGTCTGCGTCGTGCTGCTTGACCAGGCGCGATACCTCGGCGAACGCAGGCTCCTTGTCCTGGGGATTGACCGGCACGTGGTAGTACGGGATGCCATGCCATTCGACCATGCTGCGCAGGTCGTCATGGTTGGAGATCACGCAGGCAATCTCGCAGTCCAGCTCATCGCTGTGCCAACGGTGCAGCAGGTCCGCCAGGCAGTGGGATTCGCGGCTGGCCATCAGCACCACACGCTTCTTCTGCTCCGTGTCGGTGATGTGCCAGGTCATCGAAAACTCTTCGGCGATCGGCGCAAACGCCTCGCGGAAGGCTTCCAGGCCAAAGGGCAGTGTATCGGCACGAATTTCGTGACGCATGAAAAACCAACCGCTGAGATCGTCCGAGTGATGGCTCGCCTCGGTGATCCAACCATTGTGGGAAGCCAGAAAGTTACTGACCTTGGCAACGATGCCAACCCGGTCCGGGCAAGCAATCACCAGCCGAAAAGTGCGCATTAGGGGGAAACTCCAGAACTTCGCAAAGGCCGCTATTCTAGCGATTGCGCAGAAAAACTGCAGTATTCCTGACGCCTTATTCGCGGTGCTGGCTCTGGCAACACCCCTTATTCGCGTAAGGTTTTTACCACCGCTGTTTGATCGTATAAGGCAAACTCGAGCAGTTAACAGGAAATTAACGCGATTATCTTTCTGCCCAGCGCCTATTAATTAACTCGTTTGCATCGCTTTGCCACAAACATTCAATGTAATTCACACAAATACCGTCTTAAATGTTTACTTGGCGAAATTGCCTGACTATTATTGGGCCACTCACCCTGCCAATCAGCGTTCTACATAAGGTAGTCCACATGTCACTGATCAACGAATACCGCGCCACCGAAGAAGCCATCAAAGAGCTGCAAGCTCGTTTGAAGAACCTGTCCCAAGACGACAAGCTGCAAACCGAGCTGGAATTCGAAGGCAAATTGCGCACCCTGATGGGTGAATACTCCAAATCCCTGCGTGACATCATCGCGCTGCTGGATCCAGAGTCGAAAGTTAAAGCACCACGCGGCGCTGTGAAAACTACCGGCACCAAGCGTGCTCGCAAGGTCAAGCAGTACAAAAACCCGCACAACGGTGAAGTGATTGAAACCAAAGGTGGCAACCACAAGACTCTGAAAGAGTGGAAAGCCAAGTGGGGCGGTGATGTGGTTGAAGGTTGGGCTACCCTGCTGGGCTAAGCCTGCTCAGACCTTCGACCGATACGCAACACATTAAAAACGCCAGCTTGCTGGCGTTTTTTATTGTCAGGATATTCTGTAGTTATCCACCTACAGATTCAGTCGAGCGGCTAAAGAGTCGGCATAGTCCTGCCATTGCTCGAGTACCCCACACTGAAACGATGTAGCACTAACTGCCAACTCCTCACGCGCCTGCTTAAATGCCAGCAAGGTATTCGGTGCTCCCCACTGCGGATCCGACAAGCGTTGCTGACAGAAAAGTTTCCAGCGCTGTTGCTCCTCATTGTTCAAGGTTTCAGGAAAGTTACGTGCGCGGTAGCGAAATAATAATTCCGGCAAACGATGATCATCGAACGGCCACTGCTGGCGCGCTAACTGCGCGGGCTCTGCCATGCGAACTTGTTCACATAAACGCCGGTCACGGTCGCCAATAAAGCCATCGTAGAGCTGCTGCTCCGGGTCTTGGTTCGCCGCAAAGTCTTCCTCGGCGTAAATGGCCGCCAACTTGTCACGCCAAACTGCTTGTGCGTCAGTTAGCCGCAGCGCCCGTGCCTGAAAAGTATCCATATCCAATTGCAGACGCTCGCGATCTTGCGGGCGCAGCACCTTCAACGGCGCGACCACCGGGCAGCGGTTGATATGCAACAACTTGAGAGGCACCGGCAGTTCACCTTCGGCCAACTCACCACGGCGCGTGTAAAGGCGCTCGCGCAGGGTCTCGGCGTCCAGATCCAGCAACCCCTGTGGGTCGAGCCCCAGGTCGCAGACAATCAAGGCATTGCGATTGCGCGGGTGCCAGGCCAGGGGCAACACCACCCCCAGGTAATGGCGCTCGGCAGAAAAGCGCCCGGAGATATGCACCATCGGTTGCAGCAATCGCACCTGGTCCATGACCCGCTGCTTGCTGCGCAGTTGAAACAACCATTCATATAGCTTGGGCTGTTTCTCCCGGACCAACCGCGCCAGGGCGATAGTCGCTCGCACATCAGATAACGCATCGTGGGCCTGGCCATGCTCGATACCGTTTGCTTCGGTCAACCGCTCGAGCTTGAGCGTCACGCGCCCGTCTTGCTCTGGCCAGGTAATGCCCTCGGGCCGCAGTGCATAGGCCGTACGCATCACATCGATCAAGTCCCAGCGGCTGTTGCCGCCCTGCCATTCCCGCGCATAAGGATCGAAAAAGTTGCGATACAAGCTGTAGCGCGTCATTTCATCGTCAAATCGCAGGGTATTGTAGCCGGCGCCGCAGGTGCCTGGCGCCGCCAGCTCGGCGTGCACCCGGGTCATGAAGTCGGCTTCGGCAAGGCCCTTCTGCGCAAGAACACCCGGGGTAATCCCCGTGATCGCGCACGCAGCCGGGTGGGGCAGGATATCGTCGCTGGGCTGGCAATAAAGGTTGATCGGCGCACCGACCTCGTTGAGGTCCAGGTCAGTGCGGATACCGGCTACCTGAAGCGGGCGATCATTACGCGGGTTGATACCGGTGGTTTCATAGTCGTACCAGAAAATCGAGGTCACGGGCTATTCCTGTGCTGAAGACCGACAAAGTCTAGGCGCTGCAAGGCGCTCGGGGCCAGCGATACCTTTACTGTATAAATACCCAGTAAAACCTTGAAGGGTTGCTTCCACCGTCGACACTGCTAGCATCCGTGTCTCTTAGTCGTAATGCAAAGGACCGCAATGGCATCAACACCCCTGGATACCCACTACCAGATCGAGACGCCGGAAGGCATCGACCTGCCCTTGCGTCCTGCCGGCCTGCCGCCTCGGGCATTGGCCTTTGCTTTCGACTTGGGTGTACGTGGGATCATCATGGGTATCCTGCTGGTGCCCCTGGCGCTGCTTGGCAACATTGGCGTCGGGCTAGGCTCGCTGCTGCTGTTTGTGGTGAGCTGGTGGTACATGGTGCTGTTCGAAGTGCTCAACCAGGGTTGCTCCCCGGGCAAACAGGTGATGGGCCTGCGGGTGGTACAGGACGACGGCACGCCCATTGGCTGGTCGGGGTCGTTGATCCGCAACCTTTTACGCTTTGTCGACATGCTGCCCTTCGGTTACTTCCTCGGTGCGATCAGTTGCCTGCAACACCCGCATTTCAAGCGGCTTGGCGACCTGGCCGCGGGCACGCTGGTGGTCTACCGCGAACTGCCGCTGTTACGCCCGCGAATCCCTCAAGCCTCCGCGCTGCGCCTGCCCTTCGCACTGCAACTTAGCGAACAGCGGGCCATCCTCGGTTTCGCCGAGCGCCAGGCCGAGCTCTCTGCCGAACGGGTGCATGAGCTGGCCGCGATCCTCGCCGAGCCCCTGCAAGTACCCCCGGCCCGCGCCGTGGAGCAACTCAACGGTGTGGCCCGTGGCTTGTTGGGGCCGACATGAAGCAGAGCCTTTTTGAAAGCCGCCACCAGCCACAATGGCAAGCCTTCGCCGAACAGCTCAAGCAACTGGAGCAAGGCAAAGCCAAGGCCGCCGATGTCGCGGGCTTCCCCCATCAATACCGGCGCCTGTGCCAGCACCTGGCCCTGGCCCAGGAGCGCGGCTACAGCAGCTACCTGGTAGACCCGCTGCAACAACTGGCGCTGCGCGGCCACCAACAACTGTACCGCCATCGCAGCCAGCTGCCGGCAAACGTGCTGGCGTTCATCCTCGCCGACTTCCCACGCCTGGTACGCCAGCAGTGGCGCTTCGTGCTGATCGCCGGCCTGCTGTTTTTTGGCAGCCTGGTGGGGATAGCGCTGCTGGTCTACCTGTTTCCCGACCTTATCTACAGCATCGTCAGCCCCCAACAAGTAGCTGAGATGCAGGGCATGTACGACCCCCAGGCCAGCCGCCTGGGCCGGGCCGCCGAGCGGGCCGCCAGCGAAGACTGGATGATGTTTGGCTACTACGTGATGCACAACATCGGCATCGCCTTCCAGACGTTTGCGGCCGGCCTGCTGTTCGGTCTGGGCAGCGTGTTCTTCCTGATTTTCAACGGCTTGGTCATCGGCGCGGTCTCCGGGCACCTTACGGATATTGGCTATGGCCAGACCTTCTGGTCATTTGCCATTGGCCATGGCGCATTCGAGCTCACCGCCATCACCCTGGCCGGTGCCGCGGGCCTGCAATTGGGCTGGTCACTGGTCGCGCCGGGGCGATTGGCACGCGGCGAGGCCCTACGCCTGGCGGCCCGTAAAAGTGTGCGAATGCTCTGCGGTGTCATGATGCTCCTGCTCATCGCTGCGTTTATCGAAGCCTACTGGTCCTCCACCACCAGCATTGCCCCCTGGATCAAATACCTGGTGGGCGCCGCGCTCTGGCTGCTGGTGGCCGCCTACCTGATATTCGCCGGGCGGACTCATCATGCGCCTGACTGACTCCAGTGTGATGATTCGCCCGCGTACCGCCTGGGAAGCCATGGACCTGGGTGTGTTGATGGCCAGGCAACACCGCCTCTTGCTGATGGGCAGTTGGGCACTGGTAAGCCTGCCGGTATTTATGGTGCTCACTGTGCTGCTGTGGCGTTACCCGTCGCTGGCGATGTTCCTGTTCTGGTGGCTCAAGCCGGCCTTTGACCGCTTGCCGCTGTACATCCTGTCCAAGGCCCTGTTTGGCGAAACACCAAGCCTCAAACAGGCCGTTCGCGATTGGCCGCACCTGCTGAAGGGGCAATTGTTCGCCAGCCTGACCTGGCGGCGACTGAGCCTGAGTCGCAGCTTTACCCTGCCGGTGAGCCAACTTGAAGGCCTCGATGGTCATGGGCGCCAACAGCGCCTGGGGGTATTACTGCAACGCAATGCCGGGGCCGCACGCTGGCTGACGATCATCGGCGTACACCTGGAAATCGGCCTGTGGTTCGGCGCCTTGGCCCTGTTCTATCTGTTCATTCCGCAAAACGTGGAACTGGACTGGGATTGGCAACGGATGGCCTTGGCAACGGGCTCGGACGTGCTATGGCTGGAACATCTGGGCAACGCGTTCTATGCCATGGTGCTGGTGTTCTGGGAACCCATCTACGTCGCCTGCGGTTTCAGCCTGTACCTCAATCGGCGTACGGTCCTGGAGGCCTGGGACCTGGAGTTGGTATTCCGACGCTTGCGCCAGCGCCTGAGCAGTGTTGCGCCAGCATTGTTACTGGTCGTGGGCCTGACACTGCTACAGCTCAGCCCATCTGCCATGGCGCAGGAACCGCCTGGTCCCAAACCGCTTAGTACCCAGGCCGCCAGCCAATCCATCAAAGCGGTGTTGGAAAAGCCACCGTTCAAGAACCCGGAAACCGTCACACGCTACCGGTTTGGCAAGGAAAAGGCGCCGGTTGGAAACCAAGGCCATGGCGATGGCAAACTACCCCGCTGGCTCCAGGCCTTGCTCGACAACCTCAACAGCGATGCCTTCAAGCACGTCGCTAAAGCCTTGGAAATACTGCTATGGAGCCTGGTGATTGGCGGGCTGGCCCTAGTGATGTGGCGTTACCGCGAATGGTTGCGCACCTTTGTCAGTCGCAGCCGACGGCCTCGCCCGAAAACGGCCAGTGCCATGCCCACCCAGCTGTTCGGCTTGGAATTGGGCACCGACACATTGCCCGATGACCTTGCCGGCGCCGCCGAACAGCTATGGCCCACCCAGCCACGGGAAGCCCTCGGCCTGCTGTATCGCGGCCTGCTCAGCCGGCTATTGCACGAATACAACCTGCCGCTGAAAAGCGCCGACACCGAAGGCCAGGTGCTGGAGCACGTGCATCGCTTGCAGCAGCCGCAGTTACTGGCATTCAGTGACGAACTGACGCGGCACTGGCAAAACCTCGCCTATGGCCATCGCCTGCCTCCCTCCTCTGCCCAGCAGAAGCTGTGCGACGACTGGCGTGCACTGTTCAGCGACGGAGCGAGCCAATGAACCGCCCGCTGGTGTGGGTGGCGCTGCTGCTGGCGTGCCTGCTGGGCATGGGCGGCGTGTATGCCTGGCACAAGGCAATTCCCTACGACGAAGTGGTGGATCGCGGCCCATCGCCGGTTGCACGGGCCAACCCCTATCTGGCTGCCGAGCATTTCCTGCACAAGCAAGGCCTCACGGTGGAGCATGCCAACGGTCTTGAACACCTTGCCGACCTGCCCGCCAAAGGCCATAGCCTGTTGCTGCTGGGGGAACGCAGCAACATGACTCCACGCCAGGTCGAGCAACTGCTGCAGTGGGCCAAAGCCGGGGGCCACCTGCTGCTGGTCGCCGAGGCCTTGTGGGACGAAGAAACCGGCAAAAGTGGCGATCTGTTGCTTGATCGCCTCAATATCCGCCAAACCTTGAGCGAAACCTTCGATGAACCGCCACGGCCTCGTAAAAAGCCGGCACCGGACCTGACCAAACTCTATGTCGACAACGAAACCGCCCCTGCGTATTTCAGTTTTGACACCGACTTCAACCTCATCGACCCCAGGCACCTGGCACAGTTCTCTGCCAACAGCGCGCAGTCCAGCCACCTGATGCAGCTGAACCTGGGGCAAGGCCGTGTCACGGTGATGACCGATAGCGACCTGTGGAAAACCCCTGGCATCGGCAACCACGATAACGCCTGGCTGCTCTGGTACCTGAACCAGGGCACCCAGGTAACCTTGTTGTTCAACAGTGACGTGGACGATCTGTTTACCCTGTTGCTGCGTTTTTTCCCCCAGGCCCTCGTCGCTCTCGCAGCATTGGTTGCCCTGGCGCTGTGGCACGCTGGCATGCGCCACGGCCCGGTCCAGGCACCAGCGCCCAAGGCTCGTCGGCAATTACAGGAACACTTGAAGGCCAGTGCCGATTTCCTGCTACGCCGCAGCGGCCAGGGCACCTTGCTGCAAGCCTTGCAACTCGACCTCCTGCGCGCCGCCCGGCGACGCCACCCAGGCTTTGAACACCTCGACAGCGCAGAGCAACGGCAGGTGCTGGAACACTTGACACGGCAACCTTCCCATATCATCAGCCAGGCGCTTGAACCACTTGCGCTGAAACGGCTCTCCAATGCCGATTTCAGCCGACAGGTAGCGTGCCTGCAAACCCTCAGGAATGCCTTATGAGCGACTCTCCAATGGCCACCCCCCTGACCGCAGACAACCTTGGACATGCCAGCCAGCAGGCCCAGGCCCTGCGTGTGGAATTACGCAAGGCCGTGATAGGCCAGGACCAGGTGATTGACGACGTGCTCACCGCCTTGATCGCAGGTGGTCACGTCCTGCTCGAAGGCGTGCCAGGCCTGGGCAAGACCTTGCTGGTACGTGCCCTGGCCCGTTGCTTTGGCGGTGATTTCGCACGTATCCAGTTCACCCCGGACCTGATG
Source organism: Pseudomonas sp. rhizo25 (assembly GCF_031931935.1). Taxonomy (NCBI): domain Bacteria; kingdom Pseudomonadati; phylum Pseudomonadota; class Gammaproteobacteria; order Pseudomonadales; family Pseudomonadaceae; genus Pseudomonas; species Pseudomonas sp. rhizo25. The sequence continues at coordinate 163,298 of NZ_JAUJXA010000011.1, forward strand.
CCCAGCGATGTCACCGGCCATGCGGTGTACGACCTGCAGACCGAACAGTTCAAGCTGCGCAAGGGGCCGCTGTTCACCCACCTGTTGCTGGCCGATGAAATCAACCGTGCCCCGGCCAAGACCCAGGCGGCACTGCTCGAAGCCATGCAGGAGCGCCAGGTTACCCTGGAGGGCGAGGCGTTGCCCATCGGCCAGCCCTTCATGGTGCTGGCGACCCAGAACCCCATCGAGCAGGAAGGCACCTACCCGCTGCCCGAGGCCGAGCTGGACCGGTTTATGCTCAAGGTGCGCATGGGCTACCCCGACGCCCGGCAGGAACTGGAGATGGTCCGCGAAGTGACCCGCTCGTCCAGGGCCGACATGCTGGATGTACAGCCTTTGCGCACCGTGCTGCAAGCCGAGGACGTGGTGCTGATGCAGGAAATTGCCAGCGCACTGCCCCTGGATGAACAGGTACTCGACTACGCGGTGCGGCTGGCGCGGGCCACACGCAGTTGGCCGGGGCTGACCATCGGCGCCGGTCCCAGGGCCTCCATCGCCCTGGTACGCGGCGCCCGCGCCCGGGCGCTATTGCGCGGTGGCGAGTTCGTGACGCCCGATGACATCAAGGGCTGTGCGCTGGCAGTGCTGCGTCACCGGGTGCGCATTGCGCCGGAACTGGACATCGACGGCCTGGAAGTTGACCAGGTGCTCCAGCAGCTACTTGACCAGATTGCTGCACCAAGGCAATGACGCAGCCATGAAGCCGACCCGTCTGTTGCTGATCTGGCTGGGTGTGCTACTTGGCCTGAACACCCTGTTGGGCGCTTCGATGGCGCTGCAGGTCAAGCTACCTCAAACCTTGCATTCCATCGCTTGGGGCCTGCTTCTGGCCCTGCTGCTATTGGCGACGCTGGATGCGGCACGCTTGCACCGCCGGCCCTCGGCGCGCGTAACCAGGAAACTGCCCGGCAGCCTGGCGCTGGGGCGCTGGGAAGAGGTGCGCCTGTGCCTGGAGCATGACTATCCTCAACCACTGACCGTAGGGGTGTTCGACCACGTGCCTGACGGCCTGAGTGTGGATAACCAGCCCCAATCCATCCAACTGCGCCCCGGCGAACGTGCTGAGCTGGGCTATCGCGTTCGCCCCTTGCGCCGCGGGCATTTCAGCTTCAGTCGCTGCGAACTGCTGCTGCCCAGCCCATTGGGGCTGTGGTCGGCGCGCAGACTCGTCGAAACCCATGATGCCACCCGGGTTTACCCGGATTTCGCCCGTTTATACGGCGCGCAGTTGCTGGGTGTGGATAACTGGCTGAGCCAACTGGGCGTGCGCCAACATCAGCGGCGAGGGTTGGGCCTGGAATTTCATCAACTGCGCGAGTTTCGTGAAGGTGACAGCCTGCGCCAGATCGACTGGAAGGCCACCGCTCGCCAACGCACGCCGATTGCCCGTGAATACCAGGATGAGCGCGACCAGCAAATCGTGTTCATGCTCGATTGCGGCCAGCGCATGCGTAGCCAGGATGATGAACTGTCCCATTTCGACCACGCCCTCAACGCCTGCCTGCTGCTCAGTTATGTCGCCTTGCGCCAGGGCGATGCCGTAGGGATGTGCACCTTCGCCAGCGACCAGCCGCGCTACCTCAAGCCGGTCAAGGGCAGTGGCCAATTGAACAGCTTGCTCAATGCGGTCTACGACCTGGACACCACCCGTAGAACCGCTGACTACCAGGCTGCCGCCAGCCAATTACTGGCGCGTCAAAAGCGCCGGGCACTGGTGATCATCGTCACCAACCTGCGAGATGAGGATGATGAAGCGCTGATGACCGCCGCCAAACGTATTGGCCGGCAACATCGGGTACTTGTGGCAAGCCTGCGAGAGGAAATCCTTGACCAGTTACGCCAAGCCCCCTTGCAGACCTTGCCCGAAGCCCTGGCTTACAGTGGCACGGTTGATTACCTCAACACCCGCAATCAACTCCATGATCGTTTGACCGCCCATGGGCTTGCAGTATTGGATACGTTGCCGTCGGAACTGGGCGCCACACTGGTGACGCGCTACCTGGGGTGGAAAAAAGCCGGTGCGTTCTAAATTGCCTGCATTCAGACGGAGGCCTGCTGGGGATCAAAGCTGAAGTACTGCACCAGCGCGTTGATCAATTGCCCATACGCTTCGGGTGGCTGATGCACCGTGAACCCGGAATCGTAATGCTGCGGGTTGACATCTTCATGGCTCCACAAGCAGGTCGCCGTCAGATCAATCGTCTGGAATTCACCTTGAGCCACCGGAATTTTCAAGCACAGCTGAAAATCCACATCGACCATCATGGGTAATTGGCTGATCAGCATCAGCCCATTTTCAGACACATTGCCCAAGAACCCAATCGGCTTGTCGGTAACACGATTGAACACCTGCAAAAAATAAGGCAGTTGATGCCGTTCGATCCGTCGCTCGGTAAACATGATGAAGTCGCCATCCAATGGCCAAGAGTCTGGCCGTGCCAGTGATTCGGAACGAGCAGTCGCTCGCTCTCCCTGGATCTCGGTGTGACAACGGTACCGTTTGTCACCAGACAGCTGCCGAATCCAGGCCCTGCATCCGTTCGAATAGAAACTTGTACAAACGAACATTCAAAGAATAGCCCAGGACTGGCGACGGGCCAGCTCTAAAATGACAAATTTCATTACAAAGATGCAGGCCGTGGTTTTACGGCGGCTGCACTCGGGAAATGCCCCAGTTGCTGCAAGGTATCGAGCCGCGCACGGGCGCGATAGGCGTACTCACTTGAAGGGTATTGGCTGATGATGAACTGATAGGTTTGCGCGGCATCAACAAACAGTTTCTGTCGCTCCAGGCACTGCCCGCGCAGCATCGAAACCTCCGGTTGCACATAACGACGGGTACGGCTTTCGCGATCCACCTGGGACAACTCCAGGGTGACGCGCGCGCAATCGCCCACCCCATAGGCACGGTAAGCGTTGTTCAAATGGTGGTCCATCGACCAGCGAGTACAGCCGACAACACTGACGGCCAGGGCAGCAACGAGCAAAATTCGCATGGGGGTTCTCCTGTCTTGTGCAGTGTATCGACCCCTGGTCGAAAATCTTCAAGGATGTTTGCCCAGTCAAGCGCAGCAAAAACAAGCCAATCGTCGATAAGTAGTGCAAACGAACAATGACTACAACGAAAGAGCATAGTAGCCTTCTCCAGCGCTTGAACTCAGGAGTCTGTGCATGTCCGTCCGTCGCACCAAAATCGTCGCCACCCTTGGCCCGGCCAGCAACTCGCCGGAAGTCCTCGAACAGCTGATTCTGGCTGGTTTGGACGTCGCCCGTCTGAACTTCTCCCACGGCACCCCGGACGAGCACAAGGCTCGCGCCAAGCTGGTGCGTGACCTGGCCGCCAAGCATGGCCGCTTCGTCGCACTGCTGGGAGACCTGCAAGGCCCGAAAATCCGTATCGCCAAATTTGCCAACAAGCGGATCGAGCTGAAGATTGGTGACAAATTCACCTTCTCCACCAGCCACCCTTTGACCGAAGGCACCCAGGACGTCGTGGGTATCGACTACCCGGACTTGGTCAAGGATTGCGGCGTCGGTGACGAACTGCTGCTGGACGATGGCCGCGTGGTCATGCGCGTCGACACCGCGACCCCGACCGAGCTGCACTGCACCGTGATCATCGGCGGCCCGCTGTCCGACCACAAAGGTATCAACCGTCGCGGCGGTGGCCTGACGGCGCCAGCCCTGACTGAAAAAGACAAGGCCGACATCAAACTCGCTGCCGAAATGGAAGTCGACTACCTCGCTGTGTCCTTCCCACGCGACGCCGCCGACATGGAATACGCCCGTAAACTGCGCGACGAAGCCGGCGGCACCGCCTGGCTGGTGGCGAAGATCGAACGCGCCGAAGCCGTGGCCGACGACGAAACCCTCGACGGCCTGATCAAGGCCTCCGACGCCGTGATGGTTGCCCGTGGCGACCTGGGTGTGGAAATTGGTGACGCCGAACTGATCGGTATCCAGAAGAAGATCATCCTGCACGCACGCCGCCACAACAAGGCCGTGATCGTTGCGACCCAGATGATGGAGTCGATGATCCAGAACCCGATGCCGACCCGTGCCGAAGTGTCCGACGTGGCCAACGCCGTGCTCGACTACACCGACGCCGTGATGCTCTCGGCTGAAAGTGCCGCCGGCCCGTACCCGCTCGAAGCCGTGCAGGCCATGGCGCGCATCTGCGTCGGCGCTGAAAAGCATCCGACCAGCAAGACCTCCAGCCACCGCATCGGCAAGGTCTTCGAAAGCTGCGACCAGAGCATCGCCCTGGCCGCCATGTACACCGCCAACCACTTCCCGGGCGTGAAGGCGATCATTGCCCTGACCGAAAGTGGCTATACGCCGCTGATCATGTCGCGCATCCGTTCCTCGGTGCCGATCTACGCGTTTACCCCTCACCGCGAAGCCCAGGCCCGTGCGGCGTTGTTCCGTGGTGTGTACACCATCCCGTTCGACCCGGCTTCGCTGGCACCGAACGAAGTCAGCCAGAAGGCTATCGACGAGCTGGTCAAGCGCGGCGTGGTAGAGAAAGGCGACTGGGTCATCCTCACCAAGGGCGACAGCTACCACACCACCGGTGGCACCAATGGCATGAAGATCCTGCACGTGGGCGACCCGCAGGTCTGATTGACACGCTGCAAACAAAAGCCCCGTTATGCGAATGACGGGGCTTTTTGCATTTCAGGCACACCGAGCCTGGGCGAGGTGCCGAGTGGTGGGGCCCACATTGGAATGCGGTCAACTGTGGGAGCCGGGCTTGCCCGCGATGGCGCCAGAACAGCCAACACCGTTTTATCGCCGGGTGATAAACCCCGACAACGCCGCAATCGCCTCCGGCGATCTCAAGCGCTGGGTAAACAACGCCCCCTCCTCCTCGATCACCTGCCGCAACTGCTCGCGATCAACGCTTTTCATCAACTGCTTGGTGACCTGCACCGCCCCCGGCGCCAGGCTTTCAAAACGTTCGGCCATTTCCCGCGCCTTGGCCAAGGCCGCCTCGCCACTGCCCAACGCCTCGGTGGCAATCCCCCACACTGCGGCTTGTTCGCCAGTGAACCCCTCGCCCAACAACAGTAGTTCAGCCGCCTTCGCATGCCCCAGCAACCGCGGCAGGATCAGGCTCGAGCCAAACTCCGGACACAAACCCAGGTTAACGAACGGCATGCGCAAGCGTGCATTGCGGCTGATATACACCAGGTCGCAATGCAGCAACAGCGTGGTGCCAATGCCCACCGCCGCTCCAGCCACGGCGGCGATCACCGGTTTGCGGCAGTTGAGCAGGCTTTTCATAAAGTGAAACGGTGGGCTGTCGAGGTCGTTGGGTGGCTGTTCGAGAAAATCGCTGATGTCATTGCCGGCGGTAAAACACTCGCTGCTGCCCTGTAGCAGTACGGCGCGAATATCCGAGTTTGCATCGGCCTGTTCCAGCGCCTCGGCCAGTTGCGTATACATGGCACGGGTCAGGGCGTTTTTCTTGTCAGGGCGATTGAGCTGCAAGGTCAGCAACCCGCGTTCGCGTTGCTGCAGGATGGCGTCGGTCATGGCGAATCTCGCGGCAAAAGGTTTCAGCGCTCAACCACGGGGCAGGAACACATCGGCCAGCAGTTGATTGCGCGGCAGCCCGGCCAGGAACAGGCGCTTGGAAAAAGCCTCGACGCTGACAGGGTGACCGCAGAGTAAAGCCAGCGTTTGCCGCGAAACAAGCCGCAGTTGCGCCAATGCCTGGTTCAACTCTGCCGCCGTCCATAGCTCCACCGTCAGGTTCCCATGCTGCGTGGCCAGCGCCGCCAGGGGTTCGGCCAGGTAATGAGCCTCGGCATCATGGGCCAGGTGAATGACACGGATGGCACCTTGATGATCCTGGCGCAGCGCTTCGCGCAATATGCCCCACAACGGGCCCAGGCCGGTGCCGGCGGCCAGCAGCCACAACGGTCGCGATTGCCAGTCGGGGTCATAGTGCAGCGCCCCGCCCCGCAACTCGCCCAGGCGCAGAGGCTCACCAACCTTGAAATGGCGAGCGGCATCGCTGAATTCACCGGGTTGACGGCAATCAATATGAAACTCCAGGTATGCATCCTCCTGGGGCAAGCTCGCCAGGGAATACGGGCGCGCCACCTGCCCTGCCCACAACACCAGATGCTGCCCGGCCCGATACCGCAGGCTACGCTCCGGTAGCAGGCGCAGGCAAAGCACCGTGGAACTCAGCCAATCAGCGCCCACCACCTGGGCCGCCACGCCGTCATGCAGCGGATCAAATGCTTCGACCTGGAGGTCGCCGACGACCCGGCACTGACACGCCAGGCGCCAACCCTGCTGACGTTGCGTCGGGCTCAGGGCTTCGGGCTGCTGGTCATCGACCTCGCCCTGGCAACGCACCAGGCACGCATGGCAGCTGCCGGCCCGGCAACTGTACGGCACGGCGACTCCCGCCTGGTTCAAGGCATCCAGCAGGTTAGTGCCGGTGGGCACCGACCAATGGCGTTCGCCGACGTGCAGTTCAGGCATAACACCGTTACCTCTATTGGTAGGAGCGAGCTTGCTCGCGAAGATCGCTAACGATAACGCGGACAACCTGATGAAACCCACCAGATTCACGCTTTTCGCGAGCAAGCTCGCTCCTACAGATAACCGGGCCGGGCATTCGTGACCATAGTCGGGTGTATCGGCCACCGCGCCGGGTTATACTGCCGCGCCTTTTTAGCGTCGCGCCTGCACCACTTTGGCGTGCCTTGGAAAGATGGTTTCAGCCGACCGACGCAATACTGAAGCCACCTTTATTGAATGTTCCCTTATAGAGGAGCGCGACTCATGACCGTGATCAAGCAAGACGACCTGATTCAGAGCGTTGCCGACGCCCTGCAATTCATTTCCTATTACCACCCCGTTGACTTCATCCAGGCCATGCACGAAGCCTACCTGCGCGAAGAATCGCCGGCAGCCCGTGACTCCATCGCCCAGATCCTGATCAACTCGCGCATGTGCGCCACCGGCCACCGCCCGATCTGCCAGGATACCGGTATCGTCACCGTGTTCGTGCGCGTAGGCATGGATGTACGCTGGGACGGCGCCACCATGGGCCTGGACGACATGATCAACGAAGGCGTGCGTCGCGCCTACAACCTGCCGGAAAACGTCCTGCGTGCATCCATCCTCGCCGATCCGGCGGGCGCGCGGAAAAACACCAAGGACAACACCCCGGCGGTGATCCACTACTCCATCGTCCCGGGTAACACCGTGGAAGTGGACGTGGCGGCCAAGGGCGGTGGTTCCGAGAACAAGTCGAAAATGGCCATGCTCAACCCGTCCGACTCCATCGTCGACTGGGTGCTCAAGACCGTTCCAACCATGGGCGCCGGCTGGTGCCCACCGGGCATGCTCGGCATCGGCATCGGCGGCACCGCCGAGAAAGCCGCGGTGATGGCCAAGGAAGTGTTGATGGAATCCATCGACATCCACGAGCTGAAAAAGCGCGGCCCGCAGAACCGTATCGAAGAGATGCGCCTGGAGCTGTTCGAGAAGGTCAACCAACTGGGCATCGGCGCCCAGGGCCTGGGTGGCCTGACCACCGTGCTCGACGTGAAGATCATGGACTACCCGACCCACGCCGCGTCCCTGCCGGTGTGCATGATCCCCAACTGCGCCGCCACCCGTCATGCGCACTTCGTGCTCGACGGTTCCGGCCCGGCGTCGCTGGAAGCGCCATCGCTGGACGCCTACCCGGAAATCGTCTGGGAAGCCGGCCCGTCGGCCCGCCGCGTCAACCTCGACACCCTGACCCCGGAAGAAGTGCAAAGCTGGAAGCCGGGCGAAACCGTGTTGCTCAACGGCAAGATGCTCACCGGTCGCGACGCCGCGCACAAGCGCATGGTCGAGATGCTCAACAAGGGCGAGACCCTGCCGGTGGACCTCAAGGGCCGCTTTATCTACTACGTCGGCCCGGTTGATCCGGTGCGCGAAGAAGTGGTTGGCCCGGCTGGCCCGACCACCGCGACGCGGATGGACAAGTTCACCCGCCAGATCCTCGAGCAGACTGGCCTGCTGGGCATGATCGGCAAATCCGAGCGCGGTCCGATCGCCATCGAAGCGATCAAGGACCACAAGGCCGTGTACCTGATGGCCGTGGGCGGCGCCGCTTACCTGGTGGCGCAAGCCATCAAGAAGTCGCGCGTGGTAGCGTTCGCCGAACTGGGCATGGAAGCCATCTACGAGTTCGACGTAAAAGACATGCCGGTCACCGTTGCAGTGGACAGTCAGGGCGAGTCGGTACACATCACCGGTCCTGCCATCTGGCAGAAAAAGATCAGTGAGAGCCTGGCGGTAGAAGTACAGTAAGTCGATGTGGGAGGGGCTTGCCCCCTCCCACACAAGTTCCAGACAGCTCATGGTATGGTGCTCGCCCTTACCGTGCCTGTTCATCATCGTATGATCGTGATCCCTCGCCCCCTGCGCCTGACCTTTTACTCGTTATTGATCATCGCCGGTGCGGTGATGGCCGCTGCCTTGGCCACACGCCATGCCGAACGCCAGGCCCTGGTGGATGACGCCGCTCGCGCCAATCAGCAGCTTGCGCTGTATGCCAACTCCCTGCACACCCTGATCGAACGCTACCGCGCCCTGCCCGCCGTGCTGGCCCTGGACTCGGAAATGATCCGCGCCTTGAAGGGCCCGCTGGATAGCACCACCCAGGACGTGCTCAATCGCAAGCTCGAACGCATCAACGGCGCCGCTCAATCATCCACCTTGGAGCTGATGGACCGCAGCGGCCTGGCGGTGGCCGCCAGCAACTGGAATTTGCCCAGCAGCTATGTCGGCCACAACTACGCATTTCGCCCGTATTTCAGCCAGACCCTGAGCCAAGGCACCGGGCGTTTTTACGCGGTGGGGGTGACTACTGGCATTCCGGGTTACTTCCTTTCCAGCGCGGTGGTCGATGAGCACGAGCAGTTCCTCGGCGCCATGGTGGTCAAGCTGGAATTCCCTGAGCTTGAACGCGAATGGGCCCAGGGTAATGACTTGCTGTTGGTCAGCGATGCGCGGGGCATTGTGTTTATCGCCAACCAGCCGGGCTGGCGTTATCGCAACCTGCGGCCGTTGTCCGAAACCGACCTGGCTGAACTCAAGGCCACCCGCCAATACGACAAGAAACACCTGCAGCCGCTGGAGACCAGCGTCTTGCAGCGCTTCGACGACAACAGCCATTTGATGCGCGTCAATGGCCCCGACGGTAATGCCAACTACATCTGGGAGTCCCTGCCGCTCAAGGCAGAAGGCTGGAGCCTGCACCTGCTGCGCAAACCTCAGTTCCCGTTTGAAGACCAACGCAACGCTGGCCTAGCCGCCGCGGGTTCCTGGCTGGCGCTGGTATTCCTGGTGCTGTTCCTCAGCCAACGCTGGCGCCTGGCCCGCTTGCGTCAGCGCAGCCGCGAAGAGCTGGAACAGTTGGTCGAGGAACGCACCCAGGCGCTGCGCACCGCCCAGGATGGCCTGGTGCAGTCGGCCAAGCTGGCGGCGCTGGGGCAGATGTCCGCCGCCCTCGCCCATGAAATCAACCAACCGTTGACGGCCCAACGCATGCAACTGGCAACACTGCGGCTGTTGCTCGACCACGGCCGCGTCGACGATGCCTACAAGGCACTCACGCCGCTGGATGACATGCTCACGCGCATGGCCGCGCTCACCGGGCACCTCAAGACCTTCGCCCGCAAGAGCCCCAGCGGCCTGCGTGAACGCCTGGACCTGGCCACCGTGGTCGATCAGTCCCTGCACTTGCTCGACGCGCGCCTGCGTGATGAAGCCATCGGCGTCGTGCTCGACCTGACGCGCCCGGCCTGGGTACGCGGCGACGCGATCCGCCTGGAACAGGTATTGATCAACCTGCTGCGCAACGCGCTGGACGCCATGGCCGACAAGCCGCGCAAGCGCCTGGAAATCCGCCTGCATGCCGATCAGCAGCTGTGGCAGTTGACGGTCAGCGACAGCGGCGGCGGGATCGCCGAAGAACACCTGAACAACGTGTTCGATCCGTTCTTCACCACCAAGCCGGTCGGCGACGGCCTCGGCTTGGGGCTGGCGGTGTCCTACGCTATCGTGCATGAATTGGGCGGGCGCCTGAGCGCCGGCAACCGTGGCGACGGCGCAGTGTTTACCCTGACCTTGCCGATTGCATTGGAGACGCCAGCGCCATGTTGAACGCTGTAATTGTGGTCGATGACGAAGCCAGCATTCGCACCGCCGTCGAGCAATGGCTGAGCCTTTCGGGGTTTGAGGTGCAATTGTTCAGTCGCGCCGAAGAATGCCTGGCGCATCTGCCCAAAGACTTTCCCGGTGTGATTTTGAGCGATGTACGCATGCCCGGGCTCGGCGGCCTTGAGCTGCTGGCCGAGGTAAAGCGTCGCGATGCCGACCTGCCGGTGATTTTGCTCACCGGCCATGGTGACGTGCCGATGGCCGTCGAAGCCATGCGCGACGGTGCCTACGATTTCCTGGAGAAACCCTTTAGCCCCGAGGCACTGCTCAACAGCCTGCGCCGGGCATTGGACAAGCGTGGCCTGATCCTGGAAAACCGCCGCCTGCATCAACAGGCCGATCACCGCGCACAACTGGAGTCCAGCCTGCTGGGGGTGTCGCGCAGCTTGCAGAACCTGCGCCGCCAGGTGCTGGACCTGGCGACCCTGCCGGTCAACGTGTTGATCCGGGGCGAGACCGGCAGTGGCAAGGAATTGGTTGCTCGCTGCCTGCATGACTTCGGCCCCAGGGCGAAAAAGCCGTTTGTAGCACTCAACTGTGCCGCCATCCCCGAGCAGCTGTTTGAAGCCGAGTTGTTCGGCCACGAAAGCGGCGCCTTTACCGGCGCCCAGGGCAAACGCATCGGCAAGCTGGAATACGCCCATGGCGGCACGTTGTTCCTGGATGAGATCGAAAGCATGCCCCTGGCCCAACAGGTGAAATTGCTGCGGGTGTTGCAGGAACAGAAGCTGGAGCGGCTGGGTTCCAACCAAAGCATCCACGTGGATCTGCGCATCATCGCCGCCACCAAGCCTGACCTGCTGGAAGAGGCCCGCGCCGGGCGTTTTCGTGAAGACCTGGCCTATCGCCTGAACGTCGCGCAACTGCGCCTGCCGCCGTTGCGCGAGCGCCGCGAAGATATTCCGTTGCTGTACGACCATTTCGCGCAGAGTGCTGCTGAACGTCTGGGTCGTCATGTCGAGCCCTTGAGTGGGCCACAGCTGGGGCGCCTGCTCAGTCATGACTGGCCGGGGAACGTGCGTGAGCTGGCCAACGTCGCCGAGCGCCAGGTGTTGGGGCTCGGCGATACGGAACCGGACGGCATCGAGGCCGGGCAATCGTTGGCGGCGCAACAGGAAGCGTTCGAGGCACATTGCCTGAAAGCTGCATTAACTCGGCATAAAGGCGATATCAAGGCAGTGCTGGCCGAGCTGCAACTGCCGCGCCGGACCCTCAATGAAAAGATGCAGCGGCATGGGTTGGCGAGGGAGATGTTTCTCTAGCGACCTTCCGATCGCCATCAGGGCTTGCCCCAGATGGCGCCAGCAACCATAAGCGGATTTCCGCTTACCAGCCGAAAATCATCGGCAACTTTCCGCTCAAAAAAATCCTGCAACCCTTCTATTCCGGGCCTTCATCTACCTGGCACAGCTCCTGCTATAGCCCGAACCAGGCAGTGCTCAAGCACGCTCCATAAAAACAACTAGATGAAGGATCCTTCAATGGATAACTCCAATACCTTGCCTCTGGGGTCGGCGGCTGCGCCGGCAAAAGAACGCACCACTTCCAGTCGAATCAAATCGATCTTCAGCGGGTCGGTGGGCAACATGGTCGAGTGGTACGACTGGTACGTCTACGCCGCCTTCTCGCTGTACTTCGCCAAGACCTTCTTCCCCAAGGGCGACACCACCGCCCAATTGCTCAACACCGCCGCGATCTTCGCCGTGGGCTTCCTGATGCGCCCGATCGGTGGCTGGCTGATGGGCCTGTATGCCGACAAAGTCGGACGTAAAAAAGCCCTGATGGCCTCGGTCTACCTGATGTGCTTCGGCTCCCTGCTGATTGCCCTGAGCCCAAGCTATGAAGTCATTGGTATCGGCGCGCCGATCCTGCTGGTGTTTGCCCGTTTGCTGCAGGGCCTGTCGGTCGGTGGCGAATACGGCACCTCTGCCACTTACCTCAGTGAAATGGCGACCAAGGAACGCCGTGGCTTCTACTCCAGCTTCCAGTACGTGACCCTGATCTCCGGCCAGCTCATCGCGCTGGCGGTGCTGATCGTGCTGCAACAACTGCTGACCACCGAGCAGCTGTATGCCTGGGGCTGGCGTATCCCGTTCGCCATCGGCGCCTTGTGTGCAGTGGTCGCGCTGTACCTGCGTCGTGGTATGGAAGAAACCGAGTCGTTCACCAAGAAGGAAAAAGCCAAGGAAAGCGCCATGCGCACCTTGATGCGCCACCCCAAGGAACTGATGACCGTGGTCGGCCTGACCATGGGCGGCACCCTGGCGTTCTACACCTACACCACCTACATGCAGAAATACCTGGTGAACACGGTCGGCATGAGCATCTCCGACTCCACCACCATCTCGGCGGCCACGCTGTTCCTGTTCATGTGCCTGCAACCCCTGGTCGGCGGGCTGTCGGACAAGATTGGCCGGCGGCCGATCCTGATCGCCTTCGGTGTCCTCGGTACCCTGTTCACCGTGCCGATCCTCACCACCCTGCACACCATCCAGTCCTGGTGGGGTGCGTTCTTCCTGATCATGGCGGCGCTGATCATCGTCAGCGGCTACACATCGATCAACGCCGTGGTGAAAGCCGAACTGTTCCCCACCGAAATCCGCGCCCTGGGCGTGGGCCTGCCGTATGCCCTGACCGTGTCGATCTTCGGCGGTACCGCTGAATACATCGCGCTGTGGTTCAAGAGCATCGGCATGGAAACTGGCTACTACTGGTACGTGACCGCGTGTATCGCAGTGTCGCTGATGGTCTACGTGACCATGAAAGACACGCGCAAACATTCGCGGATTACCACGGACTAAAAAATGTGGGAGGGGCAAGCCCCCTCCCATATTGGATATGATGTGGGCTTCAGAACTGAGAGCAGAACAGGTCATGTCCGACGATATCCACTTCTACGAACCCGCCAACGGCCACGGCCTGCCCCATGATCCGTTCAACGCGATTGTCGGCCCGCGACCGATTGGCTGGATTTCGTCACACGACCGCGAAGGTCGCCTGAACCTGGCGCCCTACAGTTTCTTCAATGCGTTCAACTACATTCCGCCGATCATTGGTTTTTCCAGTGTCGGGCGCAAAGACAGCCTGAACAACATCGAACAGACCGGCGAGTTCGTATGGAACCTGGCCACCCGCCCGCTGGCCGAGCAGATGAACCAGAGCTGCGCGGCCGTATCGCCCGAGGTGAATGAATTCGAACTCTCCGGCTTGACGCCGGTGGCTTCGAAAATCGTTGGCGTACCACGGGTGGGCGAGAGCCCGGTGTCGTTCGAGTGCAAGGTGACGCAGATCCTCCAGCTGCAACGTGCCGACCAACAGTTGGTGCCAAGCTGGCTGGTGCTGGGCGAGGTGGTTGCGGTGCACATCGCCAAATGGTTGCTCAAGGACGGGATTTACGACACCGCTGCCGCCGAGCCGATTTTGCGTGGGGGTGGCCCGGCGGATTATTTCCAGCTGGGGCCTGAGGCCCTGTTCAAAATGCACAGACCTCAATAACCCCTGTAGGAGCGAGCTTGCTCGCGAAGATCGTCAACGATAACGCGGGGCACCAGGCTGAACGCGGTGCTCTTGAGTTTTTCGCGAGCAAGCTCGCTCCTACAGTGCGGCGGGGGCCCAGGTCAGTTGGCCTTCTGCATCCACATCGACCAGACGCTCAAGTTGCAACGTCGCCGCATCATCGGCATCGGACGCCGTCTTGAACGTCTGCCCTTCAAGGATCTTGTGGAACTGCGGGGCGCCCATGCCATCCAGTGCCTTGACGGCGACGGCGGCGCTGTAGCCACCTTCTCCCGGTACTACGGCGGAAACGGCTTCGTGGTGGGCAAATTGTCTACGTGCCATGTTGCAGGTCCTGGCCAATGGAAAGTCGACCATTGTAACCCTCAACCGGCCAGTTGCAGGTACTCGCCGTAGGCATGGGCGGCAGATGCATCGGTGAAGGTCTGGAAGTCCATGCTGCGGATCACCATGTCGTTCAACAGCTCGGTGAGGATCATCAGGGCCGGAGAGTTGAAGTAGGCGCTCATGGCCTGCTCGCTGCTCCAGAACCCCGAGACCAGCCAGACATCGGGGTCGACCTGGGAATGCTGCAACGAGAATTGCAGGCAACCCTCGGCCTGGCGTCCTGGTTCGATCAAACTGCTCAAGCGTGCACCGAGTTCGGTGCTGCACCCGCTACGGGCGCGGATAAAGGCCATATGGCTCGCGGGAATGGGGGTGGACATGTTCGACTCTCCCGTTGAGAAGTGATGCTCGGCAAGCACTGTGGGGGCGTGTTGCCACAGGATCAAAGATAACGGCGCGGGTGTGGGCGCGGTTAGTCGATTCCTGCAGGCTTATTGCACAATCCTGCGAAAAGCGTAGATAGGACGTTCGGCCCCAGGATTTATTCCACGCGCCTGCCCAGTGTTTCAGGGAGATGACAGGCCTGGCGCTTGCCTGATTCACGACAGATCGCAGGATCAGGCAAGGATCAGGCAGAATCGACGTAACACTATTTGAAAAGCCGCCGCTAAGCTGAGCCCATCAAAGCAGCGTGTAGAGGACGCCCCATGCCGTCGCCCGATCCAAAGTCCACTCCCCTCGATGCCGAGATGGAAAAGCAACGCGCCGAGTTGGCCAGTATCGTGCACCGCCATACGTGGGAAGACGGCTCCTATGGCACCGCGATTACCTCGCTGTACCTGAACCGCCACAATACACCGCGGGATTTCATGCCGGTGCTGGTGGAACCTGCGCTGTGCATCCTGGCCAGCGGCAACAAGGAAGTGCGCCTGGCCGACGAAATTTTCGCCTACGACCCGCTCAACTACCTGGTCTTCTCGGTGGCGATGCCGGTGGCCGGGCGGATTATCGATGCCACCGCCGAGAACCCTAACCTCTCGGTGCGTATCAACATCGACCCGACGCAACTGACGGCGCTGATCGCGGAGGCCGGGCCCATGGGCGTGCCCTCACGCCCGTCGACCCGGGGAATGTACGTCGACCGCATCGACCACCAATTGCTCGACGCCGTGCTGCGTCTGACCCGGCTGCTGGATACGCCCAAAGATATCGCCATGCTCGCGCCGTTGATCAACCGTGAAATCCTCTACCGCTTGCTGCGTGGCCCACAGGGTTATCGCCTGTATGAAATCGCCGTGGCCAACAGCCAGAGCCATCGGGTCAGCCAGGCGATCAAATGGTTGAACGGCAACTATGAACAACCGCTGCGCATCGACGACCTGGCCAAGGAAGTGAACCTGAGCGTCTCGACCTTGCATCATCGCTTTAAGGCGATCACCGCCATGAGCCCGCTGCAGTACCAGAAACAACTGCGTTTGCAGGAAGCCCGACGACTGATGATTGCCGAAGGGTTGGAAGCCTCGGCTGCGGGCTATCGGGTGGGATATGAAAGCCCGTCGCAGTTCAGTCGGGAATACAGCCGGTTGTTTGGCGCGCCGCCGCTAAGAGACCTGGCCCGGCTGCGCCAAAGTATCTAAACGGATGGAGATCAAAATGTGGGAGGGGGCTTGCTCCCACATTTAATCAGCGTGTGTTCAATCAAGTCCGCGGGGCAGTTGCAGGGTGACGCGAAGGCCACCTTCACGTAAATTCTGCAAACTCACTTCCCCTCCATGGCTATGGGCAATATTGCGCGCAATCCCCAACCCCAACCCATACCCCTGCTGCTGGCCTGCCAGGCGAAAGTGCGGTTCGAAGACTTGCTCCAGGCGCTGTTCCGGCACCCCCGGGCCTTCATCATCCACATGCAGGGTGAACAGCGCGCCATCGTCCTCGATATGCAAATGCGCGTTCTGCCCATACTTCAAGGCGTTGTCGATCAGGTTGCCGATGCAACGCTTGAGCGCCAGCGGCTTGCCCGGGTAGGTCGTCAGGGCCGCGCCATCCAGGGACACGCGACCGTTGCCATTGGGCGCCAGGTACGGCTCCACCAGGCATTCGAGTACGTGGTTGAGGTCCACCGGCTGAATGTTTTCGTGAATGTCGGTGTCTTTCACGCATTGCAGCGCGCCTTTGACCAGCAACTCCAACTCATCCAGGTCGCGGCCGAACTTGGCTTGCAGATTTTCGTCTTCAAGCAATTCTACCCGCAGCCGCAGGCGAGTAATCGGTGTGCGCAAATCGTGGGAAATCGCGCTGAACAATTGGCTGCGTTCGGTCAGGTAACGGCTGATGCGTTCGCGCATGGCATTGAAAGCGCGGCCCACTTCCACCACTTCACTGCCGCCGCCTTCGGCCACCGGCTCCACATCAGCGCCCAGGGACATGTCCCGCGCCGCCCGCGCCAGGCGCTTGAGCGGCCGGCTTTGCCAATGCACCAGCAGGCCGATGAACAGCAGCAAGAGACCGCTGGTCAACACGATAAACCAAACCTGCTGGGACGGCAGGCTCTGCTCCTCGAGGCTGGTATAGGGCTCGGGCAACAGCGAGGCGATGTACAGCCATTCTCCGGGGGCAAGCTGGATCTGGGTGACCAGTACCGGCGGGTTCACCGGTTCCAGAGTCAAGGCGTAATGCGCCCAGGAACGCGGCAGTTCGTCGAGCTTCAAGCCGGCATTGAAGATACGCAGCTCCTCGGCGCTGACGAACTCCACCGAGATAAGCACGTTGGCGCCCAGGGTCTGGCGCAACACCTCATCGACCGCTTCCAGCACCGCCTGTTTGCGCGGGGTCTGCGGCAACAAGGCCATGTCCAGCGGACGGTCATTGAGGGTCACGACAAAACGCGTGCCGCCCATGCTGCGCAACTGGTCGAGCACCAAAGGTCGATAGGCCACCGGCAACGAACGGAAATAACTCACGCTGGCGGTCATCGAATGCGCCAGGCTACGGGCGCTGGTGACCAGGCCCTCAAGTTGGGTGGCGCGCAACTGCGAGACCCAGATCACGCTGGACAATGCCTGGGCGAACAGCACCACCAGCAAGGTCAGCAGCAGCATGCGCCCCAGTAGGGAGCGCGGTACCGGAAAGCGGCGACGGCGTTCAGCCGGGTGTTCAGTGGGCATTGCCGGCAACCACGCTGGCTGCCAGCTGGTAACCGCTGCCGCGCACGGTGCGGATCAGCCGCGGGGGTTTTTCAGTATCGCGCAGGCGTTGGCGCAGGCGGCTGACGGCCATGTCGACGATACGGTCCAGGGGCATCAGGTCACGGCCACGAGTGGCGTTGCCGATGGTGTCGCGGTCGAGGATCTGTTGCGGGTGGTCGAGAAATAATTTGAGCAAGGCAAAGTCGGCACCGGAGAGGATCACCTCTTCGCCATCAACGTGGAACAGCCGATGGCTGATCATATCCAGGCGCCACTCGTCGAACACCAGCACGTCGCTACTGCTGCCGCGTTCCTGGCCAAACTGGCAACGACGCAGCAGCGCCTTGATGCGCGCCTGTAATTCTCGGGGGCTGAATGGCTTGCCGATATAGTCATCGGCGCCCAGCTCCAGACCGATCACCCGGTCGGCTTCGTCGGAACTGGCGGTGAGCATGATGATCGGCACCTGCGCCTGGCGAGGGTGCTGGCGGATCCAGCGACAAAGGCTGAAACCGTCTTCGTCCGGCAGCATTACATCGAGGATGACCAGGTCGCACGGCGCCTCGTTCATCGCCTGGCGGAACCCCGCGCCATCCGGCACGCCACGCACCTGGAAGCCGGCACGACTGAGGTAGGTTTGCAGCAATTCGCGGATTTCCTGGTCGTCGTCGACGAGGAGAATGGATTTACTGATTACGCTCACGGGGTCCTCCTTGTTGTTATGGCTGTAGGAGCGAGCTTGCTCGCGAAAAACCTGAGGGTGGCGCGTATAACCTGATGCGTTGCGTTATCGTTGGCGTTTTTCGCGAGCAAGCTCGCTCCTACATTTGCCTGCATTCCAAAGTTGAAACCAGGTCGAATGTGAAAGGGGCCATTATGACCTACGCAAAAGCCTGCTCAAGCGCCACACCCGCCCCGGTCAACCCGGAATACGGCGCGGTCACCAACCACACCGGAATGCCCTTGAAGTAGTCGCTCATGCAGCCTTTATCCGCAAAGCTCTTGGCGAAACCGCTGGCGATAAAGAAGTCGGCAAACCTCGGTATTACCCCACCCACGATGTAAACACCACCGCGCCCACCGGTGGTCAGTACGTTATTGCCCGCCACCCGGCCCAGCCAGATGCTGAACTGGTCCAACACTTCCATGGCCACCGGCTCACCGGCCAGCCCCGCTGCGGTAATAGCCTCGGGACTGTCCAGCACCGGAGTATGCCCGTCGACCGCACAGATGGCGCGGTACAGACGCGGCAACCCACCGCCACTCAACGCGGTTTCGGCGCTGACATGGCCAATCTCGTTGTAAATGTGCTGCCACAGCTGGGTTTCCCGCGGGCTGCTCAGGGGCAGGTCGACATGTCCGCCCTCCCCCGGCAGCGCCGCGAAGCGGCCAGCGCCCAAATCCAGCAACGTCCCCACACCAAGACCCGTGCCCGGGCCAATCACTACGGCCGGGCGCAACGGCTCCGGCGTGCCTTGGCAGACCACGCGGAATTCGTCGGGTTTGAGGCGAGTCATGCCCAGGGCCATGGCGGAGAAATCGTTGACCAGCAGCAGTTCATCCACCTGCAACGCTTGGCAAAACGCAGTCTTGCTCAAGCGCCAATGATTGTTGGTGAATTTAAATTCATCACCGCTCACCGGCCCGGCCACCGACAGGCACACCGCGCCGATATCGCCGACTTGCAGGCCCTCTTCCTTGAGGTAGACCTTGATGGCCTCCTCAGGGCTCGAGTGATCTGCAGTGGCATGCACGCGGATCGAATGCAGTTCCTGGTCCCGCCACAACGCAAAGCGGGCGTTGGTACCCCCGATGTCACCGACCAGCGCAAGTTTCACTTAAGCGTCTCCAAGGCAGAGGTAAAGGCGCTGGCGCCCTGCTCTGCGGAGCTTGCGGCCAAGCGCATGAATGCAAACAGCTCGCGACCGGCGCCCACGTTATTGCCCAGCAGGCCCGTGGCAGGCGTGCGCGCTGCAAAAGTTGCGGCGTCTACCTTAAGCTCCAAGGTGCCGGTAACGCCATCCACGCGGATGATATCGCCATCCTGCACCCGCGCCAGCGGCCCGCCGCTCTGGGCTTCGGGGTTGACGTGAATCGCGGCAGGGATCTTACCCGAGGCGCCGGACATACGCCCGTCTGTCACCAGCGCAACTTTGAAACCACGGTCCTGCAACACACCGAGGAACGGCGTCATCTTGTGCAATTCGGGCATGCCGTTGGAGCGCGGGCCCTGAAAGCGCATCACCGCGACGAAGTCTTTTTCCAACTCGCCAGCCTTGAAGGCGTCAGCCAGGTCCTGTTGATCCTGGAACACCACCGCTGGCGCTTCGACAACCTGATGCTCCGGCGCCACCGCAGAAACTTTCATTACGCCACGACCGAGGTTGCCTTCCATCACGCGCAGGCCGCCTTCGGGCGAGAACGCACGGGCCACCGGGCGCAGGATGGTTTCGTCGAGGCTTTCAATCGGCCCGTCGCGCCAGACCAGTTCGCCATCGACCAGGAACGGTTCCTGGATATAGCGGCTCAGGCCCTTGCCGGCCACGGTGTTGACGTCTTCGTGGAGCAGGCCGGCTTCGAGCAGTTCGCGGATCAGGAACGACATGCCGCCCGCCGCCTGGAAGTGGTTGATGTCGGCCTTGCCATTTGGATACACGTGGGACAGGGTCGGCACCACCTCGGAAAGGTCGGCCATGTCCTGCCAGGTCAGGATGATGCCCGCCGACATGGCGATGGCCGGCATGTGCAGGGTGTGGTTGGTGGAACCGCCCGTGGCGTTGAGGGCGACGATGGAGTTGACAATGGACTTCTCGTCGACAATCTCGCCGATCGGCGTGAAGTTGCCATTGGCCTTGGTCAAGCGGGTGACCTGGTGCGCGGCCTCGCGGGTCAGGGCATCGCGCAGCGGCGTGTACGGGTTGACGAACGATGCGCCCGGCAAGTGCAGGCCCATCACCTCCATCAGCAACTGGTTGGTATTGGCGGTGCCGTAGAAGGTGCAGGTACCGGGGCTGTGGTAGGACTTCATCTCCGATTCCAGCAGCTCTTCGCGGCTGGCCTTGCCTTCGGCATAGCGCTGGCGCACATCGGCCTTCTGCTTGTTGGAGATACCCGACGGCATTGGCCCGCCGGGCACGAAGATCATCGGCAGGTGGCCGTAGCGCAGCGCGCCCATCATCAGGCCGGGGACGATCTTATCGCAGATCCCCAGCATCAGCGCGGCGTCGAACATGTTGTGGGACAGCGCTACCGCCGTGGACATGGCAATGACTTCACGGCTGAGCAGGCTCAGCTCCATACCGGGCTCGCCCTGGGTCACGCCGTCGCACATGGCGGGCGTGCCGCCGGCGAACTGGCCGACCGAGCCCACTTCACGTAGGGCTTTCTTTATTTGTTCAGGGAAATGTTCGTAGGGCTGGTGTGCCGAGAGCATGTCGTTATAAGAAGAAACAATTGCCACGTTGGCGGCGTTCATCATGCGCAGGCTGTTTTTATCTTCGGTGCCGCAACCAGCCACGCCGTGGGCAAAGTTGGCGCATTGCAGCTTGCCGCGCATCGGACCGTCGCTGGCGGCGCCGCGAATGAGCGCAAGGTAAGCCTCACGGGTGGCGCGGCTGCGGGCGATAAGCCGTTCGGTGACCTCAAGGACGCGGGGATGCATGTATAGAACTCCAGGCTAACGGATGTGGCGACCTGAGTGTCTATGCTGATCAAACGCCCACGGCTCATGGGATGGCAGGGGGTCGTTTGGATCATCGGACCAGTTGATTCAGGTCACTCGTTGTAGATTGAACAAAATATTGCCACTAAAAAGGCTTGTTTTCTATTTTTATGCGAATAATCTTGTAATTCTTACAACAAATCGACGACAGGCACTTTCCAATGACTCTACGTATCGCAATCAATGGTTTTGGCCGTATCGGCCGTAATGTCCTGCGCGCACTGTATACCCAAGGCTATCGCCAGGATTTGCAGATCGTCGCCATCAATGATCTGGGCGACAGCTCGATCAATGCCCACCTGCTCAAGTACGACACCGTACACGGCACTTTCGATGCAGAGGTTGCCCACGATCAGGAAAGCCTGACCGTCAATGGTGACCGGATTGCCGTCAGTGCCATTCGCAACCCCGCCGACCTGCCGTGGGCTGCACACAAGATCGACGTGGTGTTCGAATGCACCGGTCTGTTCACCGACCGCGACAAGGCTGCTGCCCATATTACCGCCGGCGCACGCAAGGTGATTATCTCGGCACCGGCCAAGGGCGCGGATGCGACCGTGGTCTACGGGGTAAACCATGACATTTTGCGTCAATCCCACCAGATCATCTCCAACGCCTCGTGCACCACCAACTGCCTGGCGCCGGTGGCCCAGGTGCTGCACCGTGAGCTGGGTATCGAAAGCGGCCTGATGACCACCATTCACGCCTACACCAACGATCAGAACCTCACCGACGTCTACCACACCGACCCGTACCGCGCGCGTTCGGCCACCCAGAACATGATCCCGAGCAAGACCGGCGCCGCCGAAGCGGTGGGCCTGGTGCTGCCGGAACTGGCGGGCAAGCTGACCGGCATGGCGGTGCGTGTACCGGTGATCAACGTGTCTCTGGTGGACCTCACCGTGCAATTGAAGAAAGAAGCCACCGCCGATGAGGTCAATGCCCTGCTCAAACAGGCCAGCCAACATTCGAAGATCCTCGGCTACAACACCCTGCCGCTGGTTTCCAGTGACTTCAACCATAACCCACTGTCGTCGATCTTCGACGCCAACCACACCAAGGTCAGCGGCAAGCTGCTCAAGGTGCTGGCGTGGTACGACAACGAGTGGGGCTTCTCCAACCGCATGCTGGATAACTGCCTGGCGCTCTGCAACGCCGAGTAACCCCATCTGTGGGAGGGAGCAAGCCCCCCTCCCACAGTTACATTTTGTCCAGAGTAGGTTCAGGGAAATAGCCACTTGCCATTTCAGTTGATGATAAGCATTATCATTCACTGCAAATCGGTCTGGTATCACTGTGAGCCAATCTCGCTTCAACCACGTCTTTCTCACCCAACGGGTGATTCTGCTTCGCACTCTGCAGCGCATGGTCAATAACCACAGCACTGCCGAAGACCTGTTGCAGGAAACCTACCTGCGCGTGACTCGGGCCCTGAGCGAGCGGCCAATCGACCACCTCGAACCTTTTGTCTACCAGACAGCGCGCAACCTGGCGCTGGACCACCTGCGCTCGCGTCGGATCCAGGCCCGCACGTTGCAGGAAGATGTGCCACTGGACGTGCTGCAAAGCGTGGCCGCCCCGGTCAGTACGCCCGAAGAGGCCACCCAGGCCGAGCAACTGCTGGAACACTTGAGCGTCAGCCTCGGCCAATTGACCGCCCGCCAGCAACGGATTTTCATCCTCAGCCGCCTGCACGGTTGCAGCTACCAGGAGATTGCCGATCAATTGGGCGTGTCCTTGAGCACCGTGCAAAAGGAACTGAAATTGATCATGGCCATCTGTGTAGGTGTGGCCGAACGGTTGGATCAGCCTTAAGCTTCATCCGACAGAACTATCGATCCAAGATGTAGGAGAGATTAATAGAACGTGGCGAAGACCCGAGGAACACCGTGACGGACCCGAATAAACTGCCCCCCCATGAGCTGGCTCATGAGGTGTTGCAAGACGCGGCCATGGACCAAGCCCTCGATTGGCTGATCGCCTTGCAGTGCCCGCAACCCGGGCAGCAGACCGCGTTCGACGCCTGGCTGGCCAAGGACCCGGCGCATGTTCATGCCTTCAGCAAGGCCCAGGCCGCCTGGAGTGGCGCGCCAGTACACAGTGCCGCCGTGGCCCTCGCTGCGCCGCGCAAGCCAAGGGGTTGGCGCCGGGTCAAACCGCATTGGAAACCCCTCGCTACCGCCGCCGTGCTGCTGATCGGCCTGTTCAGTTTCAGCAACCTGCCGGTGCGCCTGCAGGCTGACCACCTCACCGTGGTCGGCGAGCGCCAGCGCCTGCAACTGGACGATGGCTCCAAAGTGCTGCTGAACACCAACTCGGCGTTTTCCAGCAGCATCAAGGACCACCAGCGCATGGCCCGTCTGTACCAGGGCGAAGCGTTTTTCGAAATCGCCCCCACCCGTGGCCTGCCCCTGGAAATCGATGCCGGCCCCGTACGCGCCAGCGTGCGCGACACGGCGTTCGCCGTGCGCTACCTCAATGGCGAAGCCCAGGTACAGGTGCAGCGTGGCGATGTCGACTTGAGCAACACCTTCGACGATGCCCGCGTGCGCCTGAGTGCCGGGCAAAGCATCCGCATCGGGCCCAAGGGGTTCGGCCAGCCGGCCAAGCTGGATGCCAGCAAGGACCTGGCCTGGGTCCAGGGCCGCCTGGTATTCGAAAACTGCCCGCTGAGCGAAGTGCTGGCCGAACTGCGGCGCTATTACCCAGGCTGGATCGTCAACAACAACGAGCAACTGGCCAGCGTCGCCGTCACCGGCAACTATCGCCTCGACCAGCCCCTGGATGTGGTGCGCTCACTGGCCCACATCACCTCGGCCAAGCTGTCGGAATACCCGGCATTGGTGATCTTGAACTAAATGAGAATTATTTTTACTCGATAGTACGCGGTGGTACGTCTCGTCTTAGCCAATGCAACTGATTCCTATTTGGTTCAGTCCGCAACTATAAGATTCGTATCCCCCGGAGCGCTCTCGATGTCCTCTCGTTTCAACCGCCGGTGTTCTTCGCCCGTCTTGTCCTTGCTGACCGCCGCGATCCTGCTGGCTGGCGCACCTGCCATGGCCGCCACCGCCGCCGAGCCGACCCTGCGCAGCCATGCAAATTACAATTTCAGCATCGAGCAGCAGCCGCTCGTGTCGGCACTCAATGCCTTTACTGCGGTAACCGGCTGGCAAGTTGGCTTGCCGGCCGAGCTCGGCCAGGGTGTGTCGTCCCCTGGCGTACGCGGCCCGCTGCCGCCAGAAAAAGCCTTGGACCGGCTGTTGGTGGGGACCAATCTGAGCTATCGCAAACTGGGCGATAACAACATCGTGCTGGAGAAACGGGCCGCAGGCGGCGCCCTGAACCTGCAACAGGTGACCATCAGCGCCACCCGTAACGAACAGGATGTGAACAGCGTACCGAGCACCGTCAGCGTGCACGACCGCGAGGAACTGGACCGCCAGAACACCAACAACATTCGCGAACTGGTGCGCTACGAGCCCGGTGTTTCCGTCGGCGGCGCCGGCACCCGCTCAGGCAACGCGGGCTATAACATCCGTGGTATCGATGGTGACCGCATCCTCACGCAGGTCGACGGCGTCGAAGTGCCCAACAACTTTTTCAACGGCCCCTACGCCAAGACCCGCCGCAACTACGTCGACCCGGAAATCGTCAAGCGCGTGGAGATCCTGCGCGGCCCGGCCTCGGCCCTGTACGGCAGCAGCGCCATCGGCGGCGCGGTGAGTTATTTCACCCTCGACCCGGACGACATCATCAAGCCAGGCAAAGACGTCGGCGCCCGCCTGAAGACCGGCTACAGCTCCGCCGATGAAAGCTGGCTGACCTCCGGCACCTTCGCCGGGCGTATACAGGACTTTGACGGCTTGCTGCATCTGAGCCAGCGCAACGGCCATGAAACCGAATCCTACGACGGCAACAACGCCACCGGCCTGGCCCGTACCGGCGCCAACCCGGAAGATGCGCGCACCACCAACGTACTGGCAAAGCTGGGCTGGAACTACGGGGATGACAATCGCCTGGGCCTGACCTACGAGAAGTTCAAGGATGACCGCGACGTCAACTTGAAGAACGCCGTGGGCGGCCCATTCATCGGCGGTCGGGGCATGAACCTCTACCGTGCCCGCTCGGGCAACGACACCATTACCCGCGAGCGCTTCGGCCTGGAAAACAGCTTCGCCCTTGATTCACCGATTGCCGACCGCATCAAGACCAGCCTCAACTACCAGATCGCCAAGACCGACCAGACCACCGCCGAAATCTACCAGGCTGGCCGTCGTGTCCTACGCACCCGCGACACCCTTTACGAAGAAAAACAGTGGGTCTTCGACGCCCAGCTGGACAAGGCTTTCAGCCTCGGTGAGACCGATCACCAGGTGACCTACGGCACCACCCTCAAGCAGCAGAAAGTCACCGGTTCCCGCGAAGGCTCGGCCTCGTGCCTGGCGGTTGGCGCCGGATGCACGGCCATCGGCGCGCCCAGCCCCTCAGCCGGTGATAGCGTGAAAAAGGCCAGTGACTTCCCCGACCCTACCATCAACACCTACTCGCTGTTCGCCCAGGACCAGATCACCTGGGACAAATGGACCTTCCTGCCCGCCGTGCGTTATGACTACACCCGGCTCAAGCCCAAGCTGACCCAGGAATTCCTCAGCACCGTCAACCCGACTGGCGAGTATGCGGTCGATGGCAAAGATAAAACCTGGCACCGCGTCACGCCCAAGTTCGGTCTGACCTATGCCCTGACCGATCACTACACCTGGTTCGGCCAATACGCCGAGGGCTTCCGCACCCCGTCGGCCAAGGCCTTGTACGGTCGCTTCGAAAACCTCAACCTGGGCTACACCGTCGAACCCAACCCCGACCTCAAGCCGGAAACCAGCAAAGGCATCGAAACCGGGATTCGCGGCAAATTTGACGAAGGTTCCTTTGATATCGCGGTGTACTACAACAAGTACCGTGACTTTATCGACGAAGACAACGCCGTGGTCGGGGGCACCGTGGAGCAGTTCCAGGCTGTCAATATCAAGCGCGCCACCATCAAGGGCATGGAAGCCAAGGGCCGCCTGAACCTGGACGCCTTCGGCGCGCCAAAAGGTCTGTATACCCAGGGTTCCATTGCCTACGCCCATGGCCGCAACGACGATAACGGCGAGCCATTGAACAGCGTCAATCCGCTCAAGGGTGTGTTTGGCCTGGGCTACGACCAGGACAACTATGGCGGTCTGCTGAGCTGGACCCTGGTGAAGAAACAGGACCGCGTCGACAGCACCACCTTCCACGCGCCCGACGGCAACACCGACGGCCCGTTCAAGACCCCGGGCTTCGGCATCCTCGACCTGACCGCCTACTACAAGGTCACCAACGACGTGACCATCAACGGCGGCCTCTACAACCTCACCGACAAGAAGTACTGGAACTGGGATGACGTGCGCAGCTACGACAGCGTCGGCGAAGCCGCGGTAACCGGCCCGGCCAACCTCGACCGCCTGACCCAGCCCGGTCGCAACTTTGCGATCAACCTGATCTGGGACATCTGACCCACCCGCCTCACCTCGCCGGAATCCATCAGCGGCGGGGTGAGGATTTTTTACTGTGCCACGTCTTCTTGTTCGTCTAGTTGATAACAGCTCTCTTTAAGGGCACCCAGGCGCTTACCTTCTCAAGGACTTTTTACATGACCGCTTCTCCTACCGCAGAACGCCCGAGCCTGCGCTCTCAGCGCCTGAACCAGATCACCAATGAACCGCACACCAAGCTGGATGCGTTGGTGAAGGCTCATGCGCCGTTCGAAACCCAAGCCAACTTCGCCCGCTTCGTGGTGGCCCAGTACCTGTTCCAGTCAGAACTGGTAGCGCTG
Organism: Pseudomonas sp. rhizo25; assembly: GCF_031931935.1. NCBI lineage: Bacteria > Pseudomonadati > Pseudomonadota > Gammaproteobacteria > Pseudomonadales > Pseudomonadaceae > Pseudomonas > Pseudomonas sp. rhizo25. The sequence goes on from NZ_JAUJXA010000011.1 coordinate 190,191, forward strand.
TACAACGATGCCGAACTGATCAAGATCGTCCCCGACCTGGCCGCACGCTGCCGCGCCGAAGCCGCCAAGCTCGACCTGGCGGACCTGGACACTGAAATTCCGGCCCCGGTGGCCGGTGCAGTAAAGAATCCGAGTAAAGCCGAAGCCCTGGGCTGGCTGTTCGTGTCCGAAGGCTCCAAGCTGGGCGCCGCGTTCCTGATCAAGCGCGCCGTCGGCCTGGGCCTGAGCGAAACCTTCGGTGCCCGCCACCTGGGCGAACCGGCCGGTGGCCGCGCCGAAGGCTGGAAAAGCTTCACCCGCACCCTCGACAGCCTGGAGTTCAGCGCCGAAGAAGAAGCTGCGGTAGAAAAAGGCGCGATCGATGCGTTTGTGCGCTTCACCGTGTTGCTGGAACAGGCGTACGCTAACGCCCCAGAAATGGCGTAAATGTTCCGGTAGACATCGGTTCAATGTGGGAGCAGGCAAGCCAGCTCCCACATTTGAGTGCATTTCATGGCAGATAATGTGTAAACCCTCCCACCAGAAAACTGCAGCATGACCGGCAAAACCCAATCCTCCTCAAAGATCGCCCAACTTCTCTATGGCCTGCTGGCCTACGTCAGCCTGGGGATCGGTTTGGTCGCGATTGTCATACCGGGTTTGCCGACCACCGAATTCATCCTGCTGGCCGCCTGGGCCGCCACCAAAAGCTCACCGCGCTTAAGCGCCTGGCTGGAAAACCACCGCCTGTTCGGGCCTATCCTGTTCAACTGGCGCAACGGCAAGATCATTGCGCGCCGGGCCAAGGTCAGCGCCACCGTGAGTATGTTGCTGTGTGCCGTGTTGATGCTGGTGATGCTGGATCACGGCTGGCCGGTGTACCTGGCCATCGCCGGGATGAGCCTGGGCAACCTGTGGATCTGGTCTCGCCCCGAGCAGCTGGCACGCTCCATATAGGGCTGCATGTAGGCGTTATCCTACCGCTCATCGCCTATTCCTCATGAATCGATTTGTGACGCCGATGTTTCAGGCATGGCGCCGAATGGACTTGGCTCTGCTGCCCGCATTCCAACAAGTCATTCGTGAGTGAACCTATGTTCGACACCCTCTCCATTCGCTTGAAAATCGTGCTGCTGTCCGGTCTTTGCCTGTTGGGGGTCATTGCACTGGTGGTCGGCATCAATATCTACAACACCAACCAGAACGACCTATTGGTCAGTGACTCAAGCTCACGAATGCTGACCGCCAGCGTGGAACAGCTACTGCAAGCCAAGGCAGCCGAACAGGCCGGGCACTTGCAAAAGACCTTTGGTGAAAATCTGCTGGTGGTCACGGCCCTCGCCGACCAGATCAAAGACCTGCGTAAGCTGGGGACCAAGCGCTCTCTTGAAGCCGGCGCCTTGCGCGAAGAAATCAACCAAAGCGTGAAAACCGCATTCGAGCGCAACACCAAGGTGCTGGGCATTTGGCTGTCGTTCGAACCCAACGGGTTGGATGGCAAAGACAGCGAGTTCGTCGACGACAAAGCGCGCGTCTCCAACGAAAAGGGCCGCTTTTCCAGCTACTGGAGCCGTGCGGGCGGTGAAGGCCTCAACACCATCATGGTCGAAGATGATCTGACCAAGACCACCCTCAACCTCAGCGGCACGCCCTACAACATTTGGTATACCTGCCCACGAGACACCCGCAGCACCTGCCTGCTGGACCCCTACGAAGACACGGTGGCCGGCAAACCTGTGCTGATGACCACCATTTCCCTGCCACTGATCGTCGATGGCAAAGTCATTGGCGTCGTCGGTGTCGATATCGCTCTCACTGCCCTGCAAGCGACCACCGATGCCGCACAGACAGACCTGTTCAACGGCGCAGCGCACCTGGAGATTCTGTCCAGCACCGGCCTGATTGCGGCCTACAGCGGTGAACCGGCCAAGGTGGGCAAGAACCTGATCGACAGCCTCGGCGCCGAAGGCAAGGAAATCGTGCAGCTGCTCACCAATGACCGGCCCGTGATCCGCGAGCAGAACGACATTATTCGCGCCGTTTACCCGGTCAAGCCGATTGCCGACGCCAAGTCCTGGGGTGTGGTGATCAAGCTGCCAAAAACCGTGATGCTGGCCGATAACGTCAAGCTGCAAGCGGTACTCGACGAGGCCCAGGCCAGCGGCACCCTCAAAGCCTTGCTGGTGGCAGCGGCTGCCGGCCTGCTGGGCTTGCTGCTGATCTGGCTGACCGCCACCGGCGTCACCCGGCCGATCAACAGCGTGGCCGCCATGCTCAAGGACATCGCCAGCGGCGACGGCGACCTCACCCAACGCCTGGCGTACGCCAAGAAAGACGAACTGGGCGAGTTGGTGAACTGGTTCAACCGCTTCCTCGACAAGCTGCAACCGACCATCGCGCAGATCAAGCAAAGCATCACCGAAGCCCGTGGTACGGCAGATCAATCGTCAGCCATTGCGCGCCAGACCAGCGAAGGCATGCAGGTGCAGTTCCGCGAAATCGACCAGGTGGCGACCGCCTCCAATGAAATGAGCGCCACTGCCCATGACGTCGCCAACAGCGCCTCGAATGCCGCCAGCGCGGCACGCGGTGCCGATCAGTCGGCCCGTGAAGGCATGTCGATCATCGAGCAGAGCACTCGCGACATCACCACCCTTGCCGAGGAAGTCAGCAAAGCGGTGAGCGAAGTCGAAGCCCTGGCGGTCAACAGTGAACAGATCGGTTCAGTCCTGGAGGTGATCCGCAGCATCGCTGAACAGACCAACCTGCTCGCATTGAACGCCGCGATTGAAGCGGCACGCGCCGGCGAAAGCGGGCGTGGCTTTGCGGTGGTGGCCGACGAAGTACGCAACCTGGCCAAACGCACCCAGGATTCGGTCGAGGAAATCCGCCTGGTGATCGAGCGTATCCAGAGCGGCACCCGAGGCGTGGTAGCGACCATGCACTCCAGCCAGCAACAGGCCCAAAGCAATGCCGGGCAGATCCACCAGGCGGTGCAGGCCCTGGGCAAGATCAGTGACGCGGTCACCGTGATCAGCGACATGAACCTGCAAATTGCCAGTGCCGCCGAAGAGCAGAGCGCAGTGGCCGAAGAAGTCAATCGCAACGTCTCGGCGATTCGCACCGTGACCGAAACCCTCACCGGCCAGGCCACGGAATCGGCGGCGATCAGCAGCCAGCTCAATGCACTGGCCAGCCAGCAGATGAAGTTGATGGATCAGTTCAGGGTGTAATCGATTTCACGGACACTGGGGGCAAATGTGGGAGGGGGCTTGCTCCCTCCCACATTTAGATCACTTTTTGTCTTGAAGACCGGTCCAGGCCTGGACAAACGGCGTCAGGTCTTCCTTCGGTGCCGTACGCGGCGGGTTCTGCGGCGTGCCCAGGTAAAGGAAGCCAATCACTTCTTCATCCGACGTCAGCCCCAACCCTTTGGCCACATGGGCCGAGTAGGACAATTCCCCGGTCCGCCACACCGCACCAATCCCCTGGGCATAGGCCGCCAACAGGATGCCGTGGGCTGCACAAGCCGCCGCCAGCAATTGCTCGGACTTGGGCACTTTGAAGTGCTCTTGCAGGCGCGCAATCACCACCACCACCAACGGCGCACGCAGCGGGCCGTTCTGGGCCTTGTCGATGACCGCCTGGGGAGCGTCGGCGTCCTGCAGGCGCGCGGCCTCGGCCAACAGCGTGCCCATCTGCTCACGTGCTGCGCCTTCTACGGTAAGGAAACGCCAAGGGCGCAGCTGACCGTGGTCGGGCGCACGCATGGCGGCGGCGAACAACAGGTCGCGCTGCTCCTGGGTCGGTGCCGGTTCCAGCAGACGTGGCACGGAAACACGGTTGAGCAAAGCGTCGAGAGCCTGCATTGGCCACCTCCAGAAAAAAATGTGCAGTCATTCTAGCGGGAATGAATCCGGATGCCACCAAACGATAATTGCTCTTATTCAAACCGCCCTGCCCTGTTAGACTTTGCGACCACATTTTCCGACCGTTTCCAGGAATTTCGATGTTCCGTGCGTTTTTTTGCCTGTCCGCAGCGTTGATGGCTTTAAGCCTGACCGCTTGCGACGACGCCACCCGCTTCACCAAGGCCGAGCCTGGTGAGTCGCGGTCAGGTGGCGCCACGACGGTGAACAAGCGCGACCAGAACGCCTTTTCCCTGCCCTCGGCCAACCTGGCGCCCACCCGCCGCCTGGATTTCAGCGTCGGTAACAGTTTCTTCCGCAGCCCTTGGGTGATTGCGCCGTCCACCACCACGGCACGGGATGGCCTGGGCCCGCTGTTCAATACCAACGCCTGCCAGAACTGCCATATCAAGGACGGTCGGGGCCATCCGCCGCTGCCTGATGCGCCGAATGCGGTGTCGATGCTGGTGCGCCTCTCCATCCCTATCTCCATTACAGAGCGGCCGCACTACGCCAAGCTCATCGAGCAGCTCGGCGTGGTCCCAGAGCCGGTGTATGGCGGGCAGTTGCAGGACATGTCCGTGCCGGGCGTCGTTCCGGAAGGCAAGGTGCGGGTCGACTACAGCCCTGTCCAGGTCAGCTTCCAGGACGGCACCGTTGTCGAACTGCGCAAACCCGACCTGCAAATAACCCAGCTCGGCTACGGCCCGATGCATCCTGATACACGCTTCTCCGCACGGGTAGCGCCGCCGATGATCGGCCTGGGCCTGCTCGAAGCGATCAGCGACGCCGATATCCTGCGCAACACCGACCCCAAGACCGCCGACAAAGACGCCATCGTCGGCCGCGCCAACTGGGTCTGGGATGACGCCCAGCATAAAACCGTACTCGGGCGTTTTGGCTGGAAAGCCGGGCAACCCAACCTCAACCAACAAAATGTTCACGCGTTTTCTGGTGATATGGGCCTCACAACCTCCCTGAGACCCTTCGATGACTGCACCGACGCCCAAGTGGCCTGCAAGCAGGCGCCCAACGGCAATGGCCCCGACGGCGAGCCGGAAGTCAGCGACAACATCCTGCGCCTGGTGCTGTTCTACACCCGCAACCTCGCGGTGCCCGCGCGCCGAGGCGTCAACACGCCGCAGGTGCTGGCCGGCAAGAACCTGTTCTACCAGGCCGGTTGCCAGGGCTGTCACAAGCCGACATTCACCACGGCCGCCAACGCCGCCGAACCCGAGCTGGCCAACCAGGTGATACGCCCCTACAGCGACCTGTTGTTGCACGATTTGGGCGAAGGCCTCGCCGACAACCGTACCGAATTCAAAGCCAGTGGCCGCGACTGGCGCACGCCGCCGTTGTGGGGCATTGGCCTGACGCAAGCCGTGAGTGGTCATACCCAGTTTTTACATGACGGCCGCGCCCGCAACCTGCTTGAAGCCGTGCTGTGGCATGGCGGTGAAGCACAAGCGGCACAGCAGCATGTGTTGTCGTTCAATGCCGAGCAGCGTGCCGCGTTGCTGGCGTTCCTGAATTCTTTATAAGCTTTGCCCCACTTACAGAAGGGAGCTCGACATGTTTCGTCCCAAGTTGTTGTTCACCAGCCTGGCCGCCCTTGCCCTCGGCGCCTGCTCGCCCCAGGACCCGCAAGCGGTAACTTCGGCGGCCATCGCCAAGCAAGTGATACTGCCGACCTACAGCCGTTGGGTTGAAGCCGACCGCCAACTGGCCGTCAGCGCCCTGGCCTACTGCCAGGGCAAGGAAAGCTTGGACACCGCCCGTGCCGACTTCCTGCACGCGCAAAAAGCCTGGGCCGAGTTGCAACCGCTGCTGATCGGCCCGCTGGCCGAAGGCAACCGTGCCTGGCAGGTGCAGTTCTGGCCGGACAAGAAGAACCTGGTCGGTCGCCAGGTCGAGCAACTGGTCAGCGCCCAGCCGCAGATCGATGCGGCCGCCCTGGCTAAATCCAGTGTCGTGGTGCAAGGCCTGTCGGCCTACGAATACATCCTCTACGACGCCAAGCCCGATGTCGCCGACGAGGCACAGAAGGCCCGCTACTGCCCACTGTTGATGGCGATCGGCGAGCGTCAGAAAGCCCTGGCCGAAGAGATTCTCGCCAGCTGGAACAGCACCGACGGCATGCTCGCGCAAATGACCAAGTTCCCGAACCAGCGCTACGCTGATTCCCACGAGGCCATTGCCGACCTGCTGCGCGTACAAGTAACCGCCCTGGACACCCTGAAGAAAAAACTCGGCACGCCCATGGGCCGCCAGACCAAGGGCATCCCGCAACCGTTCCAGGCCGATGCATGGCGCAGCCAGTCGTCGCTGCAAAGCCTGGAGGCGAGCCTCGCCGCGGCCCAGACCGTGTGGGTCGGCGTCGACAACAAAGGCTTGCGTGGCCTGCTGCCGGCGGACCAGAAGCCGTTGGCCGAGAAGATCGACGCCGCCTATGCCGCGTCCTTGAAACTGTTCGCCAGCAACCAGCGCAGCCTCAACGAACTGTTGAACGATGACGCCGGGCGCCAGCAGCTCAACGACATCTACGACAGCCTCAACGTGGTCCACCGCCTGCACGAAGGCGAGCTGGCCAAGGCCCTGGGAATCCAACTGGGCTTCAACGCCAACGACGGTGACTGATGATGCTCAGGCGACAGGCTTTGGCGGTGGGCAGCGTGCTGCTCAGCGCCCTTACGTTGGGCGGCTGGACGCTGTTCAAAGGCAAGGATAAAGGCCCGCTGCTACTGTCGGCGCGGGATGATGCCGACGGCAAGCACTACGCCGTCGGCTATCGCCTGGATGGGAAGCAGGTGTTTGCCACCCAGGTCGGCCAGCGTTGCCACGACATCATCAATCACCCTATGTTGCCGATCGCGCTGTTCGTCGCCCGCCGCCCGGGCACCGAGAGCTACCTGATTGACCTGCGTGACGGCGCGCTGCTGCAAACCATCAGCTCGAACGCCAACCGCCACTTCTATGGGCATGCGGTGATCCACAAGAGCGGCGACTGGCTGTACGCCACCGAGAACGACACCTCCGACCCCGGTCGCGGCCTGTTGGGTGTGTATAAGTTCGAAGGCGAGCGGCTGGTACACAGCGGCGAGATTTCCACCCACGGCATCGGCCCGCACCAAGTGTCCTGGATGCCCGACGGCGAAACCCTGGTGGTGGCCAACGGCGGCATTCGCACCGAAGCCGAAAGCCGGGTAGAGATGAACCTCAACGCCATGGAGCCGAGCCTGGTGCTGATGCACCGCGATGGCACCTTGATCAGCAAGGAAACCCTGGGCCAGCAGATGAACAGCGTGCGCCATATGGGCATCGCCAGCGATGGCACTATCCTCACCGGGCAGCAGTTCATGGGGCCGTCCCAGGAGCGCTCGGAGTTGCTGGCGATCAAGCGCCCGGGCCAGCCTTTCGTGGCGTTCCCGGTGGCCGATGAGCAATTGCAGGCGATGGGGCACTACACCGCCAGCGTGGCGGTGCACAGCGAACTGCGCCTGGTGGCCCTGACGGCGCCCCGGGGAAATCGCTTCTTCATTTGGGATATGGACAGCGCCGAGCTGCGCCTGGATGGGCCACTACCCGACTGCGCCGGTGTAGGTGCAGTGGCCGACGGGTTCGTCGTCACGTCAGGCCAAGGGCGTTGCCGCTTCTATGATTGCCGCCAGGACCAACTGATGGCCAAGCCGTTGGAACTACCGGCGGGCTTTTGGGATAACCACCTGCACCTGATCTGAAATTCCCCTCTGTAGGAGCGAGCTTGCTCGCGAAGGTCGCCAACGATTACGCGCCCTTCTGGATACGCGCCATCCTCAGGTTTTTCGCGAGCAAGCTTGCTCCTACAGTTAAAGCGTCAGGCGTAAAAAAAGGGCCTCGCATCGCAAGGCCCTTTTTTGGGGGTCAATCATTTCAACTCTGCGGCTTCATCGCTTGAGACATCCCGAACATGAATAACAGCAATTCATGATCAGGCTTGGCCGCCACACTTGCCTTGGCAATGCGTGGCAGCAGGCATTGCCCGCCGCCGTCTACCGCACTGAGCACTTGTGTGCGAGGTTGTTCCCACACCGCCAGGGCCAGGGCTGAAACGCCCAACGCCCCGATCAGGAACAAACCTCGTGCCATTTCTAGCTTCATCTGGTTAAACCCTTGATAGCGCTGCCAAACGCCGTCTCGTAAAAGTAGCTGAGTTTTTTCCAGTCGGTATCATTCCACGACGAATGGCGGCGCAATTGCAGCATGTCATGGGAAGCGGCCCGATAAGCGGTCAAGCGTTGGCGACATTTTTCAAAGTCCAGCAGGGCCACTTCTACAGTCGCCGCTTCGGGCTCGCCGGTGACCCGCACGAAGATGTGCTTGATATACAGGCAACCGTGCTGCCAGCGGCCTTTGTGCATGCGGGCCAGGGTGCCGGCCAATTCCTGCAGCAAGCGCTCGTGGACGGCCTCGCCATACTGTTCACGGCCGCCAGCGGCGTACCAGTTTTCGATCTCGTCGAAACCGTCCAGGGACGCGGTGACCAGCAGGGCTTTCCATTGGTGCTCCGGGTCGCGTCGCGCCTCGCAGAACACCAACTCCGGCACGCGCACATCCAGCAAACGCAGGCCCTTGAGAGCATCACGTTCACGTAGCACGGTCGGGCGCCCAAAGGGGTGCAGCCAACTGCGGTAAATGTGGCCGGTCTGGCGCTTGCTATAGAGCAACCGCCCGTTGGGGCCTACCACACGCTGCACGCCACTTTCGCCACCACGTCGACGGTTGGGTTCTTCAACCCATTCACCTTGCTGACGCCAGAAAAAATCGAATCGTTCTTCGGGAGCTACATGACTGCCTGCTACGCACTCAACTGCCATCCTGTTACCTCTTGCGCAATACATATACTCGCCACATGGCGTAGAGCGGTATGAAGTCCAGGGATTCCTGAACACGGAAACCGGCCTGCTCGAATTCTGCCTCGACAGTAGCAGCCGGTAACACAAACCGGTTTTGGTAACCTTCCTGCTCACCTCGTTTGCGACGACGTACTTCGTTGCGCTTGCGCTTCCAGGCCTTGAAATTGCCGTCTACCCACAACGAAATAATCACGCTGTCACGGGTAACCCGCTGAAACTCACGCAGTATTGTCAGCCTGTGCTCAGGTTCACCGATGTGGTGCATCAAGCGCATGCAGAAAATACTGTCGACGGAGTTATCTGGCAAATCGATATCAAAGGCAGATGTCTGCAAAGGGCGTACCCGTTTCACCACATCCGCCGGTTGGGCGGTGGTGGCGATCTTCAACATCGACGCCGAATTGTCAGCCCCGATAATTACACGGTTGGGTTTTTCGGCCAGCAACGGCCAGAAGCGTCCAGCGCCACAAGGCAGATCCAGCACCAGGCCGGGTTCACCGGCCATGGCCAGCGCACCGCGCGCCAGTTGCTCGTCGCGTTTGTGGGACAACCGGCGAGCCAGATTGTCCTGATGTTTGAGCAAATATTGTTGCGCGTGTTGATCGTCGTACTTTTCGGAAAATTCCAACTTGATTGGGGAAGGCATCGCACGTCTCCAGTAACTGATGCCTACAACCTTATGCAGCGAACTGTGATCAACAGGTCAACTCATTGTGAAAATCTTGTCCTGTCCAACTGCATACATTTCAAGACTTTACAGAAACATTCAGTAGCATGGGGCCATCTTCGCTGAAAAGCGGGCAGTCTGCATTAGCAAAACGACAGACTGAACGGTCAGCTTTTGACCTGGCTCAACTCCACATGAAAACGACAGCCATTGGGCTCCATCGTCGTCAAGCTCACGCTCCAGCCCTGGCTCTCGCAGATCCGTTGCACCAGCGACAGGCCGAGCCCCAGCCCCTCGCCACGGTTCTCGCTGCCGCGTACAAACGGCTCGAACATCGCTTCGCGTTTTTCTTCGGGAATGCCGACACCGGTGTCCTCCACCACGAAGCCACTGGGCTCCAACGTGAGGCGGATAAATCCGTGCTCGGTGTAGTGCAGGGCGTTGCGCAGCAGGTTGCCCATCACCGCATGCAAGAAGGTGGTGTTGTAGCGGGTGTCCAGGGGGTTGCCTGGTCGGTAGATCAACTCCAAGCCTTTTTTCTCGATAGGCTCTCGCCAGATGCCGAGCAGGTCTTCGGCGACCTGGCTGAGGTTGCCCTGGGGCGCAACGGCAGCATCATCGTGCTTGGCGCGTGCGAGCATCAGGAAGGTCTGCACCAGCTCGCGCATTTCTTCACAGGCACGGGCGATGCGCTCCACCTGGCGGCGGCCACGTTCATCAATGGCCGGGTTTTCCAGCAAGAGTTCGCAGGAGCTGGCTAATACCATCAAGGGCGTGCGCAACTCGTGACTCACGTCGCTGGTAAACAGTTGCTCGCGGGACAGCGCCTGGCGCAAGCGGCCCAGGGTGGCGTCGAACGCCACCGCCAGCTCACCCACTTCGTCGGCGGCATAATCCGGGGCCAGAGGCGGTGCCAGGCCCAGCAGTTGGTCACGGTGACGCACCTGGCGAGCCAACCGCACCACCGGCGCCATCACCTTGCGGGCCAGCACCCAACCGAGGAATACCGCCAGTGCCAGGCTGAGCACGAACCCCACCAACACCACGGCAAACAGCACACGCTCACGTTCTTCGAAATCGCTTTGATCTTGCAGCAGCACATAACGCCGACCGTCGATCACCTCGACCATGGCGTGGTACGACAGCGACTCGCGAAATACTTCGTGGAAGCCCGGGTCCAGATGCCGAAGATCCTTGGGCAGCTCGAAATCGCCTTGCCCGCCGCTGAAATAAAACAACTGGTCCGGCTCCGGCCGATGTCGCCAGTCTTCCATGCTGTCCATCAACAGCAGGCGTTGCAGGTCACCGCCCAGGCCCGCCGAGATCAACTTCTCTTCCACCAGGTGCACCGTCGCAACGATGCCCATGGCGAAGGCCCCCGCCACCAACGCACTCATCAAGGCAAAGGCGATGATGATCCGCTGGGCAAGGCTTTGCTTAAACTCCATCACGACCCTCGGCCAAGCGGTAACCCACGCCGTGCACCGTTTGCAGCAACGGCTTGGCGAATGGCTTATCGATCACCTGGCGCAATTGGTGAACGTGGCTGCGCAGGCTGTCGCTGTCCGGGCAATCATCGCCCCATAACGCCTCTTCGAGTATTTCCCGGCGCAGTACGTGCGGGCTCTTCTGCATCAACACCGCCAGCAGTTTCAGGCCAACGGGGTTGAGCTTGAGCAGGCGCCCTTCGCGGGTGACTTCCAAGGTATCGAGGTCGTAGTTCAGGTCACCCACCTGCAGGGCGCGGCGCCCGCCACCCTGGGCGCGACGCAGCACCGCCTCGATACGCGCGGCCAGTTCCGACAAGGCGAATGGCTTGAGTAAGTAATCATCGGCGCCAGACTTGAAGCCCTGCAGGCGGTCATCCAACTGGTCACGGGCGGTGAGCATGATCACCGGCGTATCGCGGCGCGCGTCTTCGCGCAGACGTTTGCAGAGGGTGTAGCCATCGATGCCGGGCAGCATTATATCGAGCACGATCAAGTCGTAATGCTCGGTGGCCGCCAGATGCAGGCCCGACAAGCCGTCCTGTGCACAGTCCACTGTGTAGCCTTTGAGCCCCAGATAATCGGCCAGGTTGGCGAGGATATCGCGGTTGTCTTCAACCAATAGAATTCGCATGGGCAGTGTCTCCGTACGCAGTAACAGCCGTGTTGGCTCGCGCAGCTTAAGGCCAAGCGGGGCTCAGGGATAGAGCTGAAAGGCCCACTGATGAGGGTTTTCAACTGATTACAGGGACAAACGAGTTTTTCACTATAGCTTCACAAACAGACCACAGTGTCAGGGTGAAGATCGCGCCCATCGATCTAAGGAACCTGGACATGGGCTTTCTCAAAACAGCGCCAATGCGCTATTTGCTGTTGATAACCGCTGCCTGGTTATTGGTTTTCCTGCTCACTCGCAGCGTGTTGCTCGTGACTCACCTGAATGAAGTGGGCGGCAACTTGCTGCCGGTGTTTGGCGTGGGTCTGGTCTACGACCTGGGCTTCCTCGCCTATGCGGCCTTGCCGCTGGGCTTGTATTTGCTGCTCTGCCCACCCGCACTGTGGCGCCGCCGCGGCCACCGCTGGTTTTTGCAGGCGCTGCTGACGATCAGCCTGTTCGCCATGCTGTTCACCTCGGTGGCCGAATGGCTGTTCTGGGATGAGTTTGGGGTGCGCTTCAACTTTATTGCGGTCGACTATCTGGTGTATTCCGATGAGGTGCTGAACAACCTGCTGGAGTCTTACCCGATCGGCAAGCTGCTGAGCCTGCTGGCAATGCTGGCGATCCTCATAAGCCTGGCCCTGCGTAAACCCTTCAATGCCGCCATGGCGGCACCTTTGCCGGCACTGCGTGGCCGTTTGGTCAATGCCCTGGGCCTGTTGGTGGTCGCCGGCCTCAGCCTGCAATTGATCAGCCAGGACAGCCCGCGTGCCCAGGGCGGTAACGCTTACAAGAACGAACTGGCCAGCAACGGTCCTTATCAATTCTTCGCTGCGTTCCGCAATAACGAATTGGACTACACCCAGTTCTATCAGAGCCTGCCCACTGACATGGTCGCCCGGCAACTGCGCGCCGAACTCAGCGAGCCCAATGCGCGCTTTATCGACCCGGACCCGCTGGATATTCGCCGCGCCATCACCAACCCGGGCACACTGCGCAAGCCCAACATCGTGCTGGTCACCATCGAAAGCTTCAGCGCCAAGTACATGGGCAGCAACGGCGATCAACGCAACCTCACGCCCAACCTGGATGCATTGCGCAAACAAAGCCTGTACTTCAATAACTTCTATGCCACCGGTACCCGAACCGACCGGGGCCTGGAAGCCATTACCCTGGCGATCCCACCCACGCCAGGCCGCTCGATCGTCAAGCGCATCGGTCGTGAAAGCGGGTTCGCGAGCCTCGGCCAACAACTCACGGCCATCGGTTACGACAGCGTGTTTGTCTACGGCGGTCGCGGTTACTTCGACAATATGAACGCGTTTTTCAGCGGCAACGGGTATCGGGTCGTGGACCAAAGCAGCGTGCCCGAGTCAGAAATCTCGTTCAAAAATGCCTGGGGCATGGCAGACGAAGACCTGTTCAAACAGACGCTTAAACTGGCCGACGCCGACTACGCCAAGCAACAGCCGTTCTTGCTGCAACTGATGACGACTTCCAACCATCGCCCCTATACCTACCCGGATGGGCGCATCGATATCAAATCCGGCAAGGGTCGCGATGGTGCAGTGAAATACACCGACTACGCCATCAACCAGTTCCTTGAGGCTGCACGCCAGAAACCGTGGTTCGACAACACCATTTTTGTGTTCGTCGCCGACCACACGGCCGGCAGCGCAGGCAAGGAAGACCTGCCGATCACCAACTACCAGATTCCGTTGTTTATCTATGCGCCCAAGCTGATCGACGCACGGGAGTCCGCGCAACTGGCCAGCCAGATCGACCTTGCGCCGACCTTGCTGGGCCTGATCAACCTCAGCTACGAGTCGACGTTCTTCGGCCGTAATCTGTTGCAAGACAACCCGCTGCCACCGCGGGTCGTGGTGGGCAACTACCAGCATCTGGGCTTGTTTGACGGCAAGGACCTGGCAATCCTCAGCCCGCGCCAAGGCTTGCGTCGCCATGACCAGGCCCTTGGAGAAAGCCAGGAGTTGCGCGTCGGTAGCGATGACCCATTGATCCAGCGGGCAATTACCTACTATCAGGCCGCCAGCTACGACTACAAACAGCAACTGCTGAGCTGGAAAGCGCTCAAGGAAGAGGCTCCAGTCTTAAGCAAACGCTAATCAAAAAGCCCCATGCAGGTGAGCACGGGGCTTTCTCACCAAGGTTCGTGATGAAATCCCCCTCTTCTTTACCGGTTTCCAAACCGCTCAATTTTTGGCTGTGCCTGGGCCTGCCTGCCGGCGCCGCAGTGGTCTTGCTGTTGCTGGAACTGACCTCATTGGACATGGACCTGGCCAGGCGCTTCTACAGCGCGGAGGCTGGCGGCTTCATCGGCCGCTATAGCTTCTTCCTTGAAGACATCCTGCATGATCGGGCCAAGCAACTGGTGATTCTGTTTTCGGTACTGGCGATTCTGGGGCTGGTCGGCAGTTTCATTCTGCAACGACTCAAGCCGTACCGCCGCGAACTGGTGTGCCTGGTGCTGTCGCTGGGAGTGGCGACGGCGTTCGTGTCGCCACTGAAAACCATCACCGCCGTGCAATGTCCCTGGAGCCTCAAGGAATTCGGCGGCCAGGAAACCTACAGCGAACTGCTCAGCCCGCGCCCGCCTACCGATAAACCTGGCCGCTGTTGGCCCGGCGGACATGCAGCTACCGGTTTTGCCTTGTTCGCCTGGTTCTTCGCGCTGAGGGATCGGCGACCACGGCTGGCGCGCAACGCGTTCATTTTTGCCGTCAGCCTGGGCAGTGTCTTCTCAGTCAGCCGTATGCTGCAAGGGGCACACTTTTTTTCCCACAACGTGTGGACAGCGATTTTTTGCTGGCTGATTTGCCTGGGTTTGTATTGCTTGTTGCTGTACCGGCCTTCACGGCAAGCCGTAATGCCGATCAGTTAAGCGAATGCAATGCTCAACGCAACGAAGATTCCGTGTAGGAGCGGGCTTGCCTGCGAAAGCCAACGGTAACCACGATGCGAAGCGAGCCGCTCTTGATCTTGATCTGCTTTTGATCTCAGGCGCCCCGTTAAACCACGCTGTCGGATTACGGGCACACCGAGCCTGGGCGAGGTGCCGAGTGGTGGGGCAAGAGCGTTGCTTACTTTGGCCTGGGCCGGCATCCCGGCTTTTGCAAAGTGAGCCGCCGTCAGGGCGGAACCCTAAGTGGCCATTACCGCAGGAATGGATATGTACTCGGTATAACTGTGTCGGCTGGCAGGCCGCCATCGGGAGCAAGCCCCCTCCCACATTTGGATCGCGGCGTGTCAGGTAGATAGGCGTCGGCTGTCAGGCCGCCAGCGGGAGCAAGCTCCCTCGCCACAGGTCCAGTGTCATACCGAAGTTGAGTAGATACAGTGTCTAGTCCTGAAATAGGTTTACACCTGTTTCAGTCTCAAACCGCCCGATGCACCGCATAGGGCGTTTTGTATTTCAGGGACAGGTGTGGCCGTTCCCCGTTGTAGATCAGCACCGACTCATCCACCATTTTCACTGCGTCCGCCAGATTTTTAGGGCGATACAGCAGGAACTCGGTCTTCAAAATGCCGTTTATCCTCTCCGCCAGAGCATTCTGGTAGCAGTCATAGCCGTCGGTCATTGAGCAC
>NZ_JAUJXA010000012.1:0-117278 GCF_031931935.1 Pseudomonas sp. rhizo25
AAGCAGATCAAGATCAAGATCAAGAGCGGCTCGCTTCGCATCGTGGTTACTGAGGGTCGCTACGTCAGAGTTGTATAGATAACCATGGCTATCGGGGGCAAGCCCTAATGCCAGTCAGTTAAGCGAACGAAATGCTCAAAGCGGCGAAGATCAAATGTGGGAGGGGGCTTGCCCGCGAAGACGTCGGCCCAGCAAACATTGATGTTGGCTGACCCACCGCTATCGGGGGCAAGTCTCCTTCCACAGTTGGTCATCCACGTATCCGAATCTGGTCACTTACCCCTAGAATGGCTGCTACTCCACCTCTGGCTTTTTTTGGGGCACTCATGCACATCTCTTCCGGCCGCTGGGTCTACGGTTTCTTGCTGACTCTGCTGACCGCCTTTCTGTGGGGCATTCTTCCGGTCAAGCTCAAGCAGGTCCTGCAGGTCATGGACCCGATCACCGTCACCTGGTTTCGTCTTACTGTGGCCGGCACTTGTTTGTTCGTGTACCTCGCCGTCACCAAGCGCCTGCCCAGCCGCAAGGTGCTCGGTCCCAGGGGCGGTTGGCTGGTGGCCATGGCGGTGTGCGGGCTGGTGGGTAACTACGTGCTGTATCTGGTTGGCCTTAAGATGCTCAGCCCCGGCACCGCCCAATTGGTGGTGCAGATGGGCCCGATCTTCCTGATGATCGCCAGCGTGTTTGTCTTCAAGGAGCGTTTCAGCCTGGGGCAGGTCCTCGGCCTGGTGGTGCTGATTATCGGCTTCGGCCTGTTTTTCAATCAGCGCCTCGTGGAGTTGCTGACGTCCCTGGGCACTTATACCGCCGGGGTGCTGACCATCCTGCTGGCCACCTCGATCTGGGTGTTCTATGCCT
This sequence comes from Pseudomonas sp. rhizo25, assembly GCF_031931935.1. Lineage (NCBI taxonomy): Bacteria > Pseudomonadati > Pseudomonadota > Gammaproteobacteria > Pseudomonadales > Pseudomonadaceae > Pseudomonas > Pseudomonas sp. rhizo25. The sequence goes on from NZ_JAUJXA010000012.1 coordinate 859, forward strand.
TGGGCCAGAAGCAATTGTTGACGGTATGGAATTCCTTGCAGGTGATGATGGTGATCTACCTGTTCTGCGCGTTGCTGCTCACGCCGTGGGCGCATCCCCTGGAGGCATTGCAGTTGAGCCCCCTTCAAGGCTGGCTGTTGCTGGCGTGCTGCATGAATACGCTGGTGGCGTATGGCGCGTTTGCCGAAGCGCTGGCCCACTGGGAGGCGTCGCGGGTGAGTGCGACCCTGGCGTTGACGCCGCTGGTGACCTTTGTCGCGGTGGCGCTGGCGGCGTGGCTGTGGCCGGATTATGTCCAGGCCGAAGAGATCAACGCCCTGGGCTACTTCGGCGCATTCGTGGTGGTCTTGGGGTCAGCTGCAGTCGCCCTGGCGCCGTCGCTGCTCGCCGGGCTCAAGGCCCGGCGGCTGCGCATGGCGGTTTAGCTACCGAGCATGTTTTCCGGACGTACCCACTGGTCGAACTCGGCGTCGGTGAGGTAGCCCAGCTCCAGCGCGGCTTCGCGCAGTGTCAGCCCTTCGGCGTAGGCTTTCTTGGCGATCTCTGCCGACTTGTCGTAGCCGATATGCGGGTTGAGTGCGGTGACCAGCATCAGCCCGCGCTCCAGGTGTTCGGCCATTTTCTCGGCGTCGGGCTCAAGACCGGCGATGCAGTGCTCCTGGAAGTTGTTGCAGCCGTCGGCCAGCAGGCGGATCGATTCGAGCAGGTTATGGATGATCACCGGCTTGTACACATTCAACTGCAAGTGCCCTTGGCTGGCGGCCATGCTAATGGTCACGTCGTTGCCCAGCACCTGGCAGGCCAGCATCGACAGCGCTTCGCACTGGGTGGGGTTGACCTTGCCCGGCATGATCGAACTGCCCGGTTCGTTGGCCGGTAGCTTGACTTCGGCCAGGCCGGCCCGTGGGCCTGAACCCAGCAGGCGCAGGTCATTGGCGATTTTCATCAGCGCTACGGCCAGGGTTTTCAACGCGCCGTGCAAAGTCACCAATGGCTCATGGCCGGAGAGGGCGGCGAATTTGTTCGGCGCGGTCACAAAGGGCAGGCCCGACAACGCTGCCAGCTCGGAAGCAATCGCCTCGCCAAAGCCGTGGGGTGCATTGAGCCCGGTGCCCACCGCTGTGCCGCCTTGGGCCAGCTCGCACACGGCGGGCAGGGCACTGCGGATCGCCCGCTCTGCGTAATCGAGCTGGGCGATAAACGCCGAGAGTTCCTGGCCGAAGGTGATCGGCGTGGCGTCCATCATGTGGGTGCGCCCGGTCTTGACCAGCTTCATATGCCGTGCAGCCAGCTCCGCCAGGCCACCGGACAAGGTCGCAATCGCCGGCAGCAACTGCTGATGCACCGCCTGCACTGCAGCAATGCTCATGGCAGTAGGGAAGCAGTCGTTGGAGCTCTGGGAGCGGTTGACGTGGTCATTGGGATGCACCGGGCTCTTGCCGCCGCGGTTATTGCCTGCCAGTTCGTTGGCGCGACCGGCGATCACTTCATTGGCGTTCATGTTGCTCTGGGTGCCACTGCCGGTCTGCCAGACTACCAGAGGGAACTGGTCGTCATGTTGACCCTCGAGGATCTCGTCGGCGGCCTGTTCGATCAGCCGGGCGATATCGGCGGGCAGGTCGCCGTTGCGGTCATTGACCCGGGCGGCGGCCTTCTTGATCAGGGCCAGGGCATGCAATACCGCCAGCGGCATACGTTGCTCGCCAATCGCGAAGTTGACCAGCGAACGTTGGGTTTGCGCGCCCCAATACGCATCATCAGGGACCTGTACTTCTCCCAGGCTGTCGGTTTCGATACGGCTCATCGGGCACCCTCCTTATCCAGTCGTGATTGGTCAGTTTAGGCCCTGACGGCTGCCGTGGGTTCCCTAAATCGGTATTTGTGCCATTGCGCCCCGCAAAACCAGGGCCTGCGTGGGGTGGGGTTGAGCCGCGAGGTTTTTTAGGCGCAGAATGGGCGCCCTTGGGGTCTTACCTCGCCTGCTAGAAAAGGAAACTCGATGACTCGTCTTCGTGCCATCTGTACCGCGGTTGCTCTGGTTTGCGCCAGCGGCCAGGTTTTTGCCGATACCGCCAGCCACAACGCCAGTGCCGAAGCCTTCCTTACCCTGGCCCATGCTGACAAGCTGGGGACCCCGGTGTACATGCAAGTGCAGCAAATGTTCGCCCAGCGCTTCGAACAGACCAAGGCGCCTGCCGCCAAGCAGTCTGTACTGGACAGCTACCAGGCCAAGGCCAACGCTGCCCTGGACCAGGCTATCGGCTGGCCGAAGCTTAAACCGGACATGGTCAAGCTCTACACCACCAATTTCAGCGAATCGGAACTCAAGGACCTGGTAGCTTTCTACCAGTCGCCACTGGGCAAGAAAGTCCTGGAAAAAATGCCACAACTGACCCAGCAATCGGCCCAGATGACCCAGGCCAAGCTGGAAAGCGCGGTGCCGGTGGTGAACAAGCTGTTGGAAGACATGACCAACGAGCTGACGCCAAAAGCCGCCGCACCGGCCAAGAAGAAGTAAGCAGGAATGACCATGCAACAGCGTATCGAAACGGCGCTCGCCGCCCTGGAGCCGCAACACTTGGACGTGCTGGATGAGAGCCATATGCATAGTCGTGGGTTGCAGACCCACTTCAAGGCCGTGCTGGTCAGCTCGCAGTTCGAGGGGCTCAACCGCGTCAAGCGCCACCAGAAGGTCTACGCCACCCTGGGTGACCTGATGAGCGAGTTTCATGCGTTGGCGCTGCATACCTATACGCCTGATGAATGGGCGAAAATCGACGCAGCCCCGGCCTCGCCGACCTGCGCCGGCGGGCATTGAGCGCAGCCCCGACCCGCGCGAGCGGGTCGGGGCGATGCCAGTACCTGGATACACAAAACATCCTCCAGCACCACCTTTCTCCACACCTCATCCCTAGGCTTTCAGGATTACATATCCAGCACTAAGGTCTTGAGGTCATGTCTGCTTCCATCCATCGAAACACGCCGTCCCTGGCTGCATTCGACCCGCGTGGGTTAACTGTTCGTAACATCGATTACCACCGCTCAAGCGCAGAGGTTGAACCGCAGGCGCGCATTCATCGTCAGGTGTTTGGCAGTACGGGCATGATGATTGAACAATGGGACCCACGTCTGTCGCAGTTGTCACGCTCTCAGCCTGACACCCCGGCTAATCAACGCACGGTCTATAGCCTTGGCGGACAAGTGTTGCGCACCGACAGCGTGGACGCCGGCTGGCGACTGACACTGATGGGCGAAGCCGGGAATTTACTGGAAGAGTGGGATGGGCGTGGCGCTCACCAGACTCATCACTACGATCAATATCTACGCCCGGTCGCCGTCTTCGAGCAGGCGGCCAATGACGAGCAAGCGCTGTGCGTCGAGCGTATTGCCTATGCTTTACCCTCGGCTGAAGAGGCTGCACGCAACCGCTGTGGCCAAGTGGTTCGCCACGATGACGGTGGCGGCTCGGTGTTCCACGAATTCTATGGGCTGCACGCGCAGGTTGAGCAGCAGACCCGACGCTTCCGGCAGGCGGATGCTGCGTTGGATTGGCCCCAAGCCGATGCACAACGCGAGGTGCGCCTGGAGCCCGAGAGGTTCCAGACCTCCATTGGGTTTAACGCGCTGGGTGAACGCTTGCATCACACGGACGCCAAGGGTAATCGCGTCGACTACGCCTATGCCGTTGACGGCCTACCGGCGAGTATCTTCGTCACCCCCATGGGCGGCGCGTCTACGCAGGTGCTCAGCCAGCGCGAATATAACGCAGCCGGCCAGGTGCTCAGTGAACGCGCCGGCAACGGTGTTGTGCGCACCATGCAATACCGCGAGTTTGATGGTCGCTTGCGGCAAATGACCGCCCGTCTGCCCGCACAACCGGGCGCAGCGTTGCAAGACCTGAGCTACGACTATGACGGCGTTGGCAACATCGTGCGCATCGATGACCTTGCCCAGCCGACGCAATGGTCGAGCAACACCCGAATCAGTTCGGCCAGCCTTTATGAGTACGACACGTTATCGCAACTGACCAAGGCCACCGGCCGCGAAACCGCCGGCAATACCGCCGGTCCTGCGTTACCGGCGAGGGTGGCGTTTGGCTCGACAGACGACAGCGTATGGCGTCGCTACACCCAGCGGTTCAGCTATGACGTTGCCGGCAATTTGCTTGAGTTGCAGCATGTGCCCAGCAGCGGCACGGGCTTCACGCGGCAGATGAGCGTGGCCGCAGGCAGCAATCATTTTCTGCCGCAGGCCGATGGCAAGACCGCGCCCGGGTTGGGGCAGGGTTTTGACGACAACGGCAATCTGCAAACGCTGGGCGGCGATCAAAAGATGGCTTGGGATGTGCGCAATCAACTGGTGCGCCTCACGCAGCTGCGGCGCGAGGGCGGCAATGACGATGAAGAACGCTACGCCTACGATGCCACCGGTCGGCGCATCCTCAAACGCCGGGTCTCCCAGGCCCGGGGCGTGGTGCATACGGCCGAGGTGCGCTACTTGCCGGAACTGGAAGTTCGCCATGACAGCGCAACGGGTGAGCAACTGAATGTACTCAACCTCGATGTCGGTACTACCACCGTCCGCGTCCTGATTTGGGATCGCCACCCCTCGGGCGTCCGCCAGGACGCGCAGATCCGTTACGGCTTATCGGACCACTTGGGCAGCAGCACTATGGAGCTGGGCGAGCAGGCGCAACTGCTTAGCCAGGAAAGCTATTATCCCTACGGCGGTACCGCGTGGTGGGCGGCGAAAAGCGCCAGCGAGGCGAGCTATAAATTCATCCGTTATTCGGGCAAGGAGCGCGATGCCAGTGGGCTGTCCTACTACGGCTTCAGGTATTACGCGCCGTGGTTGTATCGCTGGATCAGCCCGGACCCGACCGGCGATGCTGACGGTTTGAATTTGTACGCCATGGTCGGCGGCAACCCCGTCAGCAAGATCGATGAGCAGGGGCTGACGGCGACACCGGCTTTGGAACAACCTCGGCAGACTCAACTACGCAGGCTTTCCATCAGTCGCAGGCTCGCGCATATGCAGCTCATTTTGCGACCCAGGATACAAGCGGCTTCATCGGCTGCCATTCGCGATGGTTTATCCGCCTATATTTCCAATACCTTCTGGACGGGTGTCGATCTGGCGGTGTTCAGCAACATCCAGCCGATGGCGCAACGCAATCAAATCTTGCGCATGACCGTTGCGGCACTGGATGCAGTGTCCACGGCACATATGAGCACTGGTATTGTCGGTAACTGGACGCAATATGCACCCCATGTAGGCGCTGTTCTTGCAGGTGCCGCGGGCATGGGATATGCCGTTTATGGCGACTCGATAGGTGATCAAGCCGAGCACAGCTGGGACCCGGTAGCGGTCCAGCGGTTGGGCGGGCATGTGCGCGCGCTCTCCAGGGAACTCGCGCAGCAGGTCCTCCGTGGGCACGGTACTGGCGTCTCCTGGGGCAGCACGCCCCTGCGCGGCAGGTTGACGCGCACCGCCGGGGCGACGGCGGCCTATGCTCTTGCAACCGTGGCCAACGCGGTATACGGCGGGGATGTGCCTGCGCTGATGCAGCCCAATGTCTCACCTGCAATAGAAGCCTACGATGCAGCGGCGGGAACGATGATTCGTGGTGGTCACCCAACGGCTGTCCACGATCCCCATGACCAGACCCTGCAGCTGCCAGACCCTGCCGCGACGATGCACGGTGGGCTGAGCAGAATGTTCAATCAGGTGTGGACGCACTGGGCCGCGTCCGGTGTCGAGGCATTGGCCGTTGCGCTGACGGGCTTGCCCATGGCCGCCCAAGGCCGAATGACACGCAACCTTGTGATGGCGGCCCGCGGCATGATTGCCGCGCTGACCGAATGGCGCAGCTTGTTCGTACAGTTCGCCAGGGGCGGATATTCGACCTTGGCGACGAGCTGGCGCCCAAGCCCACGCTCCAGGTAGGGGGGGAATGGGCCGCCGTCCTGTCGGGTTGCCACGGATTCAAGCCTGCGTTGACCGTTCCCACTCTGCGTGGGAGCGAACAAAAACTGGAAAGCGCACGCGCTTTGACGATCCGGTCAACCGGGCACTTATCGTTCGTCTGTCAGTGCTTTGGAGGGGTAGCTTGCAGCTCTTCGTAGGTATCGTTTTCATCCTCATTGACGGTGTACCAGGCCCAATAGGTGGTACGCCGCATGAATCCTGCTGCGGTCAATGTCTTCGTCGGGCGGCCGAGAGGGTCGTAGAACTGTCGGTCGCTGTGGCCCAGCTCACGCATGGAATGATCATTGACGTAGGCGTGCTTGTCAGCGAAGTAGGGGCGGTAGATGCGAATGACCAGGCCCTTGTTGTTGTATTCAACACGCTCGCTGACGCGCCAGCGGGGGTCGGCATGCACTTGGCGCAGCTGTTTCTTGAAAGTGCCGGGTACCGTATCGGGTATGTTGTCGACCAGCAGGTTGCCCTGGTCGTCGAGCGCATTGGCCAGGCCTGGCTCAGTCTTTTGCTTGGTCTGCAAGGTACGACCAAAGCCATCCCAACAGGTCAAGGTCATGCGGATCTGTTGGGCGGCATCGTCCGGGTAGCGGTCGGCTTGCAACATGAGCCCATGCACCGGGGTCCGGCTGGCTTTGTCGATCAACGCCTGGAGTTGTTTGTCGCTGTCGCTGAGCCCCTGGCGACCGCTACCCTGGCGCGCTCGTGCACTCAGACGTGCCCTCGCACCCGCGCGGATATGCCCGCTGGGGAGCAAATAGGCTTTGGCGACCCACTCCGGCTTGACCATGGCCAAGTCGACCGCGCCCATCCAACTGAACGGGGCGTAGCAGTGTAGGCTGGCCATGCTCTGCAACACGCTTTGCGCGTTTTCTATGGCAAACGCGGGCGTTACATCCTTGAGCGGGCGGTAGCTCTCCAACGCGGCGAAACCCACTGTGAGGTTATGTTCGTGGCCGCGAAAAGTGTTGACGAGCATTTGCCCAAAACCGTCATACAGCGCTTCTTGAATATTGCCATTGGGGTCGACAATTTTTGTCGGCAGCAGCAGGCGATAGTCGTATTCGGCTTTGGTCACACAACCGTCCGGCGTCTTTACACGCACGGTTTGCAGCGTATAGGGGTCATAGTTGAGTGTTGTTTCGCCATGGGCCTTGGTGGTCCGCAGCGCCCTTAACCGATAAAACTGGGTAGCCTTGCCATAGCGCGGAAAGTGCCGGCGAATCGACCATAGACGATTTTCCTCGGGCGGCACCTCGCCGTCGAATAGAAAAAACAGCTCCATGGAGTGATAGCCGCTGTCGCTGAGCTTTTTTACCAGATCAACCGCAGGTTGGTCAGGCATCGCCGGTATGTGCTTGTAGACATTCAGGCCGTTGTCATCCAGCTCTGCGGTTTCCAGGTAGTCAGTCAAGGCCTGGGCATTGGCGACGCCGGGCTCCAGGGTTTTACCGAGGCCACCGGCTTGTCGATAGCGCTGCACCGACAAACTGCTCAGCTCGCGTTTGGCACCTGCGGCCAATGGCCCGTCGTGGTTGTCGATGAACTTTTCATAGGCGATACGCCCAAGCTCTAACCCACCGGCCGCTGGCGCTTTGCCCAGCACCAGGGCATTGTTTCGTTGGCGGTACGGCAAGGCCAGACGCCAGTTTTGTGCGTCGTCCAGATGAATGTGCTGTGCCAGCGTTTCGCTCAGGTAATAGAACTGCTGTGCGCTGTCATGGGTATCGCGCCACCAACGCTTGTGATACTCATCGACCAGCACGGCGGGTGGTGAGCCGTAGGCGCTGGTACGGCGGGCGTAATGCAGGGTGACACCATGCACCAGGCAGCCATAGGCGTCCCAGCGCAGGTTGATCTGGTGCTGGCACACGGGATCGTCTTCCACCCCTTCATACTGATAGCTGATCGACTCCAGAGCTAATGGCAGTAGCCGGGCATAGGGCGTATGGGCATTGTTCGGCGCCAGTTCGCGGATCAGATAACGCTGTTGCTTGACGCAATAGGGTAGGGTGTCGTGCGCCGGCTCCGCCGCTGCCACCTCCACCCGTAGCACACTGCCGCTGAGTGCACGTGCCACTTCGCGTGCCAACGGTGGCGCAGGATCGCTGATCAAGTCGTCGTGGTGATCCAGCGGCTGTGCCCCGGACGTCGCTTTGTAGCGGCTGACCAGCGTGGGGCCCATGGCTTTGGCCTGGGGGTCGTGAGTGCTATGGCCGAGGGTAGGCATGTCGATGGATTGCCCGGTATGAAACCAGGTTTTGGTGCGCACGGGGGCGCTGAAACCCTGGGTGTGTTGCGTGTCTTTGCTGCTCTCGGTGTCGGTTTGCAGCACAAGCCCGAAACCACCAAATTCGCGGTCCGTGCGGTCGTAATAAGCCTGGCGATAGCGCCATTGTTGGGTCAGTTGGTTGCCGGTAATCTCGTCTCGTTGGGTTTGTTGGCTGACCAGCAGCAGCGCAAAGGGTAACTGGCTGATCGCAGGTTGGCCCTTGGCATGCAGCTCGCGTTTCTCGTCCAGCCACTCTTGGGCACTGCTGCGATATTTGATCGACGCCTGGGCGCCCATATTGTTGTAAGTGCGCGTGAGCAGCCAGGGCTTCTGGCTGAAAAAGTCATAGCGCCAGTGGCCGGGGGTCTGGTGGGCTGCGGTCAGGATCAGGCTTGGACAGCCCAGGCCGAGCACATCGATAACGCTGACCTGGCAGTGGTTGTCATACTGCACGCCCTCTGGCCAAGGGACGTTGATCGCCTGTGCCTCAAAGCCGTTGCCGCCTTTGTTGAGGAAAATACTCAAGTGAGTGGCGCTCAAATACAGCAGGTCTGCCGCGCCGCCGCCATTGAGGTCGACGAGCAGTACATGCGCCGCATTGAACGTTTGATAACGAAACGGCAATGTAGCCAATACAAAACCCCGGGCGAAACGACCCCGACCCAGGTTCGGCCAACATTTCACTTCGTTATGCCGGATACGCACCAGATGCTGTTGGCCTGTGGCGAGTACATCGCTGAACGCCACCAGTTCATTGGGTGAGGAGGAAATGATCGGCAACCCATCGTCGGGCGTATACGGCACCTCAGTGGCGGGTGCGAAGCCGGATGTTCGGCGATTTTCATACAGGCGTACGCTACGCGGGCCGATCATCGCAAAGTCATGACGGCCTGCCCCCATCAAGTCAGCGAGCATGCCCTGGGGGTGGAAGAACTCCGACGGGAATGCATCGAACGGCGTATAGACTGACCAATTGTGCTGTTCGTCCTGGCTGAAAAAACCGTTGAGCCCGGTCCCGGCCACCAGCCAGTCCAAACGCCCGTCGCCATCCACATCGGCCAGCGCCTGGTGGATGGGCCGCGTGCTGTCGGCGACCGGCACCCGCGTCAACTCCCGCGCCGCACCGTAGCTCACCTCGTCGCTGGTTTGCGGGTGTTGCGGCCTCAGCGGTTCACGGTAATACCAACTGTTGTCTGCGCGATACAACATACCGGGCAGGCCGTCGCCGTACAGATCTACCAGTTGATAACGATCACCGTCATGCAGCTTGGGCAATGCATTGAATGCCTGGTAGCGGCCCGGGTCGACCTTGAGATGGCTCGATTGATAAAAACACTCCAGCGGCGGGCGGCTCACGCTATTGCCCGCGCTGTCGAAGGCCTGCTCATGGACCCCGCTCAACAGGCTGACATGGCTGGGTGCGTGGTATTCCAGCAGCAAGCGCTTGGCCAGTACCGGATCGGCACCCATTCGCGCTTCTTTGGGGAAGTGGTGAAACATCAGGATCTGGCTGCACCGGCGCAGGGTGCGTAACTCGAAGCCGAAGGCAAAATCCGAGCAGGGGTCGGGTCGTTCCGGCCAGTCCCGGATTTTCTGGTACGTCGGCCGCCGATCCAGTTCAAGGGCGCGTTCACCATAATCAAAGAGCAATTGAAAGTGCCAGCCCACGTCCGGTTTATCGTCGGTCTGCCAGAGGTAAAGCTGCTCGTGCTCACGGGCGGTGAAGTTGCCGTAGCAGACACTTTCCAGGTAATGCCGGGCTCGACAATCCCTGGGGTAGCGCGTGTTATCGGTTTCTTTTGTGTAGTGATAATAAATGTGCTCACCGTGGGCATTCAGGCTTTCCTGCAACAACCACTGCGCCACGTGGTGCGCGTGGTCCGGATCGGCAATTCGGGCCAAGGGGGTTTTTCCGTAAAAGTGCTGACTGCCATCGGCACTGTGTATCAGCCAGAAGCCGGCGGTGTCGGTTGCCGATTGCCAGTGTTCGATACGGTCGAAGCGGGTCTCGACCCTGGGGAAGTGGCGGGTGACCGTATACGCGATGGACAGTGGCAAGCCATTGAATGAAGCAAGGCGGCTGCTGCTGATCACGCCGTTGGCGTCGCGTTCAGGTAGCCAGATTTGCGCGTCGGGGCCCACCAACACATCGTGCATCGTGTAGTCAGGCACGCCATGGGAGGTACGCCGGCTGACGGCGCCCAGGGGCAGCCCCCAGCCCAGGCCGAAGGGGCCGTTACCGGCGCCGCTGTGGTAGGTCAGCGACATGGCCGGCGCATAGCCGCGCGCGGGAGAGATCGGCAAGGGAATTTCAAAGCTTGCTGTACCACTGGAGCCGATATCGCCCCAGCCCTTGCCGGTGCCTTGGATGGCAGCACCGCCTTTGGGCAGTGTCGGGGTATTGACCTGCAGTTTGAGAGTGTCGTCGCTCATGCCTGACCCCAACTGGCTGCGGCGGGGGGGCAAGGGTGTGTGTGGTCAATCAGTTGAGCGAGCAAGGAGCTGCTGTCGGCTTGCATATTCATACGTTCCTTCACTCCCGCCGATGGGTTCGGCGGGCAATGAAAAAACGCTATCACGCAGGTTGACGGGGCCGGGCATAGGTATTTAAACCGCCGCAGCCCAGTATCTGTGGCGATAACGCTTGCTCTCGTTGGGCTGCGTAGCAGTCCCAATGGTATTCAGTCCTTGTAATTAGACACATAAAACATCCTCGTAATACCCCCACTGCACAGAGCAGCTCCCTAGAGTTTTTTTGACCTTAGCTAGTCAGGTCATGAGTTCATGTCTAATTCTTTGCATCGAAATACACCTACCTTGAAGGCCACGGATCCTCGCGGACTGGCTGTACGTACCGTTGAATATCACCGCCAGAGCGTGACCCAGGCTCCGCAGGCACGGGTTACCCGACAGGTTTTTGGGGCCAGTGGTTTTTTGTCCAGTCAGTGGGACCCGCGGCAATGTGCGCGGGGATCTGGCGGTGTGGCATCGCAATCGAACATTTTCAGTCTGTCGGGCGAGACGGTTCGCACCGAGAGCGCCGATGCCGGCTGGCGCCTGATATTACGCGGCGAAGCGGGCCAGCCGTTGCACACCTGGGATTCGCGTCAAGCCCATCAGGAGCAACGCTACGACCGTCTGCTACGCCCGGTGGCAGTATTTGAACAGACTGCGAATGAGCCACGGCCGCGTTGTGTAGAGCGCCTGGCCTATGGGGCAGCCGAGGTGGCCGGCAACCGTTGTGGACGGCTGATTCGTCACGCGGACCCGGCCGGTGTTGTGTTGATGGATGAGTACGGGATCGGTGGGAACGTCATCAAGCAGACTCGACGGTTTCGCATGGACACTTCGGCAGTTGACTGGCCATCGAGCGATGACAATCAAGCTGAACAGCTGGAAACCAAAGCCCATACCACGACCTGGCGCTACGATGCCTTGGGGGCGCTGCTGGAGCAGATCGACGCCAGGGGCAATCGCCGGCACTGGCGCTATGGGCGGCAAGGTTGGCTGCAGGAGGTTGCGCTGACCCTGCGTGAGGGCACACGCCAAGTGTTGATGAACCAGCGCGTGTACAACGCCAGCGGCTTGGTGGAGTCCGAACGGCTAGGCAATGAAGTCACCAAAGTGGCGAAATACGCCGCTGAGGATAATCGTTTGCTGCAGTTGACGGTGTATCGCAAGGGCGAGGCTATCCAGCCTTTACAGGACCTTGTGTACGAGTACGACCCGGTCGGTAATATCCTCAGCCTCAGCGACCAGGCCCAGCCGACTCAATGGCACAGCAATGCGCGCATTGATGCGGTCAGTCGTTACCAGTACGACAGTCTTTACCAGTTAACCCAGGCCAGCGGTCGGGAAAATGCTGTTGGCAGCGGTGGTCAGGCAGCCCCGGGGCGGGTGGCGTTTGGTGCAACCGGCGACGGACTCTGGCGCAATTACACCCAGCATTATACCTACGACGAGCATGGCAACCTGACACGCCTGCGCCATGTGGCGAGCAGTGGCGCAGGGTATACCCGGGACATGAGTGTAGCGGTGGGCAGCAATCGCGCCTTGTCGGTCACTGACGGTGCGGCGCAACACTGGGCGACGATGTTTGATGCCAACGGTAACCAGCAATCGCTGGGCGGCGGCCAACGGTTAGGCTGGAACGTGCGTAATCAACTCACCCATGCCACCCAGGTGCGGCGTGAACAGGGTGATCCTGATGTGGAAAATTACCTCTACGACGGCCAGGGCCAGCGGGCTGCCAAGATCAGAAGCCAACGGGTCGCGGGTAAACCCCATACGCAACTGACGTGCTACTTGCCGGGTTTGCACCTGCATGTACAACCTGGCAAGCGTTTGAACGTGCTGGAGATTGATACGGGCGGCGGTCGTGTCACGGTGTTGCAATGGGAGCACGGTCGCCCCAGTGATATGAGCGCCGAGCAGTTGCAATTCAGCATCCTCGATCACCTCAGCAGCAGTTTACTGGAGCTGGACGAGCACGCGCAGTTGCTGAGCCAGGAGCACTACTATCCGTATGGCATGACGGCGTGGTGGGCTACCAACGATACGCAGCGAGCCAACTATAAGGTTCGCCGCTACGCGGGCAAGGAGCGCGACGCGACAGGGTTGTATTACTACGGATATCGGTATTACGCGCCGTGGCTGCAACGCTGGATCAGTCCGGACCCACTGGGTGACGTGGACGGCTTGAATCTGTATGCGATGGCGCTGGGCAATCCCTTGCGGTTCAGGGATGTCGATGGTGGGCAAACGTTGTTCGGCGAGCAATTCCAACCAGGTCGAGGCGATATCCTTTTCGGCTTGGCGAATACTGTGCGTAGCTATCGTAGCTTCTGGTCGAAGCTGACAGCACGTGGGGACATCATGGCCGCCTATGTCGGAATTGATGAAATAGGGCCGGCAACAGCGGCGCTGGCAGAAAGCGTCAGTGCGCACGTTCGGTACGGGCTCGGCAGGATCAGCCAGGCCAGGTACAGGCAAACGATCAGTGAGCAAGGCGTACAGGTCGCACAGCAGTTCTATGGCGCTGTTGTGGCGAAGTATTCGGGCTGTACATCGACCACCGCCAACCGGGAGTTCGCGAAGAAATTTGTCAGTGATCTTGCTTCTGGCGACTATTCATTCGAGCGCACCCTTGAAGACTACATAGACGTGGACTTGATTGACTTCCAGCATAAGCTGGTCAGCCGCATCAGTAAGTCGGCCTTGAAGACCCTGACGGCTCCTGAAAGCATGCGCCATGTGCATTTTGCTCTTGATGATCTGGACCTGAATCGGGTAATCGATAAGTCCCAGTCTTCTGCCACAGGTTCGGAACTGCGCTGGCTTTATCGGCATCGACAGCAACTGGCAGGCCGCGTGACGTTCTATCGGCATCAACAGCGGGTCGATGCGCCTTGGGAGTCCAACTCGTCCGCGTGGCGCAGCTATAAACCCGCCAGTTCCAGGGCTTCAAGGCGGGCGGTACGCTGATTGAACGAATCACCGTGGCGGTGACTCAGCGGCATCGGCCACGGTGGTTACATGCTTAAGGTTTAGAGGTTTGCCCTGCCGGAGGCGGCTCCCAGGTATCGTTTTCATCCTCGCTGACGGTGTACCAGGCCCAGTAGGTGGTTTGTCGCATTCCCCCTCGGGCCGTGAGAGTACGGACGGGCCGCCCCAGGGCGTCATGAAACTGTGTGTCGCTGTGCAGCAGGGGGTTACCGTCGATGTGCCTATGGTGGTCGGCGTAATAGGTGCGATACACCCGAATAATCAGCCCCCTGGGGCTGTATTCGGTGTGCTCGTTGACGCACCAGCGTGGGTCAGCCTGAACCGTCTGGAGGGCGCCGTTTTCGACCCTCAGGTCACCCTTGTCGTCCACGGCATAGGCCGGCCCCGGCTCGGCTTTCTGTTTACTTTGCAAGATGCGGCCAAAGCCGTCCTGGGCGACCAGGGTCATGTGGATGAGCTGTTCCTGATCGTCGGTATAGCGATCAGCGGCCAACATCAGGCTTCGTGCGGGTTCGCGCCTGATCTTTTGGATCAGGTCAGCCAAGGCTTTCTCACTCGCGCTCAACGTGCTGGCCTTTTTTTTCAAGCGCAACCTGGCGGTGGCGCGTATGTGCCCGTCGGGCAAGAGGTAGCGCTGAGTGACCCAGTCCGCCTGCCTGTCTGCGGTGGCGATCGAGCCCATCCAACTGAACGCGTCGTAGAGCCAGGCTTTGGCCGCTTCGCGCAGGAGGGTTGCGGGTGTTTGAATTGCGAGTTCAATAGGTGTGTCTAGCGGCCTGCGATACGCTGACAATTGCCCGAAACCGATGGACTTTCCCGATTCTTGCCCTTGAATGCTGGTCGCGATCAAACGACCGAACCCATCGTAGAGGGCTTGCTCGGTCGTGCCGTTGGGATCGGTGATACTGATCGGCTGCAGCAGACGGTAGTCGTGCTGGACGCGGGTGATGCAGCCGTCGGGTTGTTTCACCTGGATGACCTGAAGCCCGTAAGCGTCATAGGTCAGCGTGGTTTCGTTCTCGGCCAGCGTCAGGCGCCAGGTGCGTAAGCGATAGAAGTGCTTGGCGTTGAAGTAGCGTGGAAACTGACGGCGGATCGACCAGAGGGAAGGCGCTTGGCGTTCCTGATCATTGGCATGGAAAAACACCGCCATGGGGCGATAGCCGATTCGGCGCAGTCGGCTCGGAAGGTCTTCGGCGGGTTGGCCCGGCATGTCGGGAATGTTCTCCAGCGCCTGCAGCGCGTCAGGGGCCAGCTCCGCGGTTTCTTGATAATCAGCCAGCCCCTGGAAGGTTGCAGTTCCAGGGGCCAGGGTCAGCCCCTTGCCGCCCGGTTCACGATAGTACTGGATCGACAAGCCGCTCAGCTCGCGTGGTGCTCGCGGCCCCAGCGGTCCTGACAGCCGGTTGATCAACGTCTCGTAGTTGATCGCCGTCGTGTTCAACCCGGCAGGTGGCTGGCCGTTGGGCAGGGTCCAGGCGTTGTCGCGTCGACGATAGGGCAAACCCAATCGCCATTGGTCGTCGTTTGATAGATGAATCCATTGCGCCAAGGTTTCGCTCAGGTAAAAGACCTGCTGAGCCGGGTCGTGGGTATCACGCCACCATTGTTGCTGATGCTCATCCTTGAGCAGTGCCGGAGGCGCATCGCGGGCTGCCTTGCGCCGCGCGCCGTGCACAGTGACGTTGTGGACCAGGCTGCCATAGGCGTCCCAGCGCAGGTTGACCTGGTGTTCGCAGACCGGATCATCGGGCACCTGTTCGTATTGATAGTGTACCGACTCCAGCGTCAGCGGCAGCATGCGTGGCGTGGGGTCTGAGCCAGCCTGGGGCAACCGACGGACCAGATAGCGGTACTGCTGCACCGAGCTGGGTGTGCGCTTGGCCGAGTCAAGGTCGAACACCTCCACCCGTACCGGCAGGCCCCTGAGCGCGTAGGCTGCCGCCCGCACTTGCGGTGGCGTGGGCGACGCAATCAAGCTGTCGTGATGGTCTGTCGGTTGCGGCTGTTCGGGTGCATCGTGTATCGCCAGCAATGTGGGGCCGAGTTTGGTGGCGTCGGCGTCATGGCGGCTGTAATGGTCCTGGGGCATGTCCAGCGCTTGGCCGGTGTGAAACCAGCGCTTGGTTTGCGAACCTGCTACGGGAACTTCGCTATTGCGGGTTTCTTCGTCGGTTTGCAGCAACAAGCCGAAACCCTGGAAGGCGCGCTCATCGGCATCGTAATACGCCTGGCGGTAGCTGAAACGCTGAGTCAGCCGCTGATGACTGATCTCATCGCGCCATTCCTGGTGGTTAATCAGGTTGAGCGCGAATGGCAGTTGGCTAACGGCAGGCTTGTCTTCACTTTGATATTGCTTTTTCTCGTCCAGCCACTCCTGGGCGCTGCTGCGATAGCGCACCTCGACTTGCGCGCCGAGGTTGTTGTTAGTGCCGCTGAGCAAACAGGGCTTGCGATCAAAAAAATCGTAGCGCCAATGGCGCGGATGCGGGTGCGTGACGCTGATGACCAGGCTGGCGTAACCATTGCCTTGCAGGTCCGCCACGTTCACCTGGCACAGGGAGTCGTACTGTACGCCGGATGGCCACGGTAATACCAAGGGGGTTGTGGCAAAGCCATTGCCGCCCTTATTGGTGAAAATGCGTACTTCATCGGTCGTCAGGTACAGCAGGTCGCTGGCACCGCAGCCATCCAGATCGGCCAGCAATACGTTGGCGGCGTTGAAGGTCGTTTCTCTGAAGGGCAGGGCAGCCAACACTCTACCCTTGGCGAACCGCCCATGGCCCAGATTGGGCCAGCATTTGATTTCGTTGTGACGGATACGCACCAAGTGCTGCTGGCCGCTGCCAAGTATGTCGCTGAAGCCGACCCAGTCGGCGGAAGAACGGGTGAAGGACGGCAAGTCGTCGCCGTCAACCCTGTGCGCCTGCTCGACGCCCTGTCCGAAACCGCTTTGCCGATTGGCGTACAGGCGCACGCTACGCGGGCCCACGAGCGTGAGATCAGCCAACCCGCTGCCCATCAGGTCGGCAAATATCGCATGGGGGTGCAAGAACTCCACCGGGAACGCGTCGAACCGTACGAAACCCGCTTCTTTGCGTTGAGGGGCCAGGCTGAAGAAGCCGCTCATACCCGGTCGGGCCAGCACCCATTCCAAACGTCCGTCCCCGTTTATATCAAGCAAGGCCTGATAGACCGGGCGTGAACGGTCTGCCACCGCAATAGCAGGCAGTTCTTGAGGGGCAGCGTATGCCACTTGATCGCCTGTGGACGCCTCGGCTCGCTGAGGTGCGCGGTAATACCAGGCTTGATCACCGCGATACAGGATCCCCGGCACGCCTTCGCCGTATAGATCCACCAGTTGATAGCGCTGGCCGTCATTGAGACTCGGCACGTCAACGAAACGCTGGTAGCGCCGGGTATCCAGTTTCAGGCCCGAGGATTGATACAGGTATTCTTGCGGCGGCAGGCTGGTGAGTGTTCCTTGGGCATCAACGGCCTGCTCGTAGACCGCGAGCAGAGTGTTGAGCCCGTTGCGAAAGGTGTGGTGTTCGAGCCTCAGGCGCCTGACCAGTATAGGGCTGGGCCCCATGTCGGGCTCATCCGCAAAGACGTGAAACATCAGGATTTGCCGGCATAGGCGCAGTGTTCGTAATTCAAAGCCAAAGATGAAGTTGGAAAACGCATCTTCGCGTGAGAGCCACGGGGTGAGGGCCTCATAGGAAGGCAGCGCGTCGCTGGCGGTGGTGCGTTGGCCATAGTCGAACAGCAAGTAAAAATGCCATGCCTGACTGGAAAGGTCGTCGCTTTTGAGCAGATACAGTGTCTCTTTTTCCCTGGCCTTGACGTTGCCATAACACACTTTATGCAGATAACGCTGGGCTCGGCAGTCATGGGGGGCAGTGCCGGTATCGGTAGCGGTCTCGGCCAGGTACTGGTAGCCGATATGCTCGCCATGGGCGTTCAGGCTTTCCTCTAGCAGCCATTGCGCCACATGGCTCAGGTTGTCGGGATCAGCGATGCGCGCCGCGTAGGTTTTGCCGTACACATGCCGGCTGCCGTCAGCCGCCTGGATCAGCCAGAACCCGGCGGCGTCGCCGTCTGAGTGCCAATGCTCGATGCGCTCGAAACGCCGTTCGACCCTGGGAAAGTAGCGCGTGACGAGGTAGCGGCGACCCAGCGGCACCTGGTCAAAATGGTCACGCTGCGTCTGTACAAGCGTGCCCTCAGTGGTGCGCTCGGGCATCCAGTGCTGTGCATCCGGGCCCTGGAACGTATCGGCTGCGGTGTAATGGGGGACGCCCTGCTGGGTGCGCCGTGTGACGGCACCAGGCTTGACGTCCCAGCCAAAGCCGAACGCACTGTTACCCGCCGTGCTTTGATAGGTCAATGACAGCGTGGGTGCATAACCACGGCCAGTGGAAATCGGCAACGCAACCTCGAAGGTCGCCGTACCATCGGTGCTCACGTTGCCCCAGCCTTTGGCGACCCCTTCGATGACGGTGCCGGCATTGGGCAGCGAAGGCACCTTCAGGGGCGATTCATTCGCTGGGTTGCTCATGTATCGCTCCTGCCAGGCCTTGCGGTATAGCGCACATGGACAATGATGTCGGTGATGGATTCAAGCAGGGCTTTTTGTTGCAGCGGATTGGTAAAGTTCAAGCGCCAGCACGACACTGCCCCGGTGTATTCAAACGGCAGGTAACGTGGATCGTTGTCGAAGTTGAGGGTAAACAGGCCGTCGTCGTCCAGCCCGCGTGACAAGGCGATTTGCTGGTGTGCCCTGAAGTCGGTCCTGGTGGTGCCGTCGGGCATCTGGATTTCATTTCGGGTCTGGGTCAGTGTCGCCTTGATGTCTTCATAAGGTCCCAGCAAGGCAGGTAGTGAGACGCTGACGTGCTTGATCCGGCGCAGGGTGTGCCCAGGGTAGTCCTCATCCAGCAACGCTTGAGTCAGGGCGAAACTGATCGTACCGCTGCTTACCAGTTGCGCCTTATGCTCAGCCCAGGTTTTGGCGGGAGCGGTGATTTCGGCTGGGCGTTTGTCGGTTGTGACCAGGCACTCGATCAGGCGATGGCGCAGTGACACGGTTTTGCTGATTTCCAGCTCGCGTGGTGTGTGTTGCAGGTACGCGGTGTTCATTTTTACCAGGTTCAGTTTCAAGCTTTCGGCACTTAACAGTCCGCGGGATGTGTGATGCCAGGCCCCAGCTTGAAAGAACTGTCGGCTGTCGGCGGTCTCATACTGCCAGCAGGCTTCAGCGGCCAGGCAGAGGGAGTGGACGCTGTCATACAGCGCGTAATAGAAGGTGCTCAGTTGTGCAGTGAGCCATTGATAGAGTTGTGCTCCGGTAAAGCGCATGCCGAGCATTTGGTAGGCGGACTTGGCTTGGGCCAATGCGGTGCGGGCGCTGTGTAGTTGCAGGCGAGTGGCTTTTTCCTGCTCGGCATGCACCAGCAGCAGGGTGTCGATCTGGGCCAATTCAAGGCGGGCCTGTTGCTCGGCATGGGCCCACTCCTGAGCGCGACGATTTAACTGTTCAGTGCGCTCCAGGTCATTACCGTTGGCGCGAGCGGTGTTGGCTTCGCCCTGGGCGAAGGCCTGGAAGGCATGGAACGCGCCCTCAAAACGCATGCCACCGAACGACGTACCGAAGATATTGGGCGCGAGCATGGCGGCCCCGGCGCCCATCCCGGCAATCGCGACTTTTCTCTCCCACGCGGCGCTCTCCAGATAGTGCTGGCCGGCCGAAATTTCACCGGTGCTGACACCTTCACGCAACTGACGCGTCACGAATTCCAATCGCCCCTCGACGATTGCTCGGCTGCGGCGCAGCGCGTCTTTGTTTTTTTCATCGATGGCCAGGGCCTGGGTCTGCTGGGTCAGCACCAGTTCGGCCAACTGCCAGGCGTTTTGCTGTTGCACCTCAAGGTAGTGCGCCTGTTCCTTGCGCTCGATCAGCGTGAGCAGCGTATTGCCGAACTGCGCCAAGCTGTCGACCGCACTCAAGGCGTGCCCCAGCATGACCTGGAACCGGTAGTGACCCACTTCAGGACGGCTCGGTAGATAGGCACTGGCGCCACTCGCAGCGCCCTGTGCGTTGCGCGTCAGCAACGCGGCAGGTGACAAGGGGGGCGCAAAAAGTGTCTGGCGTAAAGGCTTGCCCGAAATATCCAGATGATGGCGTAGCCCGTGCAGGCGACTCTCCAATGTGTCCCAGCGTGCTACCAGTTGCGTATTCAACGGCCGGTATAAATAGGGGCTGTCTGTAAACCAGGCGTGTTGCCCGGTGAATTTGCACTGCTGGGACAATAGCGAGGTGTATTCGGGTTGATGTTCCAACCGGCGTATTGCCTGGGAGGATGTCGTCGCCAGTGCGTACAGATCACGCGACGTCCAGGTATCGGCGCGCGTGACCGTCGGACGCATGCCGAGCAGGTTCTGCGCCTGGATGTACCAGAGTTTGGCTTCTGCCAGGCTGTCGGGGCTCAGTTGGCGATAAGCCGCATCGCCCCGGTTGATCAAAATATCCACATTGAGGTGGTACAACGCTTTGCGCAGGTATATCGGAAAACTCAGCGCCCGGTAATGCGGGCTCTCGGGGTGTTGGCAGGCGTAGCTCAGCTCCACGGGGTGGCTTGGCAGCGCGCCGAGAGCCCCCTTGTTCGGGTGGTGAGGGTCAAGCAGGTAGTGCAACCAGGTTTCGGCGTAAGCGTATTGCTGTTGCTGGTTGAAGTAATGGGCGATGGTCCAGGGTAAATAGATAAACAGTTCGCGCAGACTTTTACCGTGGGCACCCTGAAAATCCAGAGGATCGGGGGAGGCACCTGCGTCCAGCGCCGGTTCCGTCCAGTCCTCGGGGGATCGTAAAAATGATGAGTCGAAGCCGAGCGTGGCAGTCTGGGTCAATTTACTCGCAACGGTGGTATTGAGCCGGATTGCTGGGATAGCCGGGGCGAAGCTTGTGGAAAAATCAATGTACTCGGTTGTCTCTCCGGTTTTTTGCTGCTGGCGCGTGATACGCGGGGAATGCGCAGACTTGTCAACGGCAACGGATGTGGCAAGGGAGCATTTGACTGCCTTGAGCGCGTAGCCGAGAACCTTCACCTTATTCTCTTGGCTCTCAAGCGTGATGACCCCATGGATCACCGTGATGGCTGAGGCGGGTTGCTCATTGGGTAACGTTATCCGTGTACTCGCCAGGTGCCCGGCTGCTAATTCGGGCGAGGCACCCGCCAGACTTTCGTGTTCGGTGTCCGTGTAGTTAAGGATTTGGGCGGTGTTGTTGTTGATGGCTTGCGGAGTCGGCACGTCGGTGAGTTTGGACTGCATGATGACGTGCTTGTAGAAACGCAAAATGGGCGCGGAAGTGTGGGTGGACTCTAGCCTCACGTCGTTCACAAAGTGCAGTTTCTGGTTGGCGGTCTCGTCACCGGGCAGGTTATAGCCGCTGTAGCGGTCGAGGATCGTCAGGAAGGGATCCTGATAATGGGTATATAAGTGCAGGAATGCATTTTTTTTGAGAAGCTTCCCGGCCAGGGAGAATTCAAAGGCGGTATAGGATTGACCTTCATACCCTCTTCTCAAGTCTTTCCTCGTTACCGTCTCTATTTTGTCGAGGCTGAACAATATGGAGCCTCTGTCATAAATGGCGTTGGAATAGCTTTTTCCGGTCCTGGGGTTTTTGAAAAACATCGAGTGATACGTAGCCTTCACTTCGGGGAATATCGCGCAGTCGATCCTCAGGACTGAGCCGCTGATGAGTTCAACTTCGGATAAAGTCGGGTCATGCAACGCAGAGTTGGTGACCAGGGTAATGCTCACCTGGGCGTAATGGGAGGCAAGGGTGATGCTGTAAGTCTGCAGGAAGGGCTTAGCGATTTTCGAGGTAAAGACGAACTCGTTGGTGACGGGATCAAAATTTGTGGTGGCAGTATCGGTAGCGACTATATCGGTGCTTTTGGATTCAAAGTTCCACTTCTGTTGATCCTCTATCTGGGGGGTGTGAGCTTCCAGGACTACCGTGCTTTTGTCCTCTCCCTGCGCTACGTGAGTCTTGAATTGTAAGTTGTCCTTGTTTATATCGAAAAACAGACGGAAGTATTGGTGGGCGAACGAGGGGAGCACCACGCTGGAAAATACGTTGTCCTGATCGACGCCGCCCAACAAAGCGGTCTGCAGTGGCGTATTTTTTGTGGACTCATAGGCTTCCAGCAACCTCACGGTTTCCTGCGCAACTTCTGAACCCGGCACGATCTTGTATCGGCCAGGGCTGCCCGCACAAGCGACGATTTTTATCCCTAATGACTGATCGACACTGATGGCTTGGAAGAACTCGCCCATTTGGCCGCTGCCATGATTGAGCGTATTGGCCGTTATACCCAGGAACAGGGTGTGAGGGGAACGGCTATCGACCACGGCAATGGTCTGCGTGATGCTGATTAGTTGCGCCGACGTGAGCGCGTTGATGCTGCGCATAACGCAGTGCTCTTCCAGGCCCGTGTGCGGAAGGCTCCAAGTGCCATCCAGTTTTTTATAGGAGAAACACAGGCGAAACTTCACGAACCGGCTGTTCAGCCACTCAGCCTGGCGTTGTTTTTCGTCGTAGTCATCGTTCTCGTGGTCACCATTGCCGTTTCCCGGTGCCTTGAAAGATTGGTAGGGGGCGGGCTTGATGCTCTCGGCCCAAACAATGAACAACCGATGATTGAACATCACGGGGCGGATACTGTGGGCGGGCGTATCGGCGCAAAACGTCAGGTTGAGGGGTGTCCAGTCTGTCCAGGCAAGGGGCGCAGGTCCCTCGGGCTTGACGGTGGAGCGTTTGGACAGGTCCAGCGAACGCCAGTAATAGAGCTCATCGCTGGTGGATTTGCCGACGAAGTAATAGGTGCTGGTATCCCACTGTTTGACATTGCCATCGATGTAGCCATTGAGCGTCTGAATGTTGGCGACCTCTTCGAACCGTGACAGGTAGCCTTGTACGGCGTTCTGCACGGTGTCGGGCTGGATTCGATGCTGGTTGAGCTCGTTTTCCAGTTGCTCGAAGCTCTGGCTCTTGTCCTCGCGCAGCGTGGGGTCGAGGAAGTTTTGCGGGTGATAGCGCAGTTGCTGGCTGGCGCTCCACAGGGGGTAAGTGTGCAGGGAGTTCTGCCAGGCCAGGGTCTCGTGAGACGACATGCCCTGGGTTTCATAACCTGGTTCGAGGCCCGAGTGAATCCGGTTGATGTAATGCTGCAGGCTGGTGATCGCACTGGCGACCGGGCTGGTTGGCACCGCTTGGCTGACTTGTACGTCCAGTAGCCAGTAGTCGTACAGGTCGCTGGGTGCGCGCAACGAGTCTTTAAGGGCGGGGCTGATGCAGTGAGCCAGATAGTAGCTCAGCATGGCATCACGCCAGGCTTCATTGAGGCGCTGGTCGAGGGGCTCAGACATGGTCATTCCTTGAGTCTGCTGGTAGAGAGTAAGCCGTTATTGATGTGCGGCGATGATGGCTTCGCCCACGAGCTTCCATTGACTGAAATCGCTGGCGTTATCCAGTTCGCTGGTGTTGAGCAGCGTTTGGCTGGAGAGCCGGGTGATGGTGCAGGCTTGTCGACAGCGCATGATCCAATCCAGTTGGTCCATGGACTTGACCGTGCCTGTGGGCAAGGTCTCAGTGAGTACCCGCAGTTCTTTTTCGTCCCACCCCAACCATTGGCTGAGCGTGGTATCGAGGGGTTGAGGCCCGTTGCTGTTGGCGCTCTGGAAGTACGCCAAAAGGCTGTCCTGCGCCAGGCCATACGTATCGCAGCAGTCTCTGAAACGCTGCAAAAGATAGAGTGTGCCCAGGCTCAGCTCGATCAGTCCTGTGGGTGATTTTTTGCTGTCAAGCCAATGGGGGTTGATCAGTAATTGACGCAGTGAGGCGCTGTTGACCGGCAACGGCAACAGCGTGGTGATATCCGGCGCCAGCAGGATCAGGTGTTTGGGCTCAGTCTGCGTTTTTTTGAAATGCAGGTTGTAGTAGAGCTTAAGCTCATTGCTGTAAAGGGCCGGCGCCGGGTGTTCCAGGAACTGTTGGATGCACGCCTCAAGTCCCTTTGGCAGTAAGTCGACCCAGCGCTTGAGCGCTGGGTTATCAGTGGCGGGTTCCAGCAGCAATCGCTGGCGCAACTGCGTTACGCTGGTGTTACTGTCCCTGAGCCAGGTGACGGCCCAGTCCAACTGCATGAGTACATCGAGAAAGTCTTTCTCGGTGCTCAATGTGGGGGTGGCCAGCTTGCTCCAGGTGGACGGGCCGAGCAGGTCGGCCAGCTGTTTGCAGTGCAGCACAGAAAGGCCGAAAACCTGGGCGATGCGTGCCAGCCGATAGATCCGGGAGTATGTGACAAGGTTCCTGAGGACAGGGGTGGGGAGCACGTCTGTCAGCAGTTGCAGCGAATCCGGGGTGTCACTCAACGCCAACGCGGCGCAAAGCTGCTGGCGGGTATGCGAATCGAAGACTTGGTCGTCCAGCGCCAGTGGTCGCCCGGACAACAGTGTGCGATTGAACACCTGATCGAATAAGGGTTGCTCGTTGGCGCTGGCCTGTACGGGCAGGCGATCCAGCCACGCCGCAAACTCCAGCGGCTTGAGCCGGTAGCGCCCACGGAGGTAGCGGTAGACACCTAGTGCGCGCAGGGTGGTGTGGCTTATCTGAAGAGCGGCGTTGGCGGTGCCCTCAAGCACCATGGCGTTGACGATCAGCGTATCCAGTTCGGCAAACGGTAGATCGACCCACTTTTGCAGGCGGATCATCCGATGCAGACGGTCGAACCGGTCGGGGCTGGTATTGAGTAGTGTCGCAATTTTCCCGCCGTCGGCGTGGCCGACTTCCAGCTTGGGCAGACGGTCTGTGCCATTGACATAGCGGGCACCATAGATCAGCAACGTTTGTTTAGGCGCCGAGCGGGAGGCATGGGGGGCGAAACTGTTTTGCGCCAGGAGGGCTTGCAACTGGGTACTGTCCAGCGCCGTACATTTCAAAAAGTCGTCAAGGTTTTCTGGTGCACGGGATCTGCCAAAGTAGGTTTCAAATAGTGTGCTCTCCGTGACGGGCGGTTGCGTCAACAGCTTTTGCTGCTGCGGATTCAGTTCGCTTAGCAGGCATTGCGCGTCACCATTGCGCTTTTTGACCGTGCCGTACAGTGCGTTGCCGGCATCGTCAAACGGCAGCCGCTTGCTGAGTCGATAATTCAATTCGCCCAAGGCGTGTTGGGTTCCCGACAGCCCCAGGCGGCATTGCAGGTGATGATGGTGGTAAGGCAGCGTCAAGGGGTAGTGTTGCTTGCTGAGCAGCAGGTGCAACTCTTCTTGCGGGTGATGGTGTTTGATCTGGTTGCGCAACAGGTCATCGATCAGCGTCAGCAGCGGGCGCTGGGCAAAGGTCGTGTCGTGGTCAATCAGTAAGTTTTTCAGGTCCGGGCGCCGCTGGCTCAGGAGGATTTTGTGTTGCGTTCCCGTCCCGTTGTTTTCAAGCTGAGTTGCAAAAAGAAACAGTGTGCGCAGGTAGGCAACCGGTGAGTCGATAGCGGCGATGGCACCGGGATGACAGACGTTCCCCCAATCCTCGTTGAGCAGGCTGGGTACGTTGGATCCCAGGTCGCGTTTGCTACGCGTGGAGGCTGGGGGGGCGTTGACTGGTTGTTGGTCGTACAGCCATTGTAATTGCGTGGCGTAGGACGACGCGTTTTCGTAAGCGTGGGCGCCATCGTCATCATTGTAGCGGGCCAGTTGACGGATGAACTCGGCCTTGGGCAGCTCGACGATGTCGAAGACGCTGGTGAAGCCTAGTTGGTTCATGGCGCTGGTGAAGTCGACCTTCCCAACACCTGGAGGGGCGGGCCGTTCCACCAGTCTGGCCAATAAAGAACGGTTTGAAGTTTCCATGTCATCGATCTTCCTGTGAGCCCAAAGGTGGATCCAATGGACGACGCAAGACGCTATCACGCAGGCTGTACGGGCCGAGGTCAGCCAATGCCGTGAGTGAGCCAGGGAAATATCGGTGACTGAGTGTCGATGCAGTGGTGATGTGGTTTTGCTAGAATGTGCGCCGCGCGGCTTGGCCTGCATTTTTCTGCATCCGGTTCACCCCTTACGAGGGTAGCCACCTGGAGACAACACCCATGACTCAACCAATTGTCGTGGCGGCACTGTATAAGTTCGTCACCCTCGAAGATTACGTCGCCCTGCGCGAGCCCCTGTTGCAGGCGATGGTCGACAACGGCATCAAAGGCACCTTGCTGATCGCCGAAGAAGGCATCAACGGCACCGTTTCCGGCAGCCGCGAAGGCATCGATGGCCTGATGGCCTGGCTGAAAAAAGACCCTCGCATGGTCGATATCGACCATAAAGAGTCCTACTGTGACGACCAGCCCTTCTATCGCACCAAGGTCAAGCTCAAGAAAGAGATCGTGACCCTGGGCGTTGAAGGCGTCGACCCGAATAAGAAGGTCGGCACCTATGTTGATCCGAAGGACTGGAATGCGCTGATCAGCGACCCGGAAGTGCTGTTGATCGACACCCGTAACGACTACGAAGTGTCCATCGGTACCTTTGAGGGCGCAATCGACCCGAAAACTACCAGTTTTCGCGAATTTCCCGACTATATAAAAGCCAACTTCGACCCGGCCAGGCACAAGAAGGTGGCCATGTTCTGCACCGGCGGCATTCGTTGCGAAAAAGCCTCGAGCTATATGCTCAGCGAAGGCTTCGATGAGGTCTACCACCTTAAGGGTGGGATCCTGAAGTATCTTGAAGAAGTCCCTCAGGAAGAGACTAAATGGCAGGGCGACTGCTTTGTGTTCGACAACCGTGTCACCGTACGCCACGACTTGAGCGAAGGCGACTACGATCAATGTCATGCCTGTCGCACGCCGGTGAGCATCGAAGACCGCGCATCCGAACATTATGTGGCCGGCATCAGTTGTCCCCATTGCTGGGATAAGCTGCCGGAGAAGACCCGTCGCAGCGCGATCGACCGCCAGAAACAGATCGAACTGGCCAAGGCCCGCAATATGCCGCACCCGATTGGCTTCAACTATAAGCAAACCCCTTCCGAGGCTTGAGCCATGTCCGCGCGCCTGCTCTATGTAATGGACCCGATGTGTTCCTGGTGCTGGGGCTTTGCTCCGGTAGCGCAGGCGCTGGTTGAGCAGGCCCAGGCGGCCGGCGTGGACGTGCACCTGGTGGTGGGCGGCCTGCGCACCGGCAGCGGCGCGGCGTTGGAGCCGACCACCCGGCGCTATATCCTGGAGCACTGGCAGGCCGTCACCGAGGCCACCGGCCAACCGTTCAAGCTCGAGGGCGCGCTGCCTGATGGTTTTGTCTACGACACCGAGCCGGCCTGCCGCGCCATCGTCACGGCGCGCAGCCTGGCGCCGGATTGCGCATGGACGTTGCTGGGCCTGATCCAGCGTGCATTTTATGTCGGGGGCCGCGATGTGACCCTTGCCAGTGTGCTGGTGGAACTGGCGGAGCAGGCGGGCATACCACGCATCGAGTTTGCCGGCGCTTTCGACCGCGCCGAGCAGCATGCGGCGACGGCGGCCGATTTTACCTGGGTGCAGGATTTGGGCATCGCTGGCTTCCCTACCTTGCTGGCCGAGCGCGATGGCCAACTGGCCTTGCTGACCAACGGCTACCAATCGCTGTCCGAACTGTCGCCTTTGCTCGCCCGCTGGTTGGAGCGAGCCGCCTGTGTATGAACAACCCCAACGCACCGACCGCCTGACCTGGGCGGAAATCCGCCGCCTGGCCCTGCGCCACAAGAGATCCCTGTGGGTCGCCAACGGTGTCGCTGTACTGGCGACCCTGTGCAGCGTGCCCATCCCGCTGCTGTTGCCATTGCTGGTGGACGAAGTGCTGCTCGGCCATGGCGACGCTGCGCTCAAGGTGATGAACCACGCATTGCCCCTGGGTTGGCAGAAAGCCGCCGGCTATATCGGCCTGATGCTCTTGGTGACCCTGGCCCTGCGTTGTGGCGCGCTGGTGTTCAACGTGGTGCAGGCGCGCCTGTTTGCGCGCTTGGCCAAGGACATCGTCTATCGCATCCGCGTGCGCCTGATCGAGCGCCTCAAGCGCATCTCCCTGGGCGAGTACGAAAGCCTGGGCAGCGGAACGGTCACCACGCACCTGGTGACCGACCTGGATACCCTGGACAAGTTCGTCGGTGAAACCCTCAGCCGTTTTCTGGTAGCGATGCTGACACTGGTCGGCACCTCGGCGATCCTGGTGTGGATGCATTGGCAACTGGCGCTGCTGATCCTGTTGTTCAACCCGCTGGTGATCTACGCCACAGTGCAGTTGGGCAAACGCGTCAAGCACCTCAAGAAGCTCGAGAACGACAGTACTTCGCGTTTTACCCAGGCGCTCACGGAAACCCTGGATGCCATCCAGGAAGTGCGCGCCGGTAATCGCCAGGGCTTTTTCCTTGGGCGCCTTGGCCAGCGTGCCCAGGAAGTGCGCGACTACGCCATTCATTCCCAATGGAAAACCGACGCGTCCAGCCGCGCCAGTGGTTTGCTGTTCCAGTTCGGTATCGACATTTTTCGTGCTGCGGCCATGCTGACCGTGCTGTTTTCCGACCTGTCCATCGGCCAGATGCTCGCCGTGTTCAGCTACCTGTGGTTCATGATCGGCCCGGTGGAACAACTGCTGAACCTGCAATACGCCTACTACGCGGCCGGTGGTGCGCTGACGCGGATCAACGAGCTGTTGGCGCGTGCCGATGAACCGCAATACGCAGGCGGCGCAGATCCGTTCAGTGGGCGCCAAACCGTCGGCATCGAGGTGCGTGGCCTCGACTTCGGCTACGGCGAAGACCTGGTGCTTGACCAATTGAACCTGGCCATCGCACCGGGTGAGAAGGTTGCGATTGTCGGCGCCAGCGGCGGCGGTAAAAGTACCCTGGTGCAACTGTTGCTGGGGCTTTACACCCCGCAGGCGGGCAGTATTCGTTTTGGCGGTGCGACCCAGCAGGAGATCGGCCTGGAAACCATTCGCGAGAACGTCGCGGTGGTGCTGCAACACCCGGCGCTGTTCAATGACACCGTACGCGCCAACCTGACCATGGGCCGCACGCGTTCCGACCAAGCCTGCTGGCAGGCACTGGAAATCGCCCAGTTGGAGGCTACTGTCAAGGCACTGCCGCTGGGCCTGGACAGCGTGGTAGGGCGCTCTGGCGTGCGCTTTTCTGGTGGGCAACGGCAACGCCTGGCCATCGCCCGCATGGTGCTTGCCGAGCCTAAGGTGGTGATTCTGGACGAAGCCACTTCGGCGCTGGATGCGGCTACCGAATATAACCTGCACCAGGCACTGGCGCGGTTTCTCAGTGGGCGTACTACACTGATCATCGCCCACAGGCTGTCTGCAGTGAAGCAGGCTGACCGGGTGCTGGTATTCGATGGCGGGCATATCGCCGAGGATGGCGATCATCAACAACTGATCGCCGATGGCGGATTGTATGCAAAACTGTACGGACATCTGCAACAAGTGCGTTGATTTAGCTTAGGCTGTGCTATCGGAAGCGGATTTTCGCGTGCGTATTGAGCTGTGCATGTGCAAGGGACTTCATGAAGCAAAAGCGGACTCTCGGAACGCCACGGTTGTTGGGTATTGTCTGGCCCTTTATCGCCGTTGTCTTGTTCCAGGCATTGTTAGGCTGCGGCAGTCTCTACGTGCTTTCTGCGGTGCGTGGCTATGTGGCTGGTGAAAGCTTGTGGTCCAAGGGCCAGAAGGACGCGATCTACTACCTGACGCTGTATGCCGATAGCCGTGACGACGCCACTTACCTCAAATACCAACAGGCCATTGCCGTGCCCCAGGGCGGGCATGAGTTGCGTGTCGCCCTGGACAGTGCCACGCCTGACCTGGCTGCCGCACGCCTGGGCATCCTCAAGGGCGGCAATCACCCGGATGACGTCCCCAGCCTGATCTGGCTGTACCTTAACTTCCGTCATTTCAGTTATCTGGAAAAAGCCATTGAACTGTGGACAGTTGGCGATGCTTATCTGGAACAACTGGATGAACTGGCCCGGGAGATGCACCGCGCCATCGGCACTGACCAGGTCACGGACAATGACGTGCGTAGCTGGAAGGCGCGCA
Source organism: Pseudomonas sp. rhizo25 (assembly GCF_031931935.1). Classification (NCBI taxonomy): domain Bacteria; kingdom Pseudomonadati; phylum Pseudomonadota; class Gammaproteobacteria; order Pseudomonadales; family Pseudomonadaceae; genus Pseudomonas; species Pseudomonas sp. rhizo25. Next base: position 30,740 of record NZ_JAUJXA010000012.1, read on the forward strand.
TCATCGCCATCAACGAGGGAGTGACCCCAGCCGCAAAGGCGTTCAGCGATGCCTTGGGCGAAGGTTCGCGGGTGATCCTGCGCCTGTTGTTGATCACCAACCTGGCCACCGCCCTGGGCTTGATCGTGCTGGCGCTGCTGCGCACCCATAAGTTGCTGGCCCAGCGCCATGCATTCGCCGATGCCCTGCAAGCGGAGAAGGAGCGTGCACAGATCACTCTGGAGTCAATTGGCGATGGGGTGATTACCACTGACGTCGACGGTGCCATTGCCTATATGAACCCGGCGGCCGAGGTGTTGACCCACTGGAAGTCGGAGCAAGCCCAGGGGTTGCCGCTGGCGGCATTGTTCAAGTTGCTGGATGAAAACGCCGAGCCCGACGGTTTCACCTTGATCGAGCACATCATCAAGGGCCAGCTCAGTGGCGGCAGCGAGCATTCCAAGCTGATCCAGCGCCTGGACGGCAGCACCGTCTCGGTCACCCTGGTCGGCGCGCCGATCCGCAGCGCCGGCAAGATCAGTGGTGCGGTGCTGGTGCTGCACGACATGACCCAGGAGCGTCAGTACATCGCCAACCTTTCCTGGCAGGCGACCCACGACGCCTTGACCGGCCTGGCCAACCGTCGCGAATTCGAGTTCCGCCTTGAACAGGTGCTGCAACACGCCACACGCCAGCAAACTGGGCGACATGCGCTGATGTTCCTCGACCTCGACCAGTTCAAGCTGGTCAATGACACCTGCGGCCATGCCGCGGGCGACGAGTTGCTACGCCACATCTGTGCGCTGTTGCAATCGGACTTGCGCGAGGGCGACACGTTGGCGCGCCTGGGCGGCGATGAGTTCGGCATCCTGCTGGAGAACTGTCCGCCGGCGGTGGCGGAAAAGATCGCCGAGAGCTTGCGTCATACCGTGCAGAGCCTGCACTTTGTGTGGAAGGGCCGGCCGTTCATGACTACCGTCAGTATTGGCCTGGTGCATATCTCGCAAACCCCGACCACCCTGGAAACCTCGCTGCGCGCTGCTGACATGGCCTGCTACATGGCCAAGGAAAAGGGCCGCAACCGCGTGCAGGTCTACCACGCCGACGATTCCGAGCTGTCCCTGCGCTTTGGTGAGATGGCCTGGGTGCAGCGGCTGCACATGGCCCTTGAAGAAGATCGCTTTTGTCTCTACGCCCAGGAAATTTCGCCTTTGGGCCAGACCGAAGCCGGCAACGGGCACATCGAAATTCTCCTGCGTCTGCATGATGAGGCGGGGCGAATCATCCTGCCTGACAGTTTCATCCCCGCGGCCGAACGTTACGGCTTGATGACTTCCCTGGATCGCTGGGTGGTGGAGAACGTATTCAAGATTATCGCCCGTTGCATGCATGAACGTCCGGGCCGCCCCATGGCGATGTGTGCGATTAATCTGTCAGGCATAACTATCGGAGATGATGACTTTCTCGGTTTTTTGCGTGAGAAATTCGGCACTTACAACATACCGCCAGAAATGATTTGTTTTGAAATAACTGAAACCAGTGCTATAGCCAATTTGGGTAGTGCGATTCGCTTTATTAATGAACTCAAAGCCTTAGGCTGCCATTTTTCTCTCGATGACTTTTGCGCCGGAATGTCCTCATTCGCATATTTGAAACATTTACCTGTAGACTTCCTGAAGATCGATGGAAGTTTCGTAAAGGATATGCTGGACGACCCGATTAACCGCGCCATGGTCGAAGTGATCAACCACATCGGCCACGTCATGGGTAAGCGTACGATTGCCGAGTTTGTTGAAACACCCCAGATCGAACAGGCGTTGCTTGAGATCGGTGTGGATTACGCTCAGGGCTACCTGATTGAACGCCCGCAGTTGTTTACCTTTGATAGCTTGCAGTGTCGACCTGCGCGACCGCAGCCACTGTTATTCAAGGCGCCCGGCACTTTCCGCTGAAACATTTGCTGGTCTGTACAATCACACTTAAAAGGAGCCCTACAGTGATCGACACCTTCAACAGAACCGGCCCGCTTATGGAAGCCTCGAGTTACCCCGCCTGGGCGCAGCAATTGATCCAGGCCTGTAGCGAGAGCAAGCGCCGGGTTGTCGAGCACGAACTGTATCAGCGCATGCGCGACAACGCCCTCAGCGCCCAGACCATGCGCCACTACCTCATTGGTGGTTGGCCGGTGGTCGAACAGTTTGCCTTGTACATGGCGCAGAACCTGACCAAGACCAAGTTTGCCCGCCACCCGGGGGAGGACATGGCACGACGTTGGCTGATGCGCAATATCCGTGTGGAACTCAACCATGCCGATTATTGGGTGCACTGGGCGCGTGCCCACGGCGTCAGCCTGGAAGAACTGCAGGCGCAGGACGTACCGCCGGAACTGCACGCACTGAGCCATTGGTGCTGGCACACCAGTTCGGCCGATCCGTTGATCGTCGCGATTGCCGCCACCAACTACGCGATCGAGGGGGCGACTGGGGAGTGGTCCGCCGTGGTCTGCTCGACCGGTGTGTATGCTGCCGCCTTCCCTGAGGAAGATCGCAAGCGCGCGATGAAGTGGCTCAAGATGCACGCCCAGTACGACGATGCCCACCCGTGGGAAGCCCTGGAAATCATCTGCACCCTGGCCGGCACCAACCCGAGCAAGGCGCTCCAGGAAGAGCTGCGCCAGGCGGTGTGCAAGAGCTATGACTACATGTACCTGTTCCTGGAAAGCTGCATGCGCCTGGAGACCGCGCAGAAAGACCAAGACAAGGCGGCGGTTCGCGAGCGCCCAATGCGCGTCGCCAGCGAGGCGTGAGGTAAGTGCGATGGCGGGGGCTTACCCCGCCATTGCCAAGCGGTTACGGCCTTCGCGCTTGGCCACGTACAACGCGTTGTCTGCCCGGCGCAGCAAGCTTTCAGCCGACTCGGCCGCCAATAGCGTCGAGCAGCCCAGGCTCACCGTCAATTCGATCCGCGTGCCCTCCACCCAGTAGTCCTGGGCTTGTGCCGCCTGGCGCAGGCGTTCACCGACCATCCTCGCGGCCTCGCGACCGGTGTTGGACAGCAGGATCAGAAACTCTTCCCCGCCAAAGCGGAACACCATGTCCACGTTACGCAACTGGCGCTTGATCGCCCCGGCCACGGCGCGCAGCACGCTGTCGCCAGCGGCGTGACCATGGGTGTCATTGATTTTTTTGAAATGGTCGATGTCCAGCATCAGCAACGACAGAGGGTGCAGGTGCCGTCTGGCCATGTCGATTTCCCGTTGCAGGGTCTGGTCCATGGCGACGCGGTTGCCGGTTTCGGTCAGCGGGTCACGCAGGGCGCTGCGGGTGGCGGCGCGGTAGAGCAGGGCGTTGCGCATCGGGTAAAGCAACGTTACCAACAGCGCCTCGAGCTGGTTCAGCTCCTCTTCGATCAGGCGTTGGTTACGGCGCAATACCAGTTCGCCCAAGTGCTCGCCCTCGTGGCTCAAGGTGTAGCTCACCGAATGGTGGCCACGATGGCCGAACTCCAGGCGCAGGTCGCTGGCGGCATGGCGATATTGCAACGCATCCAGTGGTACCAAGCGCTGTATTTCGCGAAAGAACAGACTGAGGATACGCTCCGGCTCAAGGCTGGTTTGCAGCTGCTGGCTCAATTGCTGGCGAAGTTCGGTGAGTGTTGCAGGGCGACGTGGGCGAAGGGAAGGCTGACCCAATCCCAGGCGCTGCAATTTGGCACTGTCGAAGTCAATTGCGTTGGTCTGGGTGGGTGTTTTCATAAACGAATGGCCTCTAAGCACTTGGCTGTCTTACAGGCGGGATGAGAGTGGCGAACGCCAAGCGTCTTACTGTTCCTTCAGTACCGTAAAACATTGGAAACAGTTTAAACCGCTTTGCCTCGGGTTATAACCCCGGGGCACTGCCGCACGTCTTGTCATCGCCCAACCTGCTTGAAGAGTATTAGAGCGAGATTCGTGCCAAGTTTATGCAGTCAACAAAACTCCTTATAAATCAATCGACTGTATTTAATGTCAGAAAAGTCTGGAAAACAATGGCGCCAGTTATTTGGCTGGTTGGAGCTAGAGTTGCTACCGCTTGCTCAGTTTTACTCTTTGCGGGTCAGGTTGTTTGCCGAAAATAAAAAATATCTGGATTGAGCCGCAAATACAGCACGGCTCCCATCACGATAAAATCCAGGCATACGTTAAGGTCGAGAGGTATCGCCGAGCAGCAAGGCTAGACCAGGGTGCTGCGATCGATCTGTGCGATTGAAGTAACCCCGGTCAGGGTCATCGCCACGCGCATTTCCTTGGCGAAGATATCCAGCAGGTTCTCCACCCCGTGCTGGCCCTCGGCGGCCAGTGCATAGGCGGCGGCACGCCCGAGCAGGCATGCCTTGGCACCCAGGGCGAGCATGCGCACCACGTCGAGCCCGGAGCGAATGCCGGAGTCCACCAGCACGGTCAGGTCGTCGCCCACGGCTTCGGCAATCGGCGGCAACGCCTTGGCCGTGGACAGCACGCCGTCGAGTTGGCGGCCGCCATGGTTGGAGACCACGATACCGTCGGCGCCGAAACTCACCGCATCCTTGGCATCCTGTGGGTCGAGGATGCCCTTGATGATCATCGGGCCTTTCCAGAACTCGCGGATCCATTCCAGGTCTTTCCAGCTGATCGACGGGTCGAAGTTGTTGGCGAGCCAGCCGATGTAATCTTCCAGGTGGGTGGGTTTGCCCAGGTACTTGGAGATATTGCCCAGGTCGTGGGGGCGACCCATCAGGCCTACATCGAAGGCCCATTGCGGTTTAGTGATTGCCTGCAACATGCGCCGTTGCGCCGCGTATGGGCCGGACATGCCCGAGTGAGCATCGCGGTAGCGCGCGCCGGGTGTCGGCATATCCACAGTGAACACCAGCGTGGTGACTCCAGCCGCCTGCGCCCGCTCCAGCGCGTTGCGCATAAAGCCTCGGTCCTTGAGCACATACAGTTGGAACCAGATCGACTGCGGGCTTTGCGAGGCCACTTCTTCAATCGAGCACACCGATACCGTCGACAGGCAGAAGGGAATGTTTTTATTGGCCGCCGCCTTGGCCGCTTGCACTTCCCCGCGCCGCGCATACATGCCGGTCAGGCCCACCGGGCTGAGGATTACCGGCATCGCCAGTTCAGTGCCGAACAGCTCGGTGCTCAGGCTCAGGTTGTCGACATTGCGCAGGATGCGCTGGCGCAGGCTGATCTCGGCCAGGTCCGAACTATTGGCGCGCAGCGTGTGCTCGGCATAGGCGCCGCCGTCGATGTAGTCGAACAGAAAGCGCGGCAACTTGCGCTTGGCTGCAGCGCGGTAGTCGGAAGCGGACGAGATGATCATCTACGGTGTCTCCACAGGGCAAAGTGCTACACCATAAGCAAAGTTGTGACATGATAAAAACAACTTTTATCGCTGCTATCCAGTCGCAAAGGGAATACTGATGAACCTGCGAACCTTGCGTGCATTTGTCGAAGTGGTACGCCAAGGCGGCTTTTCCCAGGCGGCCGACACGGTGGCGCTGACCCAGTCCACCGTCAGCAAGGCGGTCAAGACCCTGGAGGATGAGTTGGGCACGCCGCTGCTCAATCGCCTCGGCCATAAGAACGAACTTACCGCTGCCGGTGAAATTGCCTACCGCCGCGCCCTGGTGATACTCGCCGAACGCAACGACCTGGTGGCTGAAATCAATGACCTGCGCGGCCTCAAGCGTGGTGTGCTACGCATTGGCCTGCCGCCCGTAGGATGTGGCGTGTTGTTTGCCGCTATGTTTGCCGCTTACCGCAGCCGTTACCCGGACATCGATATCGAACTGACCGAATACGGCAGTAAAAAACTGCGTGAATGCCTGGAGGCGGGGGAGGTCGACCTCGCGGCCCTGCTGTTGCCGGTAGATGAAGGCTTCGACTACCAGCCAGTACGCAACGAACCCCTGATCGCCGTGCTGCCTATCAGTCACCCGTTGGCGCATCGCAAGCGCATCGACTTTACCGACCTGGCGGACTCGCCATTTATCCTGTTCGAAGCCGGCTTCGCCCTCAACGCCAAGATCCTCAGCGCTTGCGAGCGCAAGGGCGTGACCCCCAAAGTCACCGCCCGCAGCGGGCAGATCGACTTTATCGTCGACCTGGTCGCCGCCGGCCTAGGCGTTGCCTTTCTGCCACGCATGCTGGCGCACAAGCATCAACACGCCGGCATCGCCTTGCTCCACCTGGACGAACCCCACACCGACTGGCACATCGCCCTGGCCTGGCGCGCCAGTGCCCACCTGCCACCTGCGGCGCGGGCCTGGCTGGATTTGGCCCTGGAGCCGGGGTTCTCGAGCGGTCATGGGAGTTAATTGCGACGAACGTCAGGGAACGCTTGACTTCTTCTTTTTAATCAGTAACATACGGCGCATTCCGCGATAGCTCAGTTGGTAGAGCAAATGACTGTTAATCATTGGGTCCCTGGTTCGAGTCCAGGTCGTGGAGCCAGATAGAGAAAAGCCTGTAGAGATACAGGCTTTTTTTTGCCTGGGATTTGACCCAGCAATCCAAACGCTTAGCGCGATTCCCATGACGCCATCTCTAATCCTTCGATTCAGAGGTAAGGCCAATGAAAGTCGCTGCAGTCGTTTCAACCAAACGCGGGCCGGGTAAAACCACGGTTGGCGCCAAACCAGGCGCGTTCTGCGCCGACGCGGGTCTTCGTACTCGTCGATCTCGATACCCAGCCGTCACTGTCCTCGTTCTATACGCTAACGCATGAGGCGCCGGGAGGGACCTTCCAACCTTTTTGGTTTCAAAGCGTACAAGGATTAACCAGGTTTACGATAGCGGTCATCGTCATGCTTGCTCTCCCATGCCCCGTGGCCTTTACATAATCCTTTTCAGTGCCCACTAAGGTTCGCTTTCCTGGTTGGAGCATGGTGTCCACGATGAGTTTTTTCTTCGCTATATCCGGTTTAAAACTCGGCTCTACTGGCCAAATCTGCACGGCGTAGTGTTGCGCGAACAAAAACAGATTTGGAGTGGTGTCTACCGGCGTTTGTAGGTGCGCGCACATGACATCGCTGGCTTGTACTTCAAAAATTGTTTTGTAGTGGGGCTTGTCGTAACTGGCCAATATCAATTTTGTCCGAGTCTGAACCCCCAGCGCTTCCTGAGGATGGCAAGGCGTCAGTTCACCATAGGCGTAGGCGCACCAATTCACCTGGGTCATTGTGACAATTTCTTCAGGTTTTAATGACAAGTCTTTCTGGATGCTCAACTGGTCTTGCGGCTTTTCGTAAGGGATTGCTGCACAACCAGTGAGCAATGTGAGCGTGAGCAGAGTGATGAAATTGAAATACATTGCTTTCCTATCCTTGGTGGAGCTCGATTCGCAGCGATTCTACCGTCAAAAGCCTGCGTGGATTCAACGCAGGGTCAGATGAATTCAACGCTATTGAGCCCCAAGCAAGCCAGGAAGATCCTGTGGCTCGTCGGCATCCGTCGATTTACCCCCTGTGGCGGTGTAGCAGTCGTCTGCGCTGCGCCTGCCATCAGGGTAGACAATAAAGCCCCCGCGCCCATTGTGACATTCGTGCAGGTATACCGACGCCAGCTCGCGTTGCTTATCAACATGGGCATTCAAGCGCGCGATATAGATACCGACCGCAACCGACACACAAACAATCAGCACCACACAGGCGACCAACTGGTTGGCATAGCTGGCGTCGACGTCGTCAGCATGCACAGGTGACATACCACGACCCTGAGTGCTCGATGTTGTGGCCAATCGGAAACCAGCTATTGCCTCCCATACGCATCCGCTGAGCTTGTGGTGGCAGGCAACCGAGCAGCAGTGTGAGGAAAATCAAGGCTAGCAGGACGCCTTTGATCATCGAAGACAGGTTCATGGCGATGACGAGCTCTGGACTAGAGGAACTCCAGCTTAATCAGCGCTGGGTTAACGTCAGGTAAACACCCGTAGGGAACCGCTCGACTTCCGTTATCCTTCAAACCTCTGCGCACTCCCTGTCCGAGGTTTTTTCCGTGCATATCCACTTGCTGTTGGTCGAGGACAACCTGGATCTGGCCACCACCGTCATCGAGTACCTGGAGATCAGCGGCATCGTCTGCGACCACGTCACTAACGGCCAGACCGGGCTCAACCTGGCCCTCAACCAGCATTACGACGTGATTCTCCTGGATATCATGCTGCCGCGACTGGACGGCCAGCAATTATGCGAGCGGTTGCGTCAGCAAGGCATTCAGACCCCCATCCTGATGCTGACCTCGCTGGACGCTTTATCAGACAAGCTCGCCAGTTTTGCTGCGGGCGCCGACGACTACCTGGTCAAGCCGTTCGAGCTGGCTGAACTGCTGGCCAGGATTCGCGCACTGAGCCTGCGCCGCAGCGGTCAGACCAGTCGCCTGCAAGTAGATGATCTGGTGATGGAACTGACCACCCGCAAAGTCAGCCGCGCGGGGCAGGAGCTGCATTTGTCACCCATTTGCTGGACCTTGTTGGAAAGCCTGATGCGCGCAAGTCCCCAACCCGTTCCCCGAGAACGCCTGGAAGCGAAGATCTGGGGCGATGAGCCACCTGACAGCAATACGCTCAAAGTACACATGCATCGGCTGCGTAAGGCGGTAGACAAACCCTTCGGCCGGCCGTTGATCCATACCCTGCCGGGTGTCGGCATTCAGGTGAAAGCCCATGCGTAACGGCCTGAGCTTGAAATGGGTGATCAGCGGGAGTTTCCTGTGTCTGATTGCGGTGGTGCTGGTGATCTACAGCAGGCTGCTGCCTGAATTTACCGTGCGCGGCTTGTTCTATACCGCCAGTGCGATGATGGAAGAGGAAGCCCAGTATTTTGTCAGGCACTACAAGCAGGACCCGACCACACCGACTCCGCACAATTATTTCTATACCAGCGTCATCGGCAAGGAGGCGTTGCCGCAGGACGTCCGTGAGTTGCTCAATACACCGCCGAATCTGTCCTTCGGTGCGGTGAATATCTTCGGCGATCTCTATTCCGATGACGACGACGAGCCATTCCAGATCATCCTTGAACAGCCCCTGGGTGACGGCAAAACCCTCTACATGTACGACATCGACCACGATAAAGAGGCCGGGGGGGAGGTCGAGACGCCATTGTCTGACGCCTATTTTGATCAGGTCATAGAGAGCGTTAAGTTCATCAGCCTGGCGGTATTCGTGCCGGCGCTGATCATCATCGCTTTGCTGGTGTGGTGGTTGGTCCGTCCGCTGGGACGTTTGGTCCAATGGTCCGGCACCTTGAAAAACCCTGATGCCCTGGCCAGCAGGCGGCCTGGTTTCAACTTCAAGGAGTTCAATATGCTGGCCGATGCCCTGGCCAAAAGTGTCGAGCAAGTGCAGGCCGCCAGCCAGCGTGAAGGCCGCCTGTTGCGCTACACCAGCCATGAACTGCGAACGCCATTGGCGGTGCTCAAGGCCAATATCGAACTCCTGGCCCTGCAATCCGGCGGTGTGCTGCCTCCCTCCTTGCAGCGTATAGAACGCTCCGTGCTGAATATGCAGCTTATCGCCGAGACCTTACTGTGGATGAGTCGCGAGCACGCCGAATCGCTGCCGGAGGAAGACGTTAACTTGAGCGAAGTGGTCGGCGAACTGATTGAGAAGCACCGCTACCTGATCGGTAACCGGGATATCGAGCTGAGCATCGACATCCACGACGAACCTTGCCGGCTGCCCCCTACTGCGTGCCGCATCGTGATCGGCAACTTCCTGCGCAATGCACTGCAATACGCCGAAGAGGGCGCAGTAGATATCAGCTTCAAATACCCTCGGCTGGTGATTGCCAATCACATCAGGGAGATCAAGCCGCGCCAGGAATCCGACGACTATGGCTATGGCCTTGGGTTGCAGTTGATGCGCCAATTGTGCGCAAAGTTGAACTGGCAGATTGACGTGATCCGCGAGCAACAACGCTTCACCGTCATCCTCGATTTCACCCGCGTGATGCCGAGCGCTGCAAATAGATAGTGCAACCGTGTTCTTCCTTACGGCTGTGATGTTTTCAACAGCGCTGGCGTGCCGTGACGAATGGGCGCTGCCGTAGATGCCGCGATGTCCCAGGTCAACAGCAGATGGTTGATCGCCGCATCGATCTGCTCATGGGGTGTGTTATCCCGTGCCTGGATCGACACGCCCTGCAAGAAGCAATCGAACAGGGTCGCCATCGCCTCAACATTCAGCGTGTCCGGCAACTGGCCGGCCTGGATCGCCCGCTGTATACACGCGACAATTCCCGCCCGGGTTCGCGCCCGGGATTGGGTCAGCGCGTCCACCACCCGCGCATGCTCCGGGCTCGGCGCGCTCATCACCCCCAATGTCACCATGCAGCCCTTGGGGTGGGCGTCGTCGCATTGCATGCGCGCTGACTGGCGCAATGCGGTTTCGACGGCCCGGCGTGGCGGCAGACTTTCATCCCACAAGCATTCGGTGACCTGGGCGTAGGTTGCCAGGTAGCGCTGCACGCACTCATCGAACAGTGCTTCCTTGGAGCCGAACGCGGCGTAGAAACTCGGTGCGGAAATGCCGCCACCCAGGCCCGTCTTGAGTTGAGCAAGGGAGGTGGCGTCGTAGCCGTGCTGCCAGAACAGGTGCATGGCCTGTTCAACGGCCTCTTCTCGGTCGAAGCTGCGGGGGCGGCCCATTTGCGCCATGACGGCAATCCTCTTGGGGAGATGAGATAAATACTAGTCGATACATAAGTCGTTGACAATGCGACGCCAGGTCGCGCAACATTTGTATCGATCAGTACTTAAGTCCGCCAAGGAGTTTCCCATGACACCCTCACTCAGCCTATCGGCGTCGTCTGAACGCTTGCCCATCGGCGCGCTGCTCGCTCTGGCCATGACCGGTTTCATCTGCATCGTCACCGAAACCCTGCCCGCCGGGCTGTTGCCGTTGATCAGCGCAGGCCTAGGCATTTCGCCGTCCATGGCCGGGCAGATGGTCACCGCGTATGCGCTGGGCTCGGTGCTGGCGGTGATCCCCATGACCATCGCTACTCGCGGCTGGCGCCGGCGCAATGTGTTGCTGCTGACCATCGTTGGTTTTTTGTTGTTTAACTCCATCACCGCGTGGTCGTCTCACTATGGCGTGACCCTGGTGGCGCGCTTCTTTGCCGGCGTTTCGGCAGGGTTGGCCTGGAGCCTGCTGGCCGGTTATGCGCGGCGCATGGTAGCGCCACAGCAACAAGGCAAGGCCCTGGCCTTGGCGATGGTCGGCACGCCGATTGCGCTGTCACTGGGTGTGCCGCTGGGCACCTGGCTCGGTGGCCTGGTGGGTTGGCGTACCACATTCGGCCTGATGTCGGCGCTGACGCTAGGGCTGATCGTGTGGGTGCTGGTGAAGGTCCCTGACTACCCGCCACAGCCTGCGCATCAGCGCATCCCCCTCGGCAAAGTACTGACCACGCCCGGCGTGCGCCCGGTGCTGGCGGTCGTCATCAGTTGGATGCTGGCCCACAACATTCTGTACACCTACATCGCGCCATTCGTGGCGCGGGCTGGCTTGGCGGACAGGGTCGACCTGGTGCTGCTGGTGTTCGGTGTTGCCGCATTGGCGGGTATATGGCTGACGGCGCGTTTGGTCGAGCCGATGCTGCGCAAAACCGTGTTGGCGAGCCTGGGAACATTCGCGGCGATCTGTGTGGCGTTCGGCCTGCTAGGCAGCCAGCCGGCAGTGGTCTACCTCGGCGTGGCGATATGGGGACTGAGCTTTGGTGGCGCCGCCACCCTGCTGCAAACCGCCCTGGCCGATGCCGCCGGTGACGGCGCGGATGTGGCGCTGTCACTGAACGTAGTGGCATGGAACAGTGCGATTGCCGGCAGTGGCGTGATCGGCGGGCTGCTGCTGGATCGCTGGAGCGTGGCCGCGTTTCCCTGGGCGATGCTGGTATTGATCATCCTCGCGTTGCTGATCGCCTGGACGGCGCATGCCCATGGTTTCAAGCCGGGACGGCGGTCTGCCAATGGGCCTGCGGTGGTGGGGCACTGACCGGCCGATCGCCTAAGCGAGTTTCACATTCATGGTGATGTGGGCGGTGAACACCTTGATGTCGCCCGCATCGAAGATCTCTACCGGCACGATCTTGTCCCCAGCAGTCTGCCAATCGATAGCGCTGCCGTCGGCGACGGCGCGGATATCGGTTTTTGCCTTGGCCAGGTATTCCACGTTCATGCCTTTGGGAATCCAGCGTGCACCTGGGGGAATCGAAGCGTCGGTCATCATGCCGCCAGCCAGTTCGGCGGCGTTGCACAGCGCGATGGCGTGCACCGAAGCCAGGTGATTGGTGATTTCCTTGCGAAACGGCACGGTGACCACCGCGTGGTTGGGCTTCAGCTCAGCGATTTGCGGCGTGATCGTGCTGAAGTAAGGGGCCATTTGGCACGTCAGGTTGCTGAATGCGGCGGGGCCGACGCTATTGAACATGCTCAGGGCTTGGCTCATAGGAATATCCTCAGAAGTGGTTTGCAGAATAATATTCTGTAACCGAACAATATTCCGTTGTTTCCCGGTCTGTCAACCAGGCTTTCTCTGGCGGTCGCTCAACCTATAAACTGTTTTTATTTGGCGTCCCCCCATGCACTCCATCGATCTTATCGAGCGCACCTTTCCCGGCCGGCGCAGCGACCTCAAACGCACCATCCTGCGTGAAGCGCTGGCGTGCTTTAACGAGGCGGGTATCGAAGCGACCAATATCGAAACCATCCGTGCGCGCTGTGATACCAGCGTCGGCGCTATCTATCACCACTTCGGCAATAAAGAGGGCTTGGTGGCGGCGCTGTTCTTCGCTGCGCTGGAAGACCAGGCCAGTTTGCGTGATCGCTACCTGCAAGCGGCGGATACGGCCCACGCTGGCGTGGTCGGCCTGGTGTACAGCTATGTTGAATGGGTCAGCGCGCAGCCGGAGTGGGCACGGTTTGTTTTCCAGAGCCGTTTCGCCGTGTCCAACGGCCCGTTCAAGGACGAGCTGATTGCGCGTAACCAGCAGCGCAACCAACAGTTGAAGGCCTGGATGAGTGGGGAAGGGCGCAAGGAATATTTCAGTCATTTGCCTGCAGAACTTATCCCTTCGTTGATCATCGGCGCGGCGGAAAGCTATTCGCGTGCATGGCTGTCGGCAAAGGTCAAAAAGAGCCCCTTTGAGTACCGTGAGCTGCTGGCCGAAGCAGCGTGGAATTCCTTGAGCCTCAAATAGGACCCGCACCTTAAGGGTCTATACTGGCCTTCTTCAAATACATCGAGATCCCCATGAGCACCTCTGTTTCCCTCCCTCCGGCGCGCACGCCCATCGCGCCACTGATAGCCTTTGTCATCCTGGTGGCGGGCGCCCTGTTCCTGCAAAACACAGTCGGCGCGCGCCAGGTGCTGTTGCTGGTGGTCGGCGCCGCCCTGGGCCTGACCCTCTACCATGCCGCCTTCGGTTTCACCTCGGCCTGGCGCGTGTTTATCAATGATCGGCGTGGCGCCGGCTTGCGTGCGCAGATGGTGATGCTGGCGGTAGCGGTGCTGCTGTTTTTCCCGGCGCTGGGCGCAGGCAGCCTGTTCGGCCAGCCCGTGGTGGGGCTGGTGGCGCCTGCCGGGGTGTCGGTGGTGTTCGGGGCGTTTATCTTCGGGATCGGCATGCAACTGGGGGGCGGTTGTGCATCGGGCACCTTGTTCACCGTGGGCGGCGGTAATGCGCGCATGCTGGTGACGCTGTTGTTCTTTATCTGTGGCTCGTTGATCGCCACCCACCATGTCGACTGGTGGTTTGCACTGCCGTCGTTCCCGGCGGTTTCCATCGTCAAGAGCTTCGGTGTGCTGCCGGCATTGGTCCTGAGCCTGGCGCTGTTCGCACTGATTGCGCTTGTCAGTGTGCGCTTGGAAAAGCGCCGTCACGGCGAGCTTGAGCAAGGCGTGCAAAGCGAGCATCAAGGCCTGCGCCGATTCCTGCGTGGGCCGTGGCCGCTGGTATGGGGCGCCGTTGGCCTGGCGTTGCTCAACTACGCCACCCTGGCCCTGGCCGGGCGGCCGTGGGGCATCACCTCGGCGTTCGCGCTATGGGGCGCCAAGGTGGCGAGTGGGTTGGGCGTGGATGTGGCGAGCTGGGCGTTCTGGCAGATGCCGGCCAATGCCAAGGCGCTGGCCGCGCCGGTATGGGAAGACATTACCAGCGTCATGGATATCGGCATTGTCCTCGGCGCGCTGCTGGCTGCTGGCCTGGCCGGGCGTTTCGCGCCCAGCCTGAATATTCCGGCGCGCTCGTTGATTGCGGCGGTGATCGGCGGCCTGATGCTCGGTTATGGTTCGCGCCTGGCCTACGGCTGCAACATCGGCGCCTATTTCAGCGGCATCGCTTCGGGCAGCCTGCACGGTTGGGTGTGGCTGGTGGCAGCGTTTATCGGCAACAGCGTGGGCGTGCGTCTGCGGCCGTTTTTCTTCGCGGGCGAACGGCCCCAGGTGGCCTTGAGTGGGTGCTGAGCGGCCCGCTCACATTCGCTTGGCGCGCATGGAGGATTCCGGACTATTGCCCGCCATCGAGCGCTCTGCCGCCCAAGCGTTCCGGGCAATCGAGGGGCTGGGCTGGCTGGCGGATGCCGCGCCGATCAGCGTCGAGCGCCATCGGCAGTGGATCGCCTTGATGACCTGTTGGGTAGTGGTTGATGAACGCGGCCAGCCCCAGGGTTTCCTCAGCGCAGAGTCTGTCGGTGACGACCTGCATATCCATGAAGTGTCGGTGGCCCAGCCGCTGCAAGGCCAAGGCTGGGGCCGCAAGTTGGTGGAAACGGCGATGGGCCATGCACGTGCTCGGCACCTGCGTGCGGTGACGCTGACCACTTTCCTGCAGGTGCCGTGGAATGCCCCGTTCTATCGGCGCCTGGGGTTTGTAGCGCATACCGATCAGCGTTTGGAAAATCTCCTGGCGGATGAGTATGCCCATGGCTTCGAACCTGGCAGCCGATGCGCCATGGCCTGCTCGGTAGGAAGTCCGAATCCGTCCTGAAGTAGTCCGTCGCGCGTCTGTCGTGCGAAGTGTGTTGCCCATACCATGGCTGCATCGTTCAGCCACTGATACAAGCCACAAGGACAATCCATGAGCCGTAAAGCCCTGATCGTGATCGACGCCCAGCATTCGTTCCGGCATTCAACCTACTGGTCCGAAAATGACCTGCCCGATTACCTGGAAAAACAACAGGCCCTCATCGATGGTTGTGTTCAGCAAGGCATCCCGGTGGTACAAGTCTTCCATGTTGAAGACCAGGGGCATTTCTCCATGCAATCGGGCAACGTCAGGGCATTGAGCGAGTTGTCGATCGATCCGCAGTTGGTAATCCACAAGCGCTACCACAGTGCCTTTTCCGGTACGCCACTGGCTGCTCGCCTGACGAAGATGGGCGTCACCACGCTGATCATCAGTGGCATTCGCACCGAGCAATGCTGCGAGACCACCACACGGCAGGCTTCGGACAGCGGCTTTACGGTGGATTTTGTCAGCGAGGCGACGCTGACCTTCCCGATGACCCATGTGTACAGCGGCCGGGTCTACACGCCGGCTGAGATTCGCCAACGCACGGAGCTGGTCCTGGATGACCGATTTGCGCGCATTGTGACGGTCGCCCAGGCCCTGGCGGGATGAGTCAATGAGCGTGCCGGTGCTGTTCGTGTTGCTGCCCAATGTGCTGATGCTCGACCTGGCGGGGCCTGCCGAAGTGCTGCGCCTGGCCGCGCAAGTCGACGACCCGACGGCTGTGGATTTCGACTTGCAATACGTCAGCCCCGTGGCGTCACTGCACACGTCCATCGGCTTGCCGCTGACAGGGTTGGCGCCACTGCCACCGGCCCTGGCCCCCGGTACCCTGGTCGTGTTGGTGGGGTCCACGATGAAGGTCGACAAGGTGCACCAACAGGCTTTCGAGTCGGCCAGCAACCACCTGACCCACTGGCTGCAAAGCGTCTTCGCGCCCTCCGCGGAACGCCTTGTGTGCGTATGCGCCGGTGCATTGAGTGCCGCCAGGGCCGGATTGCTCGATGGGCGCCAATGCACCACGCACCACTCGTTGTGCGCCACCTTGCAAGCCATGGCGCCCAAGGCCCGGGTCCTGGAAAACCGCCTGTACGTGACCGATGGCCCGGTCAGTTGCAGCGCCGGTGTCACGGCCGGTATCGACCTGATGCTGCACCTCGTCGCCGAACTGACCGGGCCACGGCTGGCGTGTGCGGTAGCGCGGGACATGGTGGTGTACCTGCGCCGCAGCGGCAGCGACCCGCAGTTGTCACCCTGGATTTCCGGGCGTAATCACCTGCATCCGGCGGTGCATCGGGTGCAGGACGCTATCGCAGCAGCCCCCTGTGAAGCCTGGACCGTGACACGTATGGCCGCCCTGGCCTGCACCGGCAGCCGCCACCTGGGGCGCTTGTTCCAGGAGCACGTAGGGATCAGCCCGCTGGATTACCTGCACCGCCTGCGCCTGGCCGTGGCCCGTGAACTGCTGGCCGAGTCTGACCTGGCCATTGAAACTATTGCCGAGCGCGCAGGCTTTGGTTCGGCGCGGCATCTGCGGCGTATCTGGGGCAAATATGAAGCGGCCACCCCTTCAGCGGTGCGCCTTATTCAGCAGGCGTCTCGGGGGACGTGACAGGGCTTTCACCGGCCTCGGTCTCCAGCTTCAAACGGTCGGCCTTGCTGATGTATTTATCTTTGCTTTTTGGCGCCAGCTTGGCACTGGCCTTCTTGGCTTTGGCCTTGAAGAGCTGCTGGAGTTTTTTCTGGCGGTTCATGTCTTGCTGCCTGGGGAGGAAAGGAGTGGATGATACCAGCTTGAAAAAACATGGCCGGGCCTGGGTCGCTTTTTCGCGGCAATCTGTGCATTGAACGGGGCTGGGTTTTACCAATAATCAGGTCGGGTATCCAGCGCAAACGGAAGCCCCCCAATGAGTATCCATACCCGCACTAAACGCACCACCGTTCCCCAATTGGTTGCCATGAAGGGCCAGCAGAAGATCGTCTCCCTCACCGCGTATTCCAGTGCTATCGCCAAGCTGATCGACCCGATTGTCGACTTCATCCTGATCGGTGACTCCACCGCCATGGTCGGCTATGGCCGCGCTTCGACCTTGAGCATGCAGCTCGAAGAAATCATCGGCCACACTCGGGCGGTGGTCGACAGTACCCGCTTGGCCTGTGTGATCGCCGATATGCCGTTTGGCAGTTACCAGGAATCCCATGAGCAGGCGTTTCGCAATTGTGCCCAGGTGCTGGCGCGTACCGGTTGCGATGCGGTCAAGTTGGAGGCCAATCAGGCCCTGGCCGGTACCGTGGAGTTTCTGGTTGCACGGGGTGTACCGGTGATGGCCCACGTGGGGCTGATGCCGCAGTTCGTCAATGTGATGGGCGGGTTCAAGGCCCAGGGGCTTACGCCTGAAACAGCTGCAATGATTGCGGCAGATGCCCGCGCCAATCTGGAGGCCGGTGCTTTCAGCCTGCTGCTGGAGGGCGTGGCCGAGGGCGTGGCGCGCCAGATCACCCTGGACTCGAGCAAACCCACGATCGGTATCGGTGCATCGCCGGCATGCGACGGTCAGGTGCTGGTCACCGAGGACGTGCTGGGCCTGGGCGGCGGTTCGATGCCGCGCTTCGTCAAGCAATACGCTGACGTGGGGGCGGTGATTCGTGACGCGTGCGAACGTTTTGCCGACGATGTGCGCCAGGGTCGTTTTCCCGAAGACCGGCACTGCTACGGGCTTTGACGCAACGCCTGGGCCAGTAGCTGGACGGCCTGGGTAATGTCCTTGCTCCAGTCGAGTGTGTAGCTCAGGCGCAGGTGATGAGACCAGGCGCCTTGCTGGCTGAACAGTTCGCCGGGGGCGATGACGATACGCTGGCTTAGCAAGTGCGCGAACACCTGGCGCATCTGCACGGGGCGCGTGGCCTCCAGCCAAAAGCTTGCGCCACCGTGGGGGGCGACCACGCGCCATAGGTCATCGCCATAGGTGTGCATCAAGGCCTTGAGCTGGGTCATGCGCTCCAGCAGCAGTGCCCGCAACGCCTTCAGGTGAGCGTCGAAACGTTGGGTCGTGAACAGCCTGGCAATGGCCTTCTGGCGGATCGGCGAAAGGCGGAAACCGCGCTCCAGAAACAGCCGCTGCAACGGCGCCCCGGCACTGCGACACAGCACATAGCCGTAGGGCGCCTCCGAGCCGATGACTTTGTCGAAGGTCGAAAACACCAACAGTTTCTGCGGGTCGGCATAGTCACGATAGCGCGCCGGTTGCGGGCCAAAGTACAGCTCGCCGTAGGTATCGTTTTCGAACAGCCAGATATCGCGCTCGGCTAACCACTGGCAGATCTGCTGTTTGTCCTGTGGCGGCACTACGCCGCCCTGGGGCATATTCACCGTCGACGACAGTACCGCCAGTCGGATCGGCTCACGCTTGAGCAGCACACTCAAAGCGTCCAGGTCAAAACGCCCATCCGCGCCGAGCGGCATCTCGATCACGCGGATCTTCGCCGCCTGCAATTGTCGCAGGATCGCCCACGAACAGGGTGACTCCACCAACGCGAGCGTGCCGGCCAGCTCCAGGGCATTGAGCGAGACCTCCAACACACTGTGCAGGTCCGAGCCGATATAGACCTGGTCGGCCTGCCAATAGTGCTCCGTGGAGCGGCTGTAACGTTCGGCCAGGGCGGCGCGCAACTCGGGTTCCCCCATTGGCAGATACAGCGGCGCCAGTGAGCGCGGGTACCGCCGGGTCAGTTCGCGTTCCAGCATCAACAAAGGCTGCTCCAGCGACAGCAGCATCGCCGGCGCGTCACTGCACAGGGCCAGCATGCCGGGTTGGCGTGCGTTGGCGAAGACCTGGTCGAGCAGGGGAGATGAGCTTGGGTTGATGACGGCAGCCGAGCCTGGGGCGATAAAGAAACCGAGCTTGGGCCTGGCCTGGATCCGCCCTTGTTCCTCAAGCAATGCATACGCGTACTTGGTGGTCGACACCGACACGCCCAGGCGCAGGGCCAGTTGGCGCAGGGACGGCAATTTGCGTTCGCCGTCGGTAGGGCAGGCCTCGATCAGCTCGATGAGGTAGCGGTACACCGCCTGATAGGCAAAGGTGTCTTTGCTTCTTTTCATACTTATTTGAACCGCTGTTCTGTAGGAGCGAGCTTGCTCGCGAAGCACTTCAGCACGCCACGTTTTACCTGGAAGCGCGCGTTATCGTTGAGATTTTTCGCGAGCAAGCTCGCTCCTACATCATCAAACCCTGATCAACGTGCCAAAAACTGGCTGATCAACGTGATCACCTGCTGCTGGATAATCGGTCGTGGCCGTGCCCCCGGACCATCCTGACAAATGATGCTGTCGCCGGGCACATCCGCGTCGAGCACCGCCGCTGCGCCCGGTTTGCATTGCGACATGAAGCTGAAGTGGTTGGCGTCGCTGATCTGCACGTACTGCGTCGAGGCTTTTGGCAACCGCTTGGCCATGTCGGCCGATTCCATCTGCGCCGGCAAATCCGCTGACGGCACACCGGCGGCGATCACCAAGGCCCGCACCGGAAGCGCCGCCAGGCTTGCATCGGTAAACCCGCGCGACAGGCCCAGGTCCAAAGACACCACGGCGCTGACGCGTTTGTCGCTCAAATCCGCGGCTAATTGCTCCTTCCCATTCGCAGTGCCCTCAGGATTCATCTCACGGTAGGCGGTACACGCGACCAGCGTCGGATGGGCGCTGCAGTCCCGGGCAAACAGCGCCGGGTCGAAACGCGCACCGGCCGCCTCCATCACCGTCCAACCCCCGAGGGAGTGACCCACCACCGCGATCCGGCCGTTATCCACCGCACCGAATGGCTCGGGCTGAGCCAACAGTGCATCGATGGCCCGGCTTAAATCCCTGGGCCGTTGCCACAACTGCGCAGCGGCCTCGGCGCTGCGATCCTGGCTGGTAGTGCCTGGGTGGTTGACCGCCGCCACGATATAACCCTGCTGCGCCAACGCACTGGCCAGCCACGCCTGTTTGCCCCAATTGCCACCGTAGCCGTGGGAGAGCACCACCAAAGGATGCTTGCCCGGCGTCGGCGCTGCATCCGCAACCGCCAGCACGCCGATGAACACCACATTGTCGGCGATCAGCTTGGGTTTGGCAGTGGCGGCGGCGGGGTACCACACAGCCATTTCCAACGGGCGGTTGTTGTGGGTGTCGGGCAGGTTGGTAGTTTGGAAGCCGACGGGGTTGTCAGCGGCGAATGCGGTAGCGCTCAGGCACATCAGCAGCAGAGCGGCGAGGCGGGCTTTCATGCTTTTTTCGTCCTTGAAAGGGAGGGCGCAGCATGACCTGAAACGGTCGGTTCAGGTAGAGGGGAGGCGGGACTACGAAGTGGCTGACAGAGTCCTACTGCTTGGTATTACAGATGCGGACTTCACGTTTTTAGGAAGTAGCTGGCTTACTTGAAGCTGTAAATCATGCAGTGTTGGAGCGTAAATCCTACTGGATGTGTCGACACTGACCTTTAATTAAAGGGTGATGATTATGGAGCTTATAGGTGCATCACTTGGTCCTGTTGTCCGTGACTTGAGCCCAGCCTCGGTGTTGCCTCTTCGAGACCCTATCGGCGCGCCTGCCGTTGTTGAAGCCGATGCTGACAACACCTTATCGATCCTGGCGAGGCAACTAAGTGACGCTGCCAACCATGACGCCGGCATGCGTCAAGCAGACCCAGGCAACAACCTCTCCAACCCGCTCGATGCGATCAGCGACGAAAGATATTTCGCTGACAAAGCTCAGCATGATGCTGAGGTTCCCGATACTCACGTTCTGGAATTGCTTGAGCGCGCCAAGCAAGCCACCGCCTTTGCCAACGGTTTGGCCAGTAACCCTTTCAAAGGACTCGCGGTCGATCAATTGACGCTGATTGCTCGCGACGAAAGCGGTACGTTCACCGTCAACGAACGGCGCGCAGCCTGGCAGGAGGTTCGCCTGAATGAACAGTGGGTCAGCGCCTCTTCAGGTTCCGCCATTGGGCGTGAACTCATGATTTCTCGGCTCTTCCTGGGGCATGAACCTGCGGTGGCCGAAGGCACCCTGACCTCTAGCAATATGGCCCAAAGCAGTTACGACTTCCTGACTCGTGATGATCGCAGCCTGTTGTCAGACATGTACGCCTATGCGCAGGAGCAAGGAGCCGACTTGGCATATGTCGACATGCTGGCCTACGACCTCGGCAACTACCGCCATCACGACAATGGTCGCCAGCTCTTGAGCGGTAATAATGGCTACAACCAGGAGGGGCGCCGGGTGACGTTCAACTTCAAGGAGCATGATGTAGCTGCGGCATCACGCATTCTGTACGGCTCGGCCATTGACTCTACCCGCCTCGAACAGGGTTTTTTACGTCATGTCCTGAACCCGGACTTCGGCGCGCTGAGCAATATGGGCAGCATCGCTTTCCTTGAGCAGATAGTGCTGAAATTTTCCAGTGCAGGTGCCACGCAAGCTTTGCTGGGCAGGGAGTTCGCGACTTATACACCGATAAGTATCAACGACAATATGGTGGTCACAGTAGCCGAAGAGGTAACGCTCACGTTTGATGAGCCCGTGCTTATCAACACCGATGGCATCTGGACCATCACCGAAAAAGGTAAGGCCGCGGGTTACACCATGGACCCGGCCACCGGAAAACCGCGTCGGGCGGCTGCGCCTTCAGTCGACGACAGGCAGCCGCACAGCGTCGTCGATGAGGCCGTAGCCGACCCTTTGAAGACGCGCTCTCTGGTAGACACCCTTGCAGGCACCCCCGATCAGTCCACCCCGCGATGGCGCTGGCCTGGGTATTTATTAAAATTGATGAAAAATCCAAAACCATGAGGAGGGGTGCAATCACACGCCTTGGCCACCCACTGACTTAGGTTTAAAGCCAACTTTAAGGTCAATGGTTTTCGAAGGTAAACCCGAGGGTGTGGCATGTGCAGAATGCGCAGCTGCTGATTAATCGTCTGCGCGAGGAAGGGGTGGCTCCAGCGTCTTCCAAGAGAAAGGGCGCCCACCAGGCTCCGAGGGCCTGACGGGCGCCTAGGCGCTGCCGAGTCGTCGTGAAGTCGATCATGACGACGCAGCGGTCTATCGGTTGGCTGCAAGACTAGCTAACCGTTGAAGCACTTTCCCTCGCCATCAATTTGTCCACCAACAAAACCCCCAATTCACTCAACTGATGAATCGCCAACGCGACATCGCGCTGTTTACCTGTCAGTTCATCCGACAGATCAAGCAGCAAGGCGGTTACCGAGGAAAAGGTTTCGTAGCTGTTGGCGATGAGCATTTCGTTGCTGGCATCGTCGGCAACGCTGAACAGCGGTGAGGGAGATGGTTCGGCGTGGGTGTTAACGGCTGCCTGATCAAGCTTGAGGTTTGGATCGTTTGGAGGGTTGGGCGTGACTTTATACATGTGTGTTGTACCTGTTTTAGGGCCAACACCTCTTCGCTACTAAACGAAAGGGTGGCGGCTGTACGCAGGTTAGTAGACCGGGGAAACACACAAAGCCGGCGCGCCCGAGGGCGCCCTGCGTACAGCCACCATCAAGCACAGACAAGAACATCTGATCGATGAGGCTCATGCACTTTATGTTGTCACTCGGGCTACTAAACCCGATCACTGAGTTGTCAGCGACCGAGCCACCTTAGAGACGCCCATCCAAGCGCACAAGCCGGCGGATTCTGACGCAACTGTAGGCAACGGAGCAAGGTGGTGCAGCGCGCTGTAGGACATGTCTACGGGCTATCGCTACTCGTAGGCGAACTGGTCAATCAACCCCAAACGCGGAACACGACTGTTTGGCTCTAATATTGCGCCTGGAGCAATGACGGCATTCGCGCCGATTTTGCAGCCGTCGCCTACCAGGGCACCAAATTTGTTCACCCCTGTGTCGATCACATCGTCTGCGTAGCGGATCTGGATATCCGCCCCATCCAACTCATTCCGGTAATTGGCGATGATTGCACCGGCTTCAATATTTACCCCTTCGCCAATCAATGAATCGCCGACAAAGTTGAAGTGTGCCAGCTTGCTTGCGGCCAGCATGAAGGTGCTTTTCAGTTCGCAGCTTGGGCCCACAATGCAATGGCTGCCCAGATAAACGCCGCCGCGCAGGTACGCTCCCGCTGCTACGAATGAGCCTTCGCCGATGATGATCGGGCCTTTCAACACAGCGCCTTCTTCGACAATGGCGCTTTCGTGGATGGCACAGTCTCCGTGGCGCCGGTAGCCCGTGCCGAGGCGTGACAGCAAGGCCAGAACCTGGTTTTCGCAGTCTTGAGACACCCGCCACGCGGCAGGCTGCGTCACGCCAAGGGAGGGCCATTGAGCGATGAATGTACTGATCTCAGGTAGCTTCATGCAGAGCGCTTCCGATGTCGGGGTGGGAGGGTAGAGCCCGCTGTGACGATAGGGTGTGGGCTCAGGCGACATCTTAATAGCGTCTGCCCCGGTTTACTTAATACCAAAGAAAGTCGCGGGTTGACGTTGCGCGGAAAAATGCTGCCTCAACAGCAACCCAGTGCAAATGTGGGAGGGGGCTTGCTCCCGATTGCGGCAGGTCAGCCAACCTCTCAATGGCAGATACACCGTTATCGGGAGCAAGTCCCCTCCCACATTGGATGTGTGTTGCTGGTTTTAAAAAAGCACTGGTAGATGCAAGATGTAGCCAGTAGGCTACAGGCGGACAAAAGATTCTCGATGCCCTGAGAGGTCAATGACATGAGTAAGTCGACGTTCAAACCAGAGGACATGCCGATCCTCGAGCTGGATACATCCGGTACCAGCGCCTATGAGGCTTCACGCTTCCTTGATAGCCCGGAAACCATCAGTGCCTATCTTGCGCAAAGCATGGCGTGCCATGACCCGCAAATCCTTATGAAGGCGCTGGCCGAGGTTGCCAAGGCCCAGGGTGTGAACAAAGTTGCCGAAGCGGCGGGGGTGAATCGGGAGAGCCTGTATAAAACCCTGAAAGGCGGCTCAAAGACGCGTTATGAGACGGTCCAGAAGCTGATGTTGGCATTAGGGGTGGAACTGACGGTGCAACCGATTGCCGCGACCGCAATTAAAAAAACGGCCGTCATTGGCAAAACCTGATGGACCCAAAAGAGGACGGTTTATTTGATTGAAAATAGAGACGTCCCTTTTTGTCCACAGAGGGCCATTCCCTTACGAACGGGATCAAACGATTTAAGAGAGAAGCAGAGTTGATGTGCGCCTGGTCTTGTAGGAAATCGACCTCTTGCAGCGTAAGGTTATTCCCATAATACTGGTTATATATCCAGTGTTTTCGGGGCTGCGCGCTCATGAAACGAAAATGAGTGAAAAATGGGCCAGTGGCAAAAAAAAGCAACTCCGTTAGGTTGAGGTCCTCTCCTTCAAGAAAGGAGAGTTCTTAATCAAATCAATGGAGTCACAAAATGAACAAACCACAAACCCAGACACCTCTTCGCCATGGTCGTGTCACATCCCCTTCCAGCCGTGGCGCAGTCGCCGTGGATCTTGGCCTGCTGGAGACCTGGCAGGTCAATGAAATGGAAGGCGGCAAAAACTTCCCGGCACTGATGGCCGGTCCGTTCCCGGCGCCTTATCAAACCGACAGTGACAGCGTCACCCCACCAGCCGACGGCTTCATCCTCAGCGGTGGCAAGACCGATGCGCGTGACTGCATCAACTTCACCAACGAGGAAATGGCCAAGAAACTCAACCGCGCCTTCACCTGGCCGTTACTCAATGTCGAGCCGGGTCAGACCTTCAAGGTCACCTGGGCATACACCGCGCCGCACACCACCCGTGGCTATCGCTGGCTGATCACCAAGGATGGCTGGGATCCGAAACAGCGCATCACCCGCGCACAGCTGGAAACCCAGCCGTTCGCTGAAGACTTTTATGCCCAGGTGCCGTACTACAGCCATGCCGGCGAACTGAAGGCCAAGGTCAATCATGAAGTGAAACTGCCGGCCAACAAAAAGGGCCAGCACGTGATTGTATTGATGTGGATCGTCGCCAACACCGGCAACGCCTTCTATCAAGCTTTCGACGTGGACTTCAAATAAGCCCGCATCATTAAACCCACAGGTTCTGAAGGATTAGAACATGTCAAAGATCGACTTTACCTCACTGCAATCGCCACTGAACGATGCCGCTTCGCTGATGCCCAGCATTGCCGGCAAAAAGATCCTCATGGGCTTCTGGCACAACTGGCCTGCCGGCCCGAGCGACGGCTACCAGCGTGGCCAGTTCGCCAATATGAGCCTGGCGGATGTACCAAAGGATTACAACGTGGTGGCCGTGGCCTTCATGAAGGGCAACGGTATCCCGACCTTCAAGCCGTACAACCTGTCCGACGCCGAGTTCCGTCGTCAGGTGGGCGTGCTCAACAGCCAGGGCAGGGCGGTGCTGATTTCCCTGGGCGGCGCCGATGCGCACATCGAACTGCATAAAGGCAACGAACAGCCACTGGCCAACGAGATTATCCGCCTGGTGGAAACCTATGGCTTTGATGGCCTGGACATCGATCTTGAACAGAGCGCGATTGATTTCGCCGACAACAAGACTGTCCTGCCCGCCGCGTTGAAATTGGTCAAGGACCACTACGCCGGTCAAGGCAAACACTTCATCATCAGCATGGCGCCGGAGTTTCCGTACCTGACCACCGCCGGCAAATACGTCGGCTACATCCAGGCGCTGGAAGGCTATTACGACTTCATCGCCCCGCAGTATTACAACCAGGGCGGCGACGGGATTTGGGTGCAGGAGGTCAACAGCGGCAACGGCGCCTGGATTGCCCAGAACAACGATGCGATGAAAGAGGACTTCCTGTTTTACCTGACCGAAAGCCTGGTGAGCGGAACGCGCGGGTTTACCAAAATCCCGGCAGACAAGTTCGTGATTGGCCTGCCTGCGAACGTCGATGCGGCTGCCACCGGTTATGTGATCAACCCAGCAGCCGTGACCCATGCATTCAAGCGTTTGTACGACAAAGGATTGTCGATCAAGGGCCTGATGACCTGGTCGGTGAATTGGGACAACGGGATCAGCAAAGACCACGTGCCCTACAACTGGGAATTCAGCCGTCGTTATGGGCCGTTGATCAATGGCACTGCTGTCTCTGGCCTTGAGGAGGATACGGCGGATCTCGAGGTCGCCAATCAGCAGTAGCGCAAAGAGACCTCTGGCAGACGTGCCAGAGGTCAAACAGCTAAGCTTCTGATCTGACTGAAATCCGATGCCTGTTTGGGCATCGGATTTTTTGCGTCACGCTCAAATTGAGCTGAGCGTTCATAAAGCCGATTTACCGCACCAAACAAGGCCGCTTGTTATCAAAGCCCCAACCCGGGATCAAGAATTGCATCGCCACACTGTCATCCCGCGCCCCAAGGCCCATGCCTTTGTACAGCTCATGGGCCTTGGCCACGGCTTCCATATCGATATCCACACCCAGGCCCGGCTTGGCCGGCACCTTTACGTAGCCCCCTTCAATCTTCAACGGCTCCCGCGTCAGGCGCTGGCCGTCCTGCCAGATCCAGTGGGTGTCGATGGCGGTGATCTCACCCGGTGCGGCCGCGGCCACCTGGGTAAACATCGCCAGGGAAATATCAAAGTGGTTGTTGGAGTGTGAGCCCCAGGTCAGGCCCCAGTCGTTGCACATTTGTGCGACGCGCACCGAGCCTTGCATTGTCCAGAAGTGCGGGTCGGCGAGGGGGATGTCCACCGATTGCAGCTGGATGGCGTGGCCCATTTCGCGCCAGTCGGTGGCGATCATGTTGGTAGCGGTTTTAAGGCCCGTCGCGCGGCGGAATTCGGCCATGACTTCGCGGCCCGAGTAGCCGTTTTCTGCACCGCACGGGTCTTCGGCGTAGGCCAGCACATGATGCTGGTCACGGCAAAGGCGGATGGCTTCTTTGAGTGACCAGGCCCCGTTTGGGTCAAGGGTGATGCGCGCATCCGGGAAGCGTTCGGCCAGCGCGGTGACGGCTTCGATTTCTTCATCGCCACTGAGCACACCGCCCTTGAGCTTAAAATCGTTGAAACCGTATTTGGCCTTGGCGGCTTCGGCCAGGCGCACCACTGCGTCAGCGGTCAGGGCTTTTTCATGACGCAGGCGAAACCACTCATCATCGGCGTCGGCCTCGTTGCGGTAGGCCAGGTCGGTAGCGTTGCGATCCCCCACATAGAACAGGTAGCCAAGCATTTTCACCGCGTCGCGTTGTTGGCCTTCGCCAAGCAAGGCCGCTACCGGCACTTCGAGAAACTGGCCCAGCAGGTCGAGCAGTGCGGCTTCCATGGCGGTGACGGCATGGATGGTGATACGCAGATCAAAGGTTTGCAGGCCGCGACCAGCGCTATCCCTGGATGCAAAAGTGCTGCGCATCTGGTTGAGGACGCGCTGATACTGGCCAATCGGCTGGCCGATCACCAGGCTGCGGGCGTCTTCCAGGGTTTCGCGAATGCGTTCGCCGCCGGGCACTTCACCGACGCCGGTGTGGCCGCTGCTGTCCTTGAGGATGACGATATTGCGCGTGAAGTAGGGGCCGTGGGCGCCGCTGAGGTTCAGCAACATGCTGTCGTGGCCGGCGACCGGGATGACCTGGAAATGGGTGACTACAGGGGTATTCATGGCAAGGTCCTTATAGACGCTCAAAGGGATTTGCTGATGGCGGCGCCTGACGGTACGGCGCTAGGTGAGGCCAACACGGCAGAGGGTGAAGTCTTGGCAAAGAACACCAGAATGGCCGCAAGCACCGAGGTACCGGCCAGGCCATACAGCCCGCCCTGGATCGAGCCGGTGGTTTGTTCCAGAAAGCCAAAGGTGGTTGGCGCCACAAAGCCGCCCAGGTTGCCGATGGAATTGATCAGCGCGATCACGGCGGCGGCGATGCGCACATCCAGATAGCCCTGGGGAATCGGCCAGAACAGCGACGATGCGGACTTGAAGCCGATGGCCGCAAAGCAAATCGCGACGAAGGCGAAGATCGGCCCGCCGGTGGTGGACATGAACATGCCGGCCGCTGCGATCAGTAACGCCGCGGCGACCCAGGCCTGCTGGAACTTGAACTTGCCGGACAGTGCCGCGAACGTATACATGGCAATGATCGAGATCAGCCAGGGGATCGAGTTGAAGAAACCCACCTGCACATCACTCAGGTCGCCCATTTTCTTGATGATGCTCGGCAGCCAGAAAGTCGCGGCATAGATCGTCAGTTGAATGCAGAAGTACAGGGCGCAGAACAGCAGGATCTGGCGGTCCTTGAGCAGCTTGCCGATGGTCGGTTTCACCGTGGTCAGGGCTTCACGTTCGCGCTGTTCCTGGTCAATGGCGTCAACCAGGGCGTCCTGTTCTTCGCGGGTCATCCACTTGGCATCATGGGGCTTGGAGTCCAGCCAGAACCACACAAAGAAGCCCAGCGCCACCGAGGCCAGGCCCTCGATGCCGAACATCCATTGCCAGCCGTGCAAGCCAAAACCATCGATCTGCAGCAACGCCCCCGACAACGGCCCGGAGATCAACGACGCCACCGCCGAACCACTGAGAAAGATGGCGATGGCTTTACCACGCTCCACACCGGGCAACCAACGGGTGAAGTAGTAGATCACCCCCGGGAAAAAGCCCGCTTCGGCCACGCCCAGCAAGAAACGCAGGATGTAGAAGTGGGTTTCGTTCTGGATAAACGCCATCAGCGTGGCGACGATGCCCCAGGTGAACATGATGCGGGTCAGCCAGATACGTGCACCGACTTTTTGCAGCAGCATGTTGGATGGCACTTCGAAAAGCGCGTAGCCGATGAAGAACAACCCGGCACCAAAGCCGTAGGCCGCCGCGCCAATGCCCAGGTCATGCTCCATGTGCGTGCGCACGAAGCCGATATTGACCCGGTCGATGTAGTTGAGGATGAACATGATGACGAACAGTGGCAGCACATGGCGCTTCACTTTGCTTACGGCGCGGGCGAGTACCGAATCACGTTCGAGTGCGGCGGATGCTGGGCTTGAATGGCTCACCATTTGAAAACGTCCCCTGATTGTTTTTATACGGGTTAGGTGTTTTGTTGCCAGACATCATACAAGTGCTTTTCTAGGTATCGCAATGCTCAGGTCAGTGATTTTGTGTTTATAAGGGCCAGGTTTAGCTGCGTGTTTTGGTTATTTGTGAGTATTTGCTGGGTTTTAACGCTGCGGTGAAGGTGCAGTGGTGAGGCGGCTCTTTCAGAGCGAAACAGTTGATAAAAAGGGTGAGTGGCGGTGTTGTCATACAAGTTGAGTGTTTTTTCAGCAATGAGGTGTCCTTTGCATTCAGAGTGATAAGCTCCCTCCAGCCCAAGCCCGTGGACCGTGACAATGCCCATTGAAAGCACAACACCTGTGCGTAGACGTTCAACCAACCTGGCCCAAGGCGTGGTCGAGTCGCTGACCCAGCGCATCCTGCTCGGGCAACTCAAGCCGGGTGAAAAGCTGCCGTCTGAATCCAACATCGTGCGTGAACACGGGGTGAGCCGTACCGTGGTGCGCGAAGCGCTGTCCAAGCTGCAGGCATCCGGGCTGGTGGAGACCCGTCACGGCATCGGCACCTTCGTGCTGGAGCAGCACACGCAGCCAGGCTTGCGCCTGCATGTGGACACGGTCGCCAGCGTGCGCAACATGCTCGAATTGCGCCTGGGCCTGGAGGTGCAGGCCGTGGCCCTGGCCGCGCTGCGCAGGAGCGACGCGCAACTGGCCCACATGCGCCAGGCCCTGGATGACTATCAAGCCTCGTTGGCCAACAACGACAGTTGCGTGGAGGAAGACAAGCGCTTTCACCAACTGATCGCCGAGGCCACCGGCAATCGATTTTTTACCGACATCATGCTGCACCTGGGCAGCGGGATGATCCCGCGCACCCAGGTCAAGGCCGCCGAGCGTGGCGGCGCGGATTTTGCCAAGCTGGGGCACCTGGCAAACCTGGAGCATGAGGCGATCTACAATGCGGTCAAGCGCCAGGACCCGGACGCCGCACGGGCGGCCATGGTGCTGCACTTGACCAACAGCCGGGATCGATTTTCCGGGCAATCATAAGGAACCACCGTTGAACCAACACACCTTGTCCATGCGCCTTGAGCGTGTGGCAGCGCATGTGCCGACCGGCGCACGCCTGGCCGATATCGGCTCGGACCACGCCTACCTGCCGGTGGCCTTGATGCGTCGTGGAGCCATTGCGGCGGCCGTGGCGGGGGAAGTGGCCGCTACGCCATTTCACGCAGCCAACCGTACCGTGAACGATAACGGCCTGGCGCAGCACATCACGGTGCGCCTGGCCGACGGCTTGGCGGCCATCGAGCCGGCTGACGCAATCACCGCCATCAGCCTGTGCGGCATGGGCGGCGAGACCATCCGCGACATCCTCGACAGCGGCAAGGCTCACCTCAATGGCCGCGAACGCCTGATCCTGCAACCCAACGGCGGCGAGCAGCCGCTGCGCCAATGGCTGATGGACAACGGCTACCAGATCCTCCATGAAGAGTTGCTGCGGGAAAACCGCTTCTACTACGAAATCATCGTCGCCGAACCCACCGAGACGGTGACCTATACCGCCGAGCAGTTGTACTTCGGCCCGTTGCAAATGCAGGCGCGCAGCCCGGATTTCCTGGCGAAGTGGCAACGTATAGTGCGCGAGAAACGCAAGACACTGGCCAGCCTCGAACAGGCGCGGCAGGCCGTGCCCGAGCAGAAAGTGCAGGAGATCGTGCAGCAGGTGAAGTGGATCGATCAGTTGCTCGCCTGAGCCACATTCACGGCACTTCACCGCTACCCTGTAGTCTTCTCCTAAATCCCCCAAGGTGTTGCCCGCTATGATCACTGTTCACCACCTCAACAATTCCCGCTCACAACGTATCCTGTGGGTGCTTGAAGAACTGGGCCTGCCCTACGACATCAAACGCTACCAGCGCGACGCCAAGACCAACCTGGCGCCACCTGACCTCAAGGCCATTCACCCCCTGGGCAAATCCCCGGTGATCGAAGACGGTTCCCGCGTGCTGATCGAATCCGCCGCAATCATCGACTACCTGATCCGCCGCCACGGCAACGGCCAACTGCAACCCGACCCGGCCACCGACGCCTACGACAGCTATGTGCAATGGCTGCATTTTGCCGAAGGCTCGGCCATGCTGCCGTTGATGCTCAACCTCTATGTGGGGCGGCTGGGTGAAGCGGGTGCACCGCTGCATCCGCGGATTGAATCGGAGTTGGCCAACTACCTGGGCTACTTGAATGATGTGCTGGGGCGCACGCCGTACCTGGTGGGCGACGAACTCAGCGGTGCGGATATCCAGATGAGCTTTATCGGTGAAGTGGCCCAGGCCCAGGGCAAATTGCAGGCGTACCCGAACCTGGCGGCGTGGGTCAAAAAGCTCCAGGCGCGCCCGGCTTACCGCAAGGCGGTGGAGCGGGGCGGGGAATATGCGTTCGCCAAATAGCCAGGCTTGAGGAAGGCCAATGTGGGAGGGGGCTTGCTCCCGATAGCGGTGGGTCAGCAACAAAAATGCTGACTGACAGACTGTTATCGGGAGCAAGCCCCCTCCCACATTTGGAACCAATCCCGTGTACGGTAGGTGAACCTTCGAGTTCTCCAGCGCTCACTTAAGAGGTGGCACTAGCTTTTCTCGAAAGGAATCTGCATGCACTCCACCTCGTCAATCGCGCCCGTAGAACGCGAACTGAGCCTGCGGGCGGTCATCACCGGCATCGTACTGGGGATATTGCTGACCCCTTCCAACGTCTACGCAGGCTTGAAGATCGGCTGGTCATTCAATATGTCGATCATCGCCTTGCTGATCGGCTACGGAATCTGGCAAGGCCTGGCCCGGCGTTCCGGCGAGCACCTGCCGTGGACCCTGCACGAGAGCAATATCAACCAGACCGTGGCCTCGGCCGCCGCTTCGATCATTTCCGGCGGGCTGGTCGCGCCCATCCCGGCCTATACCTTGCTCACAGGCAACCAACTGGCGGCGCTGCCGATGATCGCCTGGGTGTTTTCCGTAAGCTTCCTCGGGATCTGGATCGCATGGTACCTGCGGCCTTCATTGCTCAATGACAAGGCGCTGAAGTTTCCCGAAGGCATGGCCACCCTGGAGACCCTCCTGCACATCTACAACCACGGGCGCGAAGCCGCAACGCGCTTGAAAGTGCTGCTCGGCGCGGCATTGTTGTCCGGACTGGTCAAGTGGGTGGATACCTTTATGTGGGCCTTCCCGCGCTGGTCGCCAAGTGCCCAGTTGGAGCGCCTGACCTTCACCGCAGACCCTTCGCTGCTGTTGCTGGGGTTTGGCGGCATTATCGGCATTCGCGTGGGCTTGACCCTGCTGCTCGGCGCCCTGCTCGCATGGGGTGGGCTGGGTCCGTGGCTGTTGGCGAACGGGCTGGTGAGCCTGCCCGCCGGCAGCAGCGGCCCGCAGTTTGCAGTGCTGGTGGAATGGCTGTTGTGGCCGGGGGTGAGCCTGATGGTGTGTTCTACCCTGGCGTCTTTGGCGATCCGATTATGGGCATTGCATCGCTCGACCCGAGCAGCTGGCGGTACGCCGTGGACGGTGCCCAAACCTGGACCAGCCGCTGGTTTTGCCCTGGCGATCGTGCTGGTGGTAAGCCTGCAAGCGCTGCTGTTCGGCATCAACCTGGGCATGGCGCTGCTGACCATTCCCTTGGCGATCTGCCTGGCCGCTGTGGCGGCGCGGGTAGTGGGGGCCACCGGCATTCCACCGATTGGCGCCATCGGGCAACTGTCCCAGCTCAGTTTTGGCATCGTTGCGCCCGGCCAGGTGCCGATCAACCTGATGAGCGCCAATACCGCCGGCGGTTCGGCGGGCCAATGCACCGACTTGATGAATGACTTCAAAGTGGGCAAGGCGATTGGCGCTACACCACACAAGCAAGTGATCGCCCAGATCCTGGGGATTTTCGTCGGCAGCATCGTCGGCGTGTTCGCTTACCTGGCGTTGATTCCCGACCCTCAGACCATGCTGCTCACTGAAGAATGGCCGGCCCCGGCGGTGGCCACCTGGAAAGCCGTGGCCCAGACCCTGACCCATGGCCTGGATTCACTATCGCCGAGCATCCGCTGGGCCATCGGCATTGCCAGCCTGTTCGGCGTGCTGCTGGGCCTGCTCGACAGCACGCTGCCGGCCCACCGTGCGCGCTATTTGCCGAGCGCTGCAGCCTTGGGCCTGGCCTTTGTCCTGCCCGCCTCGGTGTCGCTGATGATGGCCCTGGGCGCGGTGATCACCTGGGCGGTGAGTTGTCGCTGGCCGAGCGTGACGCAACGCTTTGCGATCACGGCAGCGGCAGGGTTGATCGCCGGGGAGAGCATTACCGGCGTGGGCGCGTCGTTGTGGCAGATGCTGGGCAATGGCTGAGCGGCCCACGTGGATTTACAACTCTTCACGACTTCAAAAGGCTCATCGTTATAGGCTTGGCGCTGCGACGTTTGGATCAACCCCTTCAACTGACCGTTGAGCCTACCCCATGAAACTGCCCGCCATCGCTGCCACGTTGCTCGCCTTCGCTACGCTGCAACCGTTACCCGTACACGGCGCAACGCCCATCACCCATGTCGCCATCTACCGTGGCCCTGCGGGTTGCGCGGACTGCTCGGAAAACGTGAAAACTGCCTTGCAGCGTCTTAACCCGAATTACCAGATCGACTTCGTCGGCGCCGACGAACCCATCGACATCACCCCACACACCCTGGCCCGCTACGACCTTTACGTACAACCCGGCGGCGGCCAGGACATCCCCGGCGCCCTCGACAGTCTCGGCGATGAGCGTGCCGAGGCCATCCGCGACTACGTCGCCAAGGGTGGCCGCTACCTCGGCCTGTGCATGGGCGCCTACCTCGCGGACGACAACAACCTCGGGCTGATCCCTCACGCGCTGGACACCGAGGCCGGCCGCCCCGGTTTTGAAGTGACCGGTATCGACGACGCTGCTGTGCGGGTGACGTGGGCCGGCCAGGCTGATCATGTGTTCTATCAGGATGGCCCGTACTTTCCCAAGCCCAGCGCTGACGCGCCCTACAAAACCCTCGCCACCTACCACAACGGCGATGTAGCAGCGGCGCGCTACGCCTACCAGAAAGGCGTTGTGGTGCTGAGCGGGCCACATCCGGAAGCCGGCCAGGAGTGGTTTGAGAATGCCGATATCCCACTGGACAAGATGCCGCGTGGGGAGCTGTTTGGCGCGCTGATTCGCAGCGTTCAAGAGTAAGACGCGGCACTCGCTGAACCCGTGCACCGCCATCACCAATGTCGAGATCAGACACGATGATGGCGTAACCAGGCTACTTGTACCGGGCCCCACGCACTTAAGGTGAGGGTCATTGGCCGCCTGAGCACAACAAAAACAATGATTAGCCTGACTCCCAACGATTCCAACGGTCAGCTGGCGCAGGGCTTCAAGCCCCGCCACGTGACCATGTTGTCCATCGCCGGCATCATCGGCGCGGGGCTGTTTGTCGGCTCCGGACACGCCATCGCCGCCGCCGGGCCGGCGGTATTGCTGGCTTATCTGTTCTCCGGCCTGCTTGTGGTACTGGTGATGCGCATGCTCGGGGAAATGGCGGTGGCGCGCCCCGACACCGGTTCGTTTTCCACCTACGCCGACCAGGCCATCGGTCGCTGGGCGGGGTTCACCATCGGCTGGTTGTACTGGTGGTTCTGGGTGCTGGTGATCCCGATTGAAGCGCTGGCCGCCGGGCATGTGCTCAACCAGTGGTTCCCCCAGGTCGATGCCTGGCTGTTCGCCTTGCTCTCGATCATCCTGCTGGTGATCACCAACCTGTTCAGCGTCGCCAAATACGGCGAGTTCGAGTTTTGGTTCGCGATGGCCAAGGTGATTGCCATCGTTGGCTTTATTGGCCTGGGTTTCAGCGTGCTGATGGGCTGGATCCCGGATCGTGAAGCCAGCGGCTTGAGCCGTTTGATGGAGGAGCACGGAGGTTTTGCCCCCAACGGCCTGTCGGCGGTGGTGGGCGCGTTCATCACCATCATGTTCAGTTTCATCGGCACCGAAGCGGTGACCATCGCCGCAGCCGAATCGAGCAACCCGGCGCAGAACATCGCCAAGGCCACACGCTCGGTGATCTGGCGCATCGGTGTGTTCTACCTGTTGTCGATCTCCATCGTGATTTCCGTAGTGCCCTGGAACGACCCGCTGCTGGCATCCGTGGGCTCCTATCAGCGCGCACTTGAGCTGATGAATATCCCCAACGCCAAGTTCATGGTTGACGTGGTGGTCTTGATTGCGGTGGCCAGCTGCATGAACTCCTCGATCTACATTTCCTCGCGCATGCTGTTCTCCCTGGGCAAACGCGGCGATGCGCCACGCGCGCTGAAAATCACCTCGGCAGCGGGTGTGCCCAGGGCGGCGGTGATCGCCAGCACCATCATCGGCGCGGGCATCACGCTGCTGAGCTATTTCATGCCGGCGGGGTTGTTCCAATTCTTGCTCGCCAGCTCCGGGGCCATTGCGTTGTTGGTGTATCTGGTGATCGCGATCTCGCAACTGCGCATGCGTCGGCTCCTGCTTCGACAGAACATCGAGCTGACCTTCCGCATGTGGCTGTTTCCCTGGCTGACTTACCTGGTGATCGTGTTCATCTGCCTGGCGCTGGGGGTGATGATGGTGACGCCGGAACACCGCACCGAAGTGTCTTCGACCATTGGCCTGGCGTTGGTGATTTCCTTCATCGGCCTGGTCACGGCGCGCCAGCACAATCGGGCGACCAAGCCGGTTGCGCTGGAACAGTCCTGATCCCGCGTGGAGAGTCGCCGTGATGGACGCTGACGCGCCGGTTTGCCAGACCATCGGCTTTTTGCTGCTGGACCAGTTCACGCTGATATCGCTGTCGTGTGCGGTCGAGCCGTTGCGCATGGCCAACCAGTTGGCCGGCGAAGAACTCTACCGTTGGCAGACCCTGAGCCTCGATGGCAGGCCGGTGTGGGCCAGCGATGGTGTATCGGTTACGCCGGATGCCTGCGCGCTGGATCAGCGTGGCTTCGACGCGGTAATCGTGTGCGGTGGCATCGGCATTCAGCAGGCCATCAGCTCTGCCCACATAGCCTGGTTGCGCAGCCAGGCGCGCTTGTATTGCAAGCGCCTCGGTGCGGTGTGCACCGGCAGTTGGGCGCTGGCCCAGGCGGGTTTGCTCGACGGTTTCCAGTGCAGCGTGCATTGGGAGCTGATGGCATCGATGCAGGAAGCGTTCAGCCGCGTGCGGGTCAGCTCCAGCGTCTTCACCCTCGATGGCAACCGCTTCACCAGCTCCGGCGGCACCGCCCCGCTGGACATGATGCTGCACCTGATAGGCCGCGACCACGGGCATGAGCTATCGGCGGCGATTTCGCAGATGTTCGTGTACGAGCGCATTCGCAATGAACGCGACCACCAACGCGTACCGCTCAAACACCTGCTCGGCACCCAACAGCCGAAGCTGCAGGAAGTGGTGGCCTTGATGGAAGCCAACCTGGAAGAGCCCATCGACCTCGACGACCTGGCGGCTTATGTGCAAGTGTCCCGCCGCCAGTTGGAGCGCATGTTCCAGAAGTACCTGTACTGCACGCCATCGCGCTATTACCTCAAGCTGCGCCTGACCCGTGCCCGCCAATTGCTGATGCAGACGCCGATTTCGATCGTCGAGCTGGCGGTAATCTGTGGCTTCGTGTCCACGCCGCACTTCTCCAAGTGCTACCGGGATTTTTTCGGCGTGGCCCCTAGTGACGAACGCTTGGACATGCGCCTGCACCCGCCCGCCGCAGTGCGACCGGTGACGCCAGCCCCAGTATCGGAAAGGCCCAAGAACACATTGGAGCAGGCGCGCGACGAGCCGACGTTTGCGAGTGTGCAGGTTCAAAGACGATAAGGCCGCGGTGTTAGGTATCAACACAACTTTGCGTACGCCGCTGGCCCCCTCCCACAGGGTCCAGCGGAGTACCTAAAGTCATGCGCCTCAACGTTCAAATCCACTGGTCATTCAACGCGGTACGCTCACCACCCTCATGCCCGGTATTCAGGATACCCCGCGGCTCGATCATCATCAGCTTGGCTTCTCCCTCGGCCGCCGTCCTGTGCTCAATGCCACGCGGCACCACATACAACTCACCCGGCGCCACGTACACAGGGCCGTCCGGCAGGTCGATGCGCAGCGTGCCTTCGAGCACCAGGAAGGCCTCGTCGGTTTCCGGGTGGGAGTGCCAGATGAATTCGCCTTCGATGCGCACCACCTTGAACTGGTAGTCGTTCATTTCGGCGACCACCCTTGGGCTCCATTGCCGGTCGATGAGCGAGGCTTTTTGCGCAAGATTTACAGGCTGTGCTTGAGTCATGCTAGATCTTCCTGTCGATGAGAAGGCCAGACTACCCAGGCAAGCGCTCAGCAGGCTTGTACGATCCTGCAACCTCAGCGCACCCGCGTACGACTCTGCACCGCCAGGTCCAACGCTTTTTGCATATCCAGCCGTGCCGAACGGCCCACGTCCTTGTCATTGAGTTGGTAGTTGCGCTCTGACGGCAGGATGGGCGCCGTGAGGTCCTGGGCATCGCTGCGTTCGAAATCATGGTTGTCGCCAATCGCCATGGCGCTGCGGCGCAGCAGCATGCGCAGTTGTTCGGGTTCCAGTTGCGGGTTGATCGAGAGCATCGCCGCCAGCAGGCCTGCGACCATAGGCGTGGCGTAGGAGGTGCCGCAATGCACCGTGCCTTCCTCGCCGGCAGTGGCGGTGGAGGCATGGGCGCAGGCGGCGGCGGTGATGTCTACGCGCATGTCGACATTCGAAGAGCTACGTGTGACGGCGTAAGCCGGGTCTTCAACGGCAATGTCGGTGCGCTGGTTGCGCTGGTGCGCGCCGACCACCAGCAATTGTTCGGTGATGAAGGAGGAGGGCAGGCGGTAGTCGTCACTGCCCGAAAACGCCGAGCCATTGCCGGCGGAGTTCACCACGATCACGTCGGGATGTTCCTTGCGCAGCCACAGGAAAAACTCTTCCAGCAATTCTTCATAGCCGCTCATAGCGATGCCCGAGCGCACCAGGGAATCGACGTCGTTGCCATTGACGTCCTTGGTGCCGACGCGATGAATGCCCCAGCTCCAATTGAGCACGCGCACGCCGTCTTCCACCAAGTTGACTGACGCGGCGATGTTGGCGGTAATGCCGGCATCAGAGTTGCGGTCGACAATCACCTCGAAGCCATCGCTGGCCTTGTCCAGCCCGCGCAGAAAGCCGCTGTTGCCGCCATTATCCCAGCCTGCCGCGAGTATGCCGGTGACCGTGGTGCCGTGGCTGTCCGGCGCCTGCGTATCGCGGGCATACACGCAGGTGCGTTTGGGCGAGCAGGGGCCGAGGTAGTCGGCAAAATCCGCGGTGTCGAAATCCACCCCGCGCTCGATCACGCCGATGCGCACCGGTTGCGGCGCTATAGGCGTGTGCTGCCCGGGGATGCGCCGCTGGTAGTAAGCCACGGCGTCAAGAAAGCGGTTGGCGGCCCATTCATCAGAATCTGGCGCCGGCTTGTTTGGCTTTTCAGGGCGGGCCTGTTCGGCTTCTTCGGCTGCGGACTCTTCGATGACCACCGCATCCACGCTGGTCTCGCTGCCTAGGCGCAGCACCAGTGCATCGCGTTGCACCAGGTCCTTGGCCGGCAGACGCAGTTGGTAGACGTTCAGCGGCGCAATGCTGCCCACCACGGTTGCGCCGTACTTGCGCGCCAGGCGCTCGGCTTCCTGGCGACCCTCGTGGTCTTCTTCAATCAATACGCTGACCAGATCGACATAAGTAGTCAACCCATCCATGTTCTTGGCGACTTCACTT
The DNA here is from genome assembly GCF_031931935.1 of Pseudomonas sp. rhizo25. Lineage (NCBI taxonomy): Bacteria > Pseudomonadati > Pseudomonadota > Gammaproteobacteria > Pseudomonadales > Pseudomonadaceae > Pseudomonas > Pseudomonas sp. rhizo25. The sequence continues at coordinate 69,576 of NZ_JAUJXA010000012.1, forward strand.
GGCCCAGCGGCTACTACCTGGCTGTGGCGCAGGGTCAGCCAGGCCGCGTTGCTGGTACGCGGGCCGTCTTCCAGCCATAGCGGGCCGCTCTGGTAGGTGGCGCTGTCCAGGTGCAGGCGCAACTGGTTGCCGTCACGCTGGAGGGCCTTCGCCGGCAATGCCTGGCCCGCCAGTTTCAACTGCGGAGTGGCAGCGCCGAGGCCGCGCACGGTCAGGCACCAGTGTTGCTGACGGTTGTCCAGCAGGTCGCCACAGCGCTTGAGGTTTTCCAGGCGCAATGGCTCCTGGGCTGCGGTATACGAGCTGGCAGTCAAGGTGAACAAGCTGAGGAGGGCGGCGCAGCGTAACGACATGAGCAGGGTTCCTTGCCTTTATGGCCTGCTGTTCCGACTGCACCAGGGCCTGCTTCGTTCAGCCTGCGCAACTGAACTCCCGCTGCGCGGGCTGACTCATAACCAAGGAGCATGTGCACAGGATGGATGTGGCAATGACCCGACAACAGGCACTCAGAAGCGAAATGGGCACGGTCTTCGAAACCGACCTGCCCGCACGTCTCGACCGCCTGCCCTGGGGCCGCTTCCATACCCTGTTGGTGTTTGCTCTGGGCATCACCTGGCTGCTCGACGGCCTGGAAGTGACCCTGGCCGGCTCGGTCTCCGGCGCCTTGAAGAACAGCCCAGAGCTGCGTATGAGCAACCTCGATATCGGCCTGGCCGGCGGCGTCTACATCGCCGGCGCCGTGCTTGGGGCCCTGCTGTTTGGCTGGCTCACCGACCGCCTGGGGCGGCGCAAGCTGTTCTTTATCACCCTGTGGCTGTACATCGGCGCCACCGCCGCCACGGCGTTTTCCTTCAGCCTGGAAACCTTCCTGCTGTTCCGCTTCCTGACCGGCATGGGCATCGGTGGCGAATACACCGCGATCAACTCGACCATCCAGGAGTTCACCCCGGCGCGCTTTCGTGGCTGGGTCGACCTCACCATCAACGGCACCTTCTGGCTCGGCGCGGCCCTCGGTGCCGGCGGCGCGATCGTGCTGCTCGACCCTCAAGTGGTCGGCGGCGACCTTGGCTGGCGCCTGTGCTTCGGCATCGGCGCCGCCCTGGGCTTGATCATCCTGGTGATGCGCCTGTGGCTGCCCGAGAGCCCGCGCTGGCTGATGATCCACGGCCGGCACGACGAAGCCCGGCGCATCGTCGAGGGCATCGAAGCGCGCCTGCGCGACACCGGCCACGCGCTCCCCGCCGTCACTGGCCCAGCGCTGCGCCTGCATGCCCGCGACCACACGCCCCTGGGCGAGATCTTCCACACCCTGTTCGTCAGTTATCGTCGCCGCGCCCTGGTCGGCATGACGTTGCTCACCGCCCAGGCGTTCTTTTACAACGCGATCTTCTTCACTTACGCCCTGGTGCTCACGGACTTCTACCAGGTTCCTGCCGAGAAAGTCGGCTGGTACGTGCTGCCACTGGCCCTCGGCAACTTCTTCGGCCCGCTGCTGCTGGGGCGCTTGTTCGACGTGATTGGTCGCCGGGTGATGATCAGCGCGACCTACGCCATCTCCGGCGTGCTGTTGGCGCTGAGTGGCTACGCGTTCCAACAAGGCTGGTTCGATGTGACCCAGCAGGCGCTGGCGTGGATGGTGATCTTCTTCTTCGCCTCGGCGGCGGCGAGCTCGGCGTATTTGACCGTGGCGGAAACCTTCCCGCTGGAGATACGCGCACTGGCGATTGCGGTGTTTTATGCCTTCGGCACCGGGCTGGGCGGAATTATCGGCCCGACGTTGTTCGGGCAACTGATACAGACCCAGCAGCGCGGGAGTTTGCTGATTGGGTATTTGATCGGCGCAGGGTTGATGTGCGCGGCGGCGCTGGTGCAGGCGGTATGGGGCGTGGCGGCGGAGCGCCAGGCGCTGGAGGCGGTGGCGCGGCCGTTGTCACAGGCTGAGGATTGAGGAGGCGCATTCCCAATGGGAATGCAGCAGATAAAATTAATGAATTTTTCTTATCTCTGTGGGTGACGTAATTTGCTTCAAGGCCACGGAGAACCGCCTTGAACTCGACCCCATCCAACCCTGCTGAAAAATTCGATACCTCAAGAGCCAGTGAATACGCACGCCAGAGCCGTATTGCCCTGGCGGGATATGATGCCTGCCAGGATCTGGCCGCCTGCATGCTGGCGGCAAGCCTTGGCGATGCGCCCTCGGCCAATATACTCGTGGTCGGCGCGGGCGGTACGGCGCAGGAGATCATAGCCATGGCCGGGCTCGAGCCGGGCTGGCGCTTCATGGCCGTTGATCCCTCCCAGCCGATGCTGGAAGCAGCTATGCAGCCGTTGCAAGCAAACCACTTGCTTGAAAGAACCACCCTGCATCTTGGGCACCTCGAAGACCTGCCAGCAGCTGCGTCATACGACGCCGCCACCTTGATCGGTGTACTCCACCATCTGGAGGGTGATGAGGCCAAGCGCCGGATTCTGCAATCGATCCGGGCGCATCTCAAACCGGGTGCACCACTGATTGTCGCGGGCAATCACTATGCTTACGCCAGCCAACCGTTACTGCTGGCGGCCTGGGGGCAACGGTGGCGCCAGCATGGTGCCAGCGCGGACGAAGTTAAAGCCAAGCTCGGGAAAATCCTCCAAGGCGCCGACCCTCCGCATTCCGAAGCAGCGGTTCAGAAACTGTTGCACGACGCCGGGTTTGGCGACGCGACGCGTTTCTTCAGCAGCCTTTTCTGGGGGGCCTGGTTGACGTGTAAAGCGGGGCAGTGAAAGGCTGATTTCAGATCGCCCGCACATTGGCCAATCGCCGATGCCAATCGCCGCCATGCTGGTGATGGCATTCCTCTTCGGAGTCGAAACTGACGCAACGGGCCATGTGCGTAACCTGCACGCCAGCGTCATCCAGCGCCGCGGCGGTCAGCTCGCGCATGCGTGCGTCGGCCCCGGTGGAGAGGGCGTGCTCCTTGCTCGCACGGCTGTCGAACACCCAAGTCACGCGCAAGCTCTGGGGGAAGGCGCGGTAGTCGACGGTGTGGGTCAACCAGTCGAAGCCCGGGATTTCAGCTTTCGCGATTTCGCAGGCTTCGGTCAGGGTTGCGATGAGACGGCGTTCAATACGTGCATGATCGCGTGAGGCAGGCGGCATAAAGGCGCTCCAACGGGCTTATGGCTTGTCGCCCTCGCAAATGGCTTTCAGACCCAGCACGGTAGTAGGCGTCGGGCCCAGATGAGAGGTTGTGCTCACCAGCATATTGGCGCCGGTGTCACCTTCCAAGCGATAAGGTTTGCCGTTACAGACCTTTGCGGCTTTCTGGTTGATATTTTCCAGCAAGCCCTCCCTGGAGTTGAAGATGCTGCCATGGCTGCTGATCATGTATTCACCCGGGGCAACTTCATTGGCGCCGGTGAATGTGCAGCCGCTCAAGGCCAGGGTGAAGCATCCAAGCGAGAGTAATTTTTTCAAGTCCGTGAATCCTGGTAGTGGGGTGGGGCGTCAGGCGATAGGCTGATCAGAGAGAGGGTTATTGCAGCGAGGGGCGCAAGCGTTGCCACTCATTCCAGCAATCCTCGGCAACGATGTCCGGGTAACCCCGCTCTTGTTCCATCGCCAGCGCGGTGGAGAAGGTTACCGCAATGCAAGTGGCTTGGTCGCGGATATCGCACACTTCGACCTCGCTGAGGGGAGCGCCTTTTTTCGATTCGGCGGCTGTCAGCACGGCGGCGAGGGCGGGGACGAAAACCAGGCAGAGGGGCTCGGTGGGCATCGGCTTTTTTCCTGAGTGGGGTGGGTGGCGCGCTTATTGTTCAGGGTTGATCAGTGATCTCAGCGTATGGTCCTCCCAGACGCCAGCAATTTTCAAATAGGCTCGCGCATAACCTTCCTTCTCAAACCCCAGCGACTCCAGAAGGCGTTCACTTCGCACATTGCGGGGTAAATGATTGGCCATGATCCGGTGAAGGCCCAGTTGCTCAAAACAGTGACGGTTGGTGACCTGAAGTGTCTTTTTCATCAGGCCGCGACCTTGGACCGATTCCGCCAGCGAGAAACCGAGATGACAGGCCTGAAAAACCCCCTTCACGATGTTCGCGTAGTTACACCGCGCTAGAACCTCTCCGTTCTCGGACTCGAGCAAGAGGAAAAACAGAGCATTGCCAGCTTGCATACTGTTTACCTGCTGCTCGACCCTGGCCTTGGCGCTGCCCGTGGTGAAATATTCCTCGTCCCTGAGCGGCTCCCAGGGTTGCAGGTGCCTGCGGTTGACGCGTTCGTAACGGCTGATCCTCTCGAAATCGTCGCATGCCAATGGCCGAAGGCAGTGGCTTTCAACGCAATACTCCATAAACCCCTCCAGATTTATCAATGCCCCGACGCTGACCGCGTAACCGCGAAGAATAGCGCCGCTGTACGTAAAGCGACCCCTTTGACGGCAAACAGGTCTACCATACCTGCCCCGGCAGTGGTTCCACTCGCTCCCGAACTCAATTTTTCAAGGTAGCGATAATGTCCATCGACCAGATCTCCCTCCCCAAAGGCGTCGGCCCTCACGCCGCCAAGCTTCTTGACGCCATTACTGGCGCCTCCACCCATGAAGAACTTAACCGTGCTGGCGGTAAAGCCGAGGGTTTTGTGTTGGGTTTGGAGGCTACCAAGGCGATCAAAAGCCAAATTGCAGAGTCGCTGTATGTGGCTTATGACGACGCCGCGAGCAATCGGGCGAGTGAGTTGAAGGGCTAATGTGAGTCAGTCCATGGCTGCGGGATGAGGCTAATAGCGGCTTCTTCATGTTTGGCTACTTAGCCGCCCATTATCAAGCTTTGCGAAATCTCAGCCAGGCCATACCATCCCTTCAACTCATCAAGGGCTAATGGAATGGCACTACGACTCAGACAAGCACGTGTGACCGATCTTCCGGCCATCTACCGCGGCGAGGAGAGCTATATCCGCTGTTGGGAGCCCGAGCATGAAGCATCCTGGCGAGCCCAACTGGAACGGCACCTGACGCGTTGGGTAGATAATTTTGATCGTCTGAATGTCGCGCTCATGGGTAATACCTTCGTGGGTTACTCACTCTGGACGCCTGAGCAGCATTACGCAGAACTTTGCACTATCCATGTCATGCCAGAACACCGGCGTAGCGGGGTGGGCATGGCGCTGTTGGAAGCCTATGCGCTGGACGCGGTACAGCACGGATTCACGCAGTTGCGGCTGAGTGTGCGACCTGATAACCCCGCGAAGAGGATGTACGAGAAGGCAGGGTTTGTGTGCAGCGGTACCGGGGCACATGATTACTTGACGTATAAGCGACACGCGTGAAGCGAACCGCTTGGTATTTTCACGGCATAAATGGATTAATGGCCCCCAGGAAGGAAAACGCCATGCCAGTAGACACCCACCCAATCCGCATTCTCTCGCAACGCCTTAGCATTGAGCCCTTCTGCGAGCAGAATGCTGTCGGAAAAATATGATTCGGTGTGTACCAGATAGCGGTGGTTTAACCCTGGATATTACGTTGGCCGATTGCTGTCCTTCACGAACGGCAGAAATCGGCCAACAGCGGACGCTCGCGGCTTAGCTCAGATCTTACGTATACAGTAATATCCGTCTGCACCGCCCAAGCTATGGAGTCGGGCTATTAGCCATGAGGATCAAGTGAATCTACAACTTGAAATTGAGAGGATCTTTGGGGGTAAAGCATTTGCCAGGCCACTTTTCTATTCCTTTCCAGGAGGTCTGCGTTTTGAGCTCTCTGAAACTGGCGGAGTGATTGAGCAATTTCTAACAGCACTACGAAAATCAACAAAGATCTGCAGCGATATCTTCCTTGATGACGCGACGCTTGTTGCTTGTCTGCGCATTCATTCTGGCAGCAACCGATTTGCTCATCGGCCCCTGATTCACGCTCTTCGATCTGCCGGCATTAACATACCCACGGAATTCTCAGTCTGGAGTGAGGAGATAGATCCGGAGGAATGGTTTTGCGAAAGGGAGCCGGAGTATTGGATCAACATCGCATTTGAAGCGCCTGCGACTCTGCTTCAAGTATTTCTTTGGTGTGCTTTGGCTAGGGACTTTGCCGCAATTCAGCCTAAACCCAACTGCGTTTTATACCTCTTCAATTTGAAGAAGCACGTCATGGTTTTTCCCTACGACGATAGAGGTATGGATGTGGTCGGCCCCAACAAAGATCTGCTTTCACAGCTGTATCGTCTGCATCATACATACCTGCTGGATTACGACCGACACACGATGGACACCACATTTGCAGGGCCTGCGCGCTAGCCTCATTGCTTACATTGGAGCTGAAATCGTGCCCACAGCCCACATGGCCACCGTCTCCTTTGGGTCGGAAGGGGTCGATCGCGAGCAGCGATGTCAGCCGTCCGCAGCTTCCTGCCAATCGTCGAGGCCGGATGCCGCAAGGCCGTCTCACAGGTATCACGATGAGTCAGAAAGCTCGCTTATGTGACCTTTTCAACAAAGTTGCTCGATGCGGCCTTTAACCCTATTGTTCTCTGCAATCCGGTCGATACAAAACCAGCTCGTCTCCCTTCCAGTCTTTTTGCCGTCGGTGTGAAGTTGATTAAATCCTCTGTAATCTCATGCCTAGCATTGCTGACCGGTTGCGTTGGTCACTACCAGCAGCCAGCGCCGGACGCAGCGCATGCAACACTGGAGGCCAAGTGGGGCAGTAACAATTTAGTATATGGGGGCTCTCAAGCGTTTTACGCGTTTTATGATAACAACTGCAATGACACGGAAGAGACCGGCGTACTGGGTGGAATTTCAGCGTCGAACCCCGAAATTAATCGTTTTTTGATCAAACCTGAGAGACGTATTTACCTGAACGCTCTCAGTACGGGCGTAAAAAATCGCAAGACCACTGATGAGTCACTTATTCACAAAAGTTGTTTGACCATCCGCAGCTTCATCCCCCACACGGGAGCGACCTATCGGATAACCTTGTCGACTCCTGACTCCGGCTGTTCATTAGAAGTGATAGATGTACAAACAGGAAAAGTGCCAGACACCCTCATGGTCGAACCAGTTTCAAAGGAATGTGGTTTGAACTAGTCCCGCGTTGTAAGGGTGCCAGACCGCGAACAACCGACTCAGGCAGGTATTAACCGGTAGCTGAGGGATTTGCTTCTCAACCCGTAGCAACCGCAGAGACGTTGAGCCGTTACTTTCCGAACTGTTTCGTTCTGTGCAGAGCCTTTTTTCGGCCAGAAGCCCATTGACCTAAACCAGTGGGAAAAGTGAGCGGCTGTGCACTCAGCAACGGTTGGACCGCCTGCAATTGGCCGACTGCGTCCCTTCACGACAGGCACCAACCGGCCAGAAGCGGACCTTCATCGTCCGAATTGAAAGCCCACGTTTTTTACCTCAGGGATTTGTAACTGCTCTGCCAAATTTGCTGGCAAGCATTTCCCGTACAGCACCGACCAAATGAGACTCGCCAGCACGCGCAGGTAACAGGCTGAACTCAACATCGGGTAAAGTCGGCAAGCGGAGGGCCGGCCGGCAAACCTCTGCCCCCAGCGGAACCGCGGAGGCATTCAGACAAGCGACGCCCAGCCCTGCCATCAGTGCTGATTGCAGCCCTGCCACTCCGGACGCGGAATGGGCAATCACATAAGGCACTTTGTGTGCGTCCAGCGTCTCTCGGGTTAGACGTTGGAGGCTGCATCCCTCCGGCAGCACCAAAAGTGGCAACACGCTATCTTCTTCACCCTTCGGCTCTAACCCCGAGGCTGATACCCAATGCAATGCTTCCCGACGCACCGGAATACCCTCGGGAAAGCTGCGGCCGTCGAGTATGCGCATTGAAAGGCCGATATCAAAGTCTCCAACATCTGCCCCGCCCTCTATTTGCAGGCTCTTTCGCACCGACACATGCACTCGAAGGCGTGGGTAGCTCAGGCGCAGTTGTTTCAATAACTCAGCAATCGAGCCAGGTAAGAAGTAGTCGGTGATTGCCAATCTTAATTCGCCGGCGAACGTCACTCCACGTACGTCTTCAAGAGCGCGATCACTCAAGGCCAATAGTTCTCGTGCATGCGCCATCAATCGCTGCCCCGCCGGCGTAGGCCGAACCCCCTTTTTGCCCCGTTCCAGCAGCGTTACACCGGTGAATGCTTCGAGCTTACGTAATTGTTCGCTCAACGCCGATTGCGACCGGCATAAGTGCGGCGCTGCTTTCGAAAGGCTGCCTGAATCGATGGCAACGGTGAAAGATCGCAAGAGATCCAAGTCAAGGGGTCGCATGTTCATCCTGCTGTTTTTCCGATAGATAGATGCATATCTTCCGGCTTTTCAGCGGCATCGCAACTTCTTACTCTGCGCTGGACATTCATTACCCGCAAAGGAGTTCAACATGCCCGGCATTACACTCAAGATTTCTGGCGAGCCAAACCTTGACCTGATCCATAGCATCGTCCCCAAACTCACCACTCTGACCTGTGAACTACTGGAAAAACGACCGGATCAGACATTGGTAATGGTGCAGTTCCTTCCTCATGCGCAGTGGTTCATCGACAGTCGTTCGCTGGCCCAACAAGGGCTTAACTCCTTCCGTCTGGAGGTCACCATCACAGATGAAACCAATACCAAGGCCCAGAAGGCACGCTTTCTGCGCGAGGCTTTCGAACTGTTGGCAACAGAAATAGGAAATGTACATGCGCACTCAAACATCCATGTGATCGACTGCCGTGCCAGTGCCTACGGCTATGGTGGGTTGAGCCAGGAGTACAAGCTCCATCACCCTTACTCCCCAGATTCACCTCGTCCGGCATAAAGGAGTTCACATAGGTACTGACTTCGGTGGGATGACCGCTTTGGGTCGGTAGTAGCCTGTGGCTACCGGACAGACGCAGCTCTGTCAGCTCGCTTAGCCTCTAAAGCCCGTCGAGCGGTGAGCTTTTAGGCGTGCTGATGCGTAAGGCGGCAGAGTAGTCGTAGCGAACGTCAGGATTCTGCCCCTGGCGTATGGCCGAAATACGCCTTATAGGCATGGTTGAAGTTGGCAGGGTTGGCGTAGCCCATACGGTGGGCAATCTGTGCCACGTGCCATTTGCCCTGGCGCAGCAGATTGCGCGCCAGTTCCAGGCGCTGTTGGCGTACGTAATCGAGCATCGACTGGCCGTATACCCGGCTGAACGCACGTCTTAAAGTGGTTTCACCCACGCCCAGTTCCCGTGCCAGCGCCAGAGTGCCGGGTGGGTTCATCAGGTCGGCGTCGAGCTTGAAGCGCGCTTCGTGTGCCAGGTCCGCATGGCTGCGCAACGCGGCCACAGGTTTGGCCGGCTGTGGCGCCAGATGCGTCGCCAGCTCGACCAGCACGGCCAGGCTCAGGCTTTCCTGATTCAGTCGTTCCAACGTCCCCTGGTAGGGCGAGTGATAAAGGCGCTCGAACAAACGCCCGACGATACGACAGCCGTGCAGTTCCGAAAAGTGCATGCCATCGTCGAGCAGCCTGGCCAGCGATTGGAGTGACGGGTCTTCTTCGGCCAATTCGCGTAGATACTCGCCGCCGATGCGCAGCCCGGCCATGCGCGCACGGCTGCCGGCAGGCATCTGGTCCATGGCTTCCATGCTTTCGCTCAAGCCCAGCACATGAGGTGCGCCGAGCGTGTATTCATTTAGCCGACCGTCTACCCGATGCTGCCATTGCCCACCCAGTACCTGCACGATGCACATGCTGTCGGGCAGCACCTTGTGGATGCGTAACGGTTCGGGGAACTGCAAATCGCAGTCGAAATACTGCAGGTGTGACCGCACCGTCTGCGCGCGGTAATGGCCGATCGCGCTGCCCATGACCTGCCGCGCGCTGGCATCGAATACACCGGCCTGGTCCAGGGCCTCCGGGTGATCGAAGCAGAAGTGGGTGTCCATATAGGGGTTGCGGCGATGCATTGGCAAAAGCGTCCGTCAGAGCTGGTGGGCAGCGTTGCATGATATCGACATCGGGCGGCCCGATCAGTTGTTGTGAGTCACGGCCTTATTGTTGTGCGCCACGGCCGGACCGCTTGGCAGGCGCCGCAGCTTTGATTTCAATGGTTGGCTTTGAACTGTCGAGGAAGCCATAAATGTTGATGTATCGCAAGTGGGCAGCGCTGCTGGGCTTGGTTCTGGCCGTGATCGCGGGAGTCGCCCATGCTGACAACCGCCCGGAAGTCGCGGAAAAAGTGCTGGCCTATACCGGCGAAAGCGGCGTGAAAGTCTGGACCCTGCGCATCGGCGCGCGCGGTGACAATCAGGCGCTGGTGCAAGTAGAGGGCGTGGACCATGACTGGAACATGAAGATCCAGAAGATGGCCGTGGAAAAGACCAGCAAAGACACCCGCTATTCCACCACCGTGGACGGCCAAAAATTCGTGGTGCTGGTGCTGCAACAAGGTTGGGGCGAGCTATACCTGCCTGGCGAATCGCAGGCGCTGAACGTCGGCTATGACGAGTTCCTGTCCAGCCAAGGCAATGCACAGGCTTTTTTGACCGATTATTTGCAGGCCAACTGAGCCATGGGCCGATTCGCGCGGTGGTCGTGGCCGCTGACGATGTGGCTGCTGCCGCTGGTACTGATGGGCTGGGCCAGTGTGCAAAGCGGGCGCGTCGATGACGTGCTGCGCCAAGCACAGAGTATCGGCAGCGACTACGCCTGGCTCCGCGTGCGTCAGGTGCTGGCTGGGTTGGCCTACTGGCTGGCCCTTGCCGCGTTGGTGGCCGGGCCTGCGACGTGGCTCAAGCTGAGGCTGGATGCTTGGCGCGCGCTGAAGTCCAGGGATTTTCTCTACGACCGCCTATTCCTCTGCTGGCACGCCTTGGGGCATTGGCTGGTGGCGTATACCGGATTGTTGATGGGCGCGTTGGCCCTGAGCCTGTTGTATGAACTGAACTGGGGCTGGAGCCACTTCAAGACCGGTGGCTGGTCCATGCTGCTGGTGGCGGTGCCGCTGGTTGCCGTGCTGTGGGCGGGATGCTTGTTGATCGGGCGTCTGCGCCAGCAATGGGATGCCATGGGCAGCCCGTCCTCGACGCTTCTGGGGCAAAGGATCGGGCGTGACAAGGCCCCGGCCTTGTGGGCATGGATTGAACAACTGGCCACAGCCACCTGCGCGCCGGTGCCCGACCATATAGTGGTGGGCATCGACCAATCGTTTTTCGTCACCAGCGTCGATGTGGTCCTGCAACCGGCCTGCGACTTGCTCTGCGGGCGTACCCTTTACCTGCCGCTGACCTACCTCTCGACCCTGAGCCAGGCCGAGACCGCGTCGATCATCGGTCATGAGCTGGGCCATTTCAGCCGCCGCGACACCGAGCAGGGCAGCGAGATAAGTGCGCAGTTCAGCCTGATGTGCCTGCACTTTGCGTTTATCCGTACTGAGGATGCCGACCCGGCCTGGATCGAGCGCCCGGCGATCTGGATGACGCAACGTTTCCTGCATTACTTTCAACTGGCGGTGCATCACTGGGGCCGCGCTCAGGAATTGGTCGCGGATCGGGTGGGTGGCAACATCGGCGGTGAGCGCCTGTTCTGCCAGGCGCTGTTACGGGTGATCGCGTTGGACGGTGAAATCAACACGCTGCTCGCCGAGCGTCACTCCAACCTGATCCAGGCCTTGGCCGACCACCTGAGCCACACGCCGCTGCGCCTGAACGAGGCGGCACTGGACTACGCCATCGCGCACCCTTTCGATACACACCCGCCGACGGCATTACGGCTCCAGCAACTGGGCGTAACCCTGGATCAGACGCTGCTGGCCGAGGCCACTCGTGTGCCCACCGAACACGACCGGCACTGGTTCAGCCAACTCACCCGTACGGCGTCGCCGGCTGCCACGCAGCCCGAATCACCGCCAATACCAACCGTCCAAGGAGAATGACCCATGACCCAACCCTTCGATCCGCTATCGGATCTCGCCAGCACACTCAGCCAAGAATATGCCGACTCCCGCGACGCCCAGCGCGAGCGTGCGATCGCCGAACTCGAGCAAGTTATCCAGCGCGTACCCGAGCAGACCGAATTCACCAACTCGCGCCGGTACAAGGTGCGCGGCCCGCTGTTTTTTCTGATTGCCCTGGGTTTGCTGGGGCTCGCCTTGAATCGCGGGGGCACCGGCCTGACCGTCTGTGCGGCGGTGATAGCGGTGGTGTGTGGATTGATCACTTGGCAGCACCGCAACGCCGGGCAACACGCGTTTATGCGCTTGACCCGCCGTCAGCTGTTTGCGGACACCCTGAGCGCACCCTTGGATCTGGTGGACATTGTCGACGTCTCCGTCAGTGAGGAAGGCTGGCTGACGGTGCAGAAACTGATGTTGCGTCCCGATGCGCCCCTGCCTGTTCATCGCTCCGCGCGACAGCTGTTCGGCAACCAGGCCCTGGCCCTGAAAAAGCCCCAGCCGCAGATCCGCATCCAATCTGCCGGCCTGATGCATGAGGGCGTTACCCTGGATTGCGACCAGATCGCAGACATCCTCAACGCCTATTGCAAAGCAGCCCACGCACAACAACATCTCGATGCGCTGCGCCAGTAAAAAACGGGGTCAGACCACGATGGGAAATCGGCTTTTACTTGTTCAAAGGCGTCGCCTGATGATACGAAGCACTTTCATATTCCTTTTGGCTGCAGGCGTTGGCTGCGTGCACGCTGCCGAGAAGGTCCCGTTGGCGCGCGAAATCAAGGACTGGATTATCGGCTGCGATAACACACGAACATGCACGGCCATCAGTGCCGTGCAGCAGCGCGATGACACTGGCTTTTCAACCTTCAGCGTACGAGTCACACGTGAAGCCGGCCCTCAGGGCGCCTTGCATGTCGGGGTGTTCAGCTATACAAAACCCCGCGGCCAGCCAACACTTGATGACAAACCGCTGAAGTCTCAATTTGAGCCTGGCGAACTGAAAGAAGGCGATACCCACGAGGTGTTTGCGCTGAACGGTAAGTCTGCCCAAGCCCTGATCACCGAGTTGCGCGACGGGAACTACCTGGTGCTGCCGCTCGAGGAGGGCAAGTCGTACGCATCGCTAAGCGGGATGAGTGCGGCGCTGTTGCTGATGGACTCGGTTCAGGGCCGGGTCGGCACCCAGGACGCACTGATCGCTAAGGGGCCGGCGCCCGCTAGCAGCGTGCCGCAAGCCTCTGCCGCTGCGATAGCGCCCAGTTGGCAGGCACCTGCCGCGCTCACTCTGGACAAAGCAAAAGAGATCACGGATGCCGTGGTGGTTGCCACGCGTAGGGCATGGCAAGAAGATCTAGATGAAGGAGCCGCGCCAAAAACCAAAGCGTACGCATTGAGTTCAGATCAAGCGTTAGTGATCATCGAAACCGGCTGTGGGGCCTACAACTGTTTCTACAATATTTACCAAGCGCCTCTGGACCACCCGGAGCAGGCGCGTGCAGCGCTGATCGCCGAAGTGCCAAACCTGCCGGAAAGAGAGCCCCAGGGCTTCGTAGAGTTTGATCCGGCCACGGGTGAACTTAGCAGTCAGGTAAGGGCGATGAGTATGGGTAATTGTGGCACTGCGCTGCGTTGGCGTTACGATGGTAAGGGTTTCACGCTGACGCATGCGGCTGAAATGATCCCGTGCATGGGGCTGGATCAGCTGTATTGGCCTGTGCTGTGGCGTACCCAAGCAAGCAGCTGATACTGTCGGATATCCCACCATGCTGACGTTCCTGATTGATCCGTGCAGTGACACATTGGTTGCTTTGGACTGATCAGGCCGTCGAAAGAGCAATCGCTTTTTCTAAAACGGCTTGTAACATCTTCTCCGGTGATTGTGCCTTGTTGAAGACGCTCGGTGACAATTTATCAGAGTCGTTTTCAGTCGATTGCGTGAGGAGGGCGAGCGGCCCCGATTGTTCTAACTGCTCTTGGTAAAGACTTTTTATACTGTCCCTGAAGCCATCAGGGTATGCCGCTTTCTCGACCGCTGGAAGATCATCGAAATAGTCCATGATGCCTTTGAAGATTTCACTGTTGTCACCGCCGTTCGTTATATTGGCGTACAACTTGGAAAAATAGGTTTCATCCTGCTTACTAAGCTCCCCATAAGCGGCATATCGTTCTGCATCCGTATAGGTTCCTGAGTCATCATAAACAATATTGCTTAGCCCGTTTCGGGCCATACCTTCAAATGGGTTTGGAAGTTTTTCCGGGGGGAGTTTAGAAAGCCCAATTGCGTAATCCAGTGACCGTTGACCTAACGCCAAACGGACAGGGTCGTCTGTTTTGGGAAGTAGATCTTCATTATTAAAATTCCCCCCAGCAATCCGCTGCCCGAAACTGTACATATCGCTCTGACCTTTTGCATATTGTCCTTTTAAATCCCTATTGGACATAGAGGCTTGTTTATCATCAGCGCTACTTAATGCGTACAGTGCCCGTGCAGAATCGGAGATTGTGACGGTCTCCGTCCTCTTGAGGGCGGCATCCCCTGAAGGTAAATTTGCAGGGTTGGACGAAGCAAGCTTCTCTTGTGTCGAAACCTTTGCCTGTGTGCTCGCTTGATACGATTTAATCGAAATATCCATGGTGATACTCCATACGCCGACGATAGATCGAGAGCTATCTCCAGCTAGGGTGCCTATACAAATGTCGGATTATTTGATTTCAAATTCGACAGTGTAGTTATAGGGAGGCGCCGATTGAATTGCTGTGATATTGGCATTGCAAGTAGCCTTATCGGAACCAGTGCTAGTGCCCATTTTAGTCCAGCTAGGAGTTTTAGTCGTTGGATTGACTTGGTGGCTTGCTGCAAAACGACATTTCTTACTACCTGACGTATAGACGAACCGCATTCCTGAAACCGTATCCGCGACACTGGTCAGGGCAAATGTTGTCGTTGCAGACGGCAGAATCGTACTGGGGGAGGGGGCTACACTCCCTGAAAAGTACTCAAAAGTGTAGGCGGCTGGACCGGTCGTAGAGTTCTTCACCTTCACGGTGACGATTATGCCTGCCTGGGCAGATGCAATCATAGAGACGAATAAAGTTGCTGCCCCGAACAGTTTAGCGAATCTCATAAATATCCCTTTAATTTGATAATCACTATGACTCTTGTCCTTGCGCGTCGTCTTGTATAGAAAAGACAGCAAGACTCAACCTCTATAGCGGCAGGTAACCAGAATTCTTTAAGCCAAGGGTTGCTGTTTTTGACACATCGGATGAATAACGATTTCACAACCTGCAGGAACTAACACATATCCAGCCTGCAACCCTTCAATTTCAATAACTTGCGCAGTGGTCCTGGTTGCCGCTACCGGCTATCACCACAGTGGCGAGGAACTGCGCAGCGAGAGTCTTTACCACTGCCGCTAACCCTGCCACCAAACCTTCCGCTTCACCCCAAAGGCGGTTCAGCACTATGAACAGCTTCTGTTGAGCGGTGGCCGGTGCCTGGTCGCGTTGCAGGGCTTGAACCCGGCTGGCCAAGCTGAAACGAGCCTGCTGAAAAGGCAGAGCTTTGCGTACGTCGAGGTGCAGCATATCCAGCTAGCAAGCTGGGCCAATCGCCGGAACATTCTGACGAACATAATAATTGTCGAATTCACTGCTTTCGATGAACTGGAAGCCATGGGGGGTATAAAAGCGATTGGAAGCACTTTCTTTGAGAGCACCCACTTTAATAGGAAGCGCAGCTGCATCCGCCTCTTTGAAAATCTGCGTGAGAACAGCAGACCCTACCCCTGACCCCTGCGCGCTCGGCCTTACATACAAGTGGTCGAGCAAGAGTTCATTGTGGTGATGTTTGACCACTACGAAACCCACCCTCTCTCCAGCTGCCTCGATGTAGCGTGTGTTGCGAGCTTCAAAGCCGCTAAGAAACCGCTCGCGTGCACGTACTGGGTCAAATCGGCCAACACGCTCCAGACTTTCGCGCATGGCCTCAATTCGAATGGCTACCAGATTATCCAAGTCGCTCTGTTGAGCGGGGATCAAAATGATGGGGGAATTTTGATTGGGTGCGACGGGCATATGGTGTGCTCCAACTACCATCCTGGGGGCCCAGTATAGAGAGCCTGATACTGATGAAGCGACCCGCATGGTATGTTCACGGCATAAATGGAGTAACGGCCCCAGCAAGGAAATTGCAATGCCAGTAGACACCCACCCAATCCGCATTCTCTCGCAACGCCTTAGCATTGAGCCCTTCTGCGAGCAGGACGCTGCTGAGTCCTTCCCTTGTATCACTGCGTCTCTGACTCGCTACATGTCCTGGGAACCGCCTGCCTCGTTAGAAGAGTACGCGCAAGTCTGGCGGCAATGGCTGCCTGCGATAGCGGATGGCAGCGACATCGTGTTCACGGTCAGGGAGCTGGTGAATGCCCGTTTTACCGGCTTGGTCGGGCTGCACCATACCGGCAGTGAAACACCGGAGTTGGGCATCTGGATCCGTGAAGATAAACATGGGCTGGGGTTTGGTGGGGAAGCGGTGCGGGCGGTTGTTCAGTGGGCGAGCCAGCGGGTGACGGCAAAGCACTTCATTTACCCTGTTGCGACGCAGAATAGTGCGAGTCGACGCATTGCCGAAGCTTTGGGGGGAGTCGTCATCGAGAGGCGGACGTCGGAGAAATATGATTCGGTTGTGTATCAGATAGCGGTGGTTTAGCCCTGGGTATGACGTTGGCCGATTGCTGCCCTTCACGAACGGCAGAAATCGGCCAGAAGCGAACGTAAAGGCGTTTGTGTAGTATCTGCCTCTGTTCCCAACTATATGAGAAACCTGATGTCTGGCCGCCGCTCTCCGTCCCCAGCAAGAGCTGTCCGAGACCTGCAAAACGCACGCTCGCTTTTGGGAAAACACCTGAGCGAGCTGCTGCATGACCAATATTATTTCAACGACGAGAAAAACTTGGAAGACATAGGTTCTTTAGAGTGACGGTTTGGCGAGCGAGAAGTTTTATCCATGTATCTCTTGAGTGATGGCGAGAGAGTAGGCGCGGACTTACTGCCGTCTGTTACGCCGGCTTCCTTCGAGATAGAACCGAACGCGACCTGCTCATGGAAGCGTGAGAACCTGCTTACAGATTTATCAGCAACCCACCTCGAGAACAAAAAAGTTTGCGCAGTTGAGGGGATTCTTTACTCTCTTTACGGGCAAGAGCCTTGGCTTGCCGGATTCAGAGTTAAGTTCGAGACTGGTCACTCCTTGATCTACCTTAACCAGGGCGACGATGCCGTCGTATTGATTAATGCGCTACCGCCAGTAAGTGTTGGCCTCGAGACCCGCTTCGTTACCTCAATTCAGTGACCGATTCGGGTTGAAAGCAGTCAACCAAGACCGGCAACCATCGATCCGGAGCTGACCCGGTCAATGGAGCGCATCATCTACTGGCATCGGTTAGAATCCTCAGCTTATTTCGACAACGCTTGCTACAAACGAGGAAATTCCATGGCAAGGATGGCCGCTGTTTTCACTTTACTGAGCTGCATGGCGTCAACCTCGGCATTGGCGGCGTCTGATTGTCAGTTTCCGCAGGGAATGCAGGCATCCATCGGTGCATCGAAGCAAGCTATTGAGGCCAGGCAAGCGGGCGTCGCCAAGGATGATCTGCTTACCAAGATTTCTCCCGCGGCCAACGGGCAGATGTCCCAGATGCTAAAGAGTATCGTCGACGAGGTTTACGATTATCCGGCACTGCTACCCGAGGTGTATGCCGCCTTCCGGTTCGAGCGCTGCTTTGTTTCGCAGCAGCACGCCGAACAGGTCACGGCTATGAAATTTGCCGATGCCTATCCGCTGCTGAAGAAATGCGAACAGCTCAACCCGGAAGGGGCTCGACCGCCTTGTGCAATGCGCGTAGTGCATACAGTGACCGGAATTCCCGAGTAAACGCTCCGTTAATTTGCTCGCGGGAATGCATGCTGTGTTGCTGTGTCCCGAAATCGAGAGCGAGAGGTCGTCTAGATCCTTGTCCGCATCGAATGTCCGCTTCTGACCCGAAGCGGTCATCATCATATTTCTAGGAAAATAAATCTGTCCCCTTTTCGAAAGCGGAGTCGCTGTATGTGGCGTATGACGATGCGGCGAGCAATCGGGCGGGTGAGTTGAAGGGCTAATGTGACCCCAGGAAGGAAATTGCAATGCCAGTGGGCACCCACCCAGTCCGCATTCTCTCGCAACGCCTTAGCATTGCGCTCCTCTGCGAGCAGGATGCTGTCGGAAAAATATGATTCGGTTGTGTACCAGATAGCGGTGGTTTAACCCTGGGTATTACGCTGGCCGATTGCTGCCCTTCACGAACGGCAGAAATCGGCCAAAAGCAGTCGTTGGCGATGGACTGCTTCCGGCCAGAAGAGGAACTTTAAGCCTGACTGCTTTCGATAGAATATTGCCGGCGGTGCGAAACCGTATCGTGTTGATCCTGTGGAACTGGACTGCGCACTGCCAAGGTAGAATACCTCGGGCTCTAGATGTATGCTCTCTTCTACATTTACTCATTTTAGATTCTCCCCCTGTTAGAGAGTTGACACCACAAATGGCAAAAAAAATCCTTGCTCAAGATCAAGAGTCTTTAGCTGATGCTTTGTTCCCAGCGGAGGTCGAGGATGTTGAAGATGCAATTCTCTCTATTCCTCCTGAGAAAAGAGTCTTAAGAACTGATCAATATGACTTTTCAGTATCAACCCTAGTCTCAATGATGGATAAGGAGGAGGTGAAAATTCCAGAGTTTCAGCGACGCTATGTTTGGAGTGATCGCCAGGCATCCAGGCTAGTCGAATCATTGATAATTCAGTGCCCCCTACCTGTTATTTACATGAATCAAGAGAAAGACGAAACATTTTCAGTTATCGATGGCAATCAGAGGCTGAACAGCCTGAAACGATTCTTAGACGACGATTTTGCTCTCTCCGGGTTAACTAGTTACCCTGAATTGGCAGGGCTGAAATTTTCACAATTAGATAAACGATTTCAGCGACATATCGTAAACAGAGTGATGCGCTGTACAATTATCCTAAAAGATACTCATCCTCAAGTTAAATTTGACGTATTCGAGCGACTCAATTCTGGGGCCGTGGCGCTTACCAGGCAAGAGTTGAGGCATGGATTATTTTACGGAAAGCTTTTGAAACTTGCCGCCGAGGTTGTAAAAGATCTGAAGTTGGAATCTCACCTAGGAAGTGGTGCAGATAAGCGGATGAAAGCTGAAGAATTTGTAATTCGTTACTGGGCTCTAAGTAAAGGGGTTGGTCATTACGAAAAGCCTTTGGCTACTTTTATTTCTAATTATGCAGAGGAGAATAGAAATCCTACAGATGCTGAGCTTTCTAGTTTGAAGGAAAGTATACAAGTGGCTTATAACAGGGCTACCACGCTATTTGGAAAGTATTGCTTCTCATTTTCGAAGAATGGCAAGCCGCGCTTCAACGCAGCTGTTTTTGATGCTCAGATGGTTGCGTCGTCCAAGCTGACTCAAGCTAAATACAAAACCTTGTTGAGTAAAGTTAGTGAGGTTCAAGACGAGTACATGGATCTCCAGGAAGATGACGAATTCATCAAAAGTGTGACATTGGCTACAAGTGACAAAGCGTCATTGCAAGGAAGGATACACAAAATATCTGTTTTATTTAAGAATGTGGTATGAGCTATTACCGGAGCAAGGCTCGCAAAGAGTTCGAAGAACAATTGAAGCTCGCTGTCGCAGAATTATCTCTGCTGTACAAATTCGCCCATAAAAAAGGGGCTAGCTCTAGGCTTTTAGGCGCATATTATGTGTTTGCATACTCTCAGCTTGAGGTATACATCAAGACGTTCGTTGAAGATGTTATTAATACATTCAATCAGTCAGAAGTTCATATTGATAAATGGCCGGATATGATGCTTGGGTATTTATTGCATAAAACAGAAAATCTTGGAGCTGACTACCGGAGGTATAGCTTGGACGAGGATGAGGGCGCAATTTCAAAAAAAGTTGCTCTGGCAGCGCGGAAAATTAAATTATGGGCTTCTGGTGAGGGAGGATTTATTACTGCTGACTCCTCAGATTTTTTAGATAAAAAGAAATATCCCTCGCCAAAAAATATTCCTCAGCTATTCAAGAGATTGGGTGTGGAGAAGATATGGCAGGTTATTGGACGCGCAGGAAATATAAATAGTGAATTATTGCTGAAGTCTCTGAATGATTTGCGTACCGGCATCGCACATGAGGGAGAAATTCCGCAAGGCTTCAGCTTTGCGGATTTGAAAGATCGTCTCGAACAGATGCGAAAATTTGTTGCAGCTTTAGATCGGGGTGTGGCTGGCCATTACTGCTCAGGACCTTTATTGAGATCTGACTGGAATCAGTGGATGACATAACGACAACAGTCGCGCAATTGAAAGCATAACCCTCTTTCCTATAAAAGCGGAAGGCCTTGATTATCTAAATTTTGAAGGAGCCGGACTCGAAATATCATAATCCTATTAAGTCATCGTGGCATATTGTCTATTGACAATATTTCGCATCGTATTCGCTTGATCGCCTATTGCGTTATGCTTTCAAATTTTATTTTTCGCAAACTCGACGTCAAACAGCTTGCGTGGCTCACCTTCACGTAATTCTATAATGTGGTTTGGTTCTGACATACACCAAGCATATGAGCCCCAAGGGAGCTCAGTGATACTCTTCCTGATTGGAGCGTTTGCACGATCCATGCAAGCTGTCATGAATGATAAGTGGTGCTCACTAAAGTTGGCTTCTAAAGCGAGACTAGTCAAGGCAAGTTTCCGCTCACGGTTAATCGGACCATCTGTGGCGACGACTTTGATAACATGACATACATGTCGCCGCCACCTGCGTCAGAGCCTAAGTCAATCAATATAATGTCAGGCAGCGCTTTCGATGTGTTTATTTCCAAGTCGAGCGTATTGGCATGTTGGCGCTGATTGCAAATGTCCGCTTCTGGCCGATTGCAGCCCTTCGCGACTGGCCGCTGTCGGCCAATAGCGGAAATCTACCTTCAGGCTGAATTTGACCCAGTTGAGCATCTATATATCTGACAGGCCTAGTCCCGCTCATTTCAACCTGCGCATCACATCTTGGAATAAATACCGCTAAAATGAATATAATTATTAATGCCGAGCCTTCCATGCACAAACAACCCAACGTCGCAATTTTCGAAATAGTCTGCCAACTATATTCACTTCCAATGCACACCAGCCATATCGCACATAAGCCCCTCACCAAAAAAGCTAAATATCTGCCGATATAATCAGAGCACGCCATCATGGGCAAGCCAACTGCAATTATTCAGTAGCTAATATCATCAGGATGAACTTTAAAAATATTTTCAAACAAGCGACTTGTTCTATTTTTTATTATCCCAGAATCTTCTCGCTCTGTAAGCCAGGAAAACTCATATTTGAATGACCCCTGCCCAGTCACCCACTGGCTACTCAAGTTATATACAAGGTTCGCAGCGTAAAATGCATTGAACGTTTTTTTTATATTATATTCAGTTTTTCCAGGAATCATACGCGGCAAAATTGTCTGCTCTTCAGAATGATCACTGTACAATGATAAATTTCTCAACCAGATATCTTGATATTTTCTGAACTCCTCTCCAAACGTAAAATGTTTTCCCGCCCAACAGAAAAATTCTGGAGCCTCAAGCTTATCTAAGTTAAAAGTTATAAAGTGTGAGAAGAGGACACGAATGGCAATACTTTCTGGATCAAAATCAAAAGTGTCTTGCTGCCTCAATAACTCTTGAATTGAGCTTCTATCTTTTTTCCATTTGGATATTAATGTAGGTATTTCATATGGATGTTCGAGGCCACTGCTCTGGGTCAGTATTTGCGCCACCTCGAGGTATTCTTTCTTGCTGCAATCTTTAATATGAAATTTTAAGTGAGAATTTTCTTTAACAGCCCTGCAAAGTGCTAGAAACCGATAGTTACAATCGACGGTATTTATGAAGTCCTTCATGCTACTTACTGTTTTTGGGAATCCTTCACAAGGATTAAGTGATATGTCACAAACAAGAAGATACAGCGCAACAAGAGGACTGTCGATTAGCTTGGGCGCCTCACTATTTGTCAGCTGCAGAAACAACTTGAACGCCTCACCATATACTCCTTGTAGGTAACCCTCTTTTTCAATTTGCTCGAAAGTTATCTTATTTTCGGTTACAGCTGACAGAAACTGTAGCTGAATGAATCTAGCCTGCCCTTCAATGATATCAAACCCTCGAATAGGATATAGTTTTAAAGGGGAGCCATAGAAAAAACCACTAAGCTTCGCAGCCTTGTTACTCTCAAAATCGTCGTGCCAATCGTCAGCGTTAGGAAGAAACTCCGATTCAGGATCGAACATACTTTTCAAAATGTTTAATGTCGCGTTGTATGCAACGTTGAAAGCATGAGCTTTTGATTCAAAATAATTTAAAGTCGCTATCTGCTTAATGCCCGAAGCATTCATGATTAGCGATCTGTAGAACGCTATGTCCAACGTGTTGTTTGTTACGGTATTAGCATATGCAATGTCTGGATCCGTATGATCTTTCCCTCTGCGCATCTCCGCTTCAGCCCACGCCATAAGTGGCTTTTTGGCTTTCTTCGATTTTGCGAGGTGTTGCAGCGCTTCCAAATTATTATGCGTTTGTGCAGGATAACCCATACTCAACATAAAGCCTGTAGTTGAGCCAATGAACTGCCACCAGTGAACAGTTTCGTGGAGGTATGTCGAAAAAGCTTGAAACTCCTCCCAAGTTATACCTCCATTCTTTTTTTTAGTTGCACTATCGACCAGCTTGTGCACTGAATAACTCAATCTGAGAACATATTGTGTGGGATGATATAACCCCAAAGCGTCAAGACAAGAAGAAAGGCCAGGCTGTGATGCCTCAATGTGACTAAATGTGTCTAGTAGCGGGTGAGAGAGTTTTGCATAGCTGTCATCATTGAGCATAATCAGTCCTCAGCGCGGTGATGAAACGTTGAATGGAAGAGTCTTGCTGCCGCAAGCGAATGCGACGAAATGCTTGATTAAAATAATTGTCTGGCCGACATAAGCTAAGCTCGAACTTACTACAAAGTCAAATACACTTCGACCACAAGCCTTAACGAACAAGTTTATCGAAGCGATTGAATAAGTGCTCATACTTGAACCGCATAGTCAGATGAAGCACTCACTTTAGAGCCGAGTACATACGCTCACGGCTGGTTACTATTTGTCGGGTATTACCAATCATAAGTAACAATAGCAAGCTTGGCGCGCTCCACCAGAGAAGTTTGAGATGAGAATTACATCTTTAGCCTCATACTCCTTGCCACTCTGCTCGTTGCAAATAACTCGTACATCCATGTTAAGTAAAGTCCGTCAGCAATACTTTTCTATAAGATTTTTCATACTTATATTCGCGCTTCAAGGACTCTCGCCGCCACGCCATCTTTGAAGTGAAAGTAACTGGCAAGTCCAAACAAAATAAATTGCGCAAATCCCAGCTTCAAGGTTGGCTGCGCAATCATCCCAAAATAGAACAACAAGGACACCGCTACCATGAAGAAGCGTTTGGAAGCATACCAGCCCAGAAACCTATCATCGGTAGAACGGTGCTTGATGGCCGATCTCGTCATTCTTACTGCTACCTGTCCAAAAATTATGCAAGACCCCAGCGACCAATCTGCTGAAAGCACAATTTCCTGCCATGTGTATGCATACAGCTTGATGAGTACCAGCATCGTGAAGGGAATCACGATAAAAAGATACTCGGACATAAGTTCGGCTAAAATAGCCTTCCGGTCTCTAGAGGAGAGGTCTGGGTTCATGCTGAAGCCCCACATCTCGATGGATGTCAATCACCCTTTTAATTTTCGCACTGGATATGAAAGGCTTACCTTTCCCCGCGGGCGGCGTGTAAATCTCGTAGGCAACTTCAGCCTCCATGACATCTTTTGGCCCGATAGGTTTTATCAGCCCATCCTGATATCCTTCTAGCCACCCGAGATCAGAAACATTGGCATTGTATCGACTACCAGTGCTGACACTTAACATGGCCCATGCGCCCTTGCCTATATTGACAGGAGCCCTCACATAAAGTTTATCGACACCAATATGGCTTTCCTTTGTTCCCAAAAACATATCTTTGGGATTAGCATTGAAGCGCCAATGCGTGTTGATCGGAGTTACGCAGTGAGCTTCGGTCAGGGTAGCCGTCGCACTCTCTTCTGGAAGCAATCGTTTATTGGCTTCCGAAAGCTTACTCAAAGCCACTGCCAAAGCTTTTCGATCAATCATTGGATCCACAGTTTGCCCAAAATCAAACTTGCTCAAATGAGTTTCCAGCTTCGACGCCAAGAGGTCTACGTCTTCTTCTGTGCTGGTTGAGTCGATTTCAGAAAGCTCACCCGCTAATTTCACACCAGCATCAAAAACAGCATCTTCTACCCACGTTCTTACCTTCCCTGGAACGGACTTCAGCAAACTCGCTATCGATCCCGCCTCGACATTTTCCAATCGAAGTTCAAAATCGTCTGTTGCGCCAACGCTCGTTGCAATAACTTGCCCGAGTGCCTGGTAAGCTTCTATGTAGCTGCTCATGGCCTGGAATATTTCGGCGGGTCTGCGCCGTTCCTTGGCAAAATCGATCTTGATCTTCAGCGTCTCGTGCATTGCGACCTACTTCCATGAATGATTAATAGCACTAGGGCCACCTGAAAACTCTCGTCTGCACGATCATTAGAAGTACTAAACGGCCTGTACAATCTGATTAGAGCCCCACCTCCTGAACCAGAAGGTCGATGATTCTAATTCCAATGATGGCAAAATGTCTTCGTCTTCTGAGGTTGCGTAGCGTTCTGATGTCCTGGCGTCGCCCTATAAAACACTGTTCATCCAAACAGTACCTCAGATATGGGGATCTGGCAAATCCGGCGATTGCTGCGCTGGGTAGCCAACCTACAATCACTGATCGTCGATCTCCGATGCATTCAGTAAAATGCAGTGTTGACTAAAACAGCCAGTTGAGAACCGTCCGCCATGGGTTGTTACAAGCCGTGCGAGTGACTGCTAATGGCCGAAAGCACTCGCCGCTCTCGTCATCGCAAAGGGCTTTGTGCCGAGGCTGAATGCACCAAAACCATCAAAACCCAACTCGCCGAGTCGTTGTACGTGGCTTACGACGACGCGGCGAGTCATCGGTCTAATAAGTTGAAGAACTGATCATCAGCCAGAGCAGGGCACTTCGCGGTCTAGGAGTCTGGCGGTGAGGAGTACGCCCAGTTCGCTCAGTTGGTGGATCGCCAGGGCGATGTCGCGGTGTTTGCCGTTGAGGTCTTCGGACAGGTCGAGCAGCAGGGTGCTGACGCTGGTGAAGGTTTCGTAGCTGTTGGTGATGAGGCTTTCGTTGGTGGCGTTGGGGGCTACGGTATAGAGCGTGGTTGAATCGTTAACCATGGTTAAGTTCCTTGCTTGGGCCACTTCCCATCGCTACTAAACAATAGGGCGGTAGCTGTACGCAGGTTAGTAGACCGGTGGAACCTAACAAAACCGGCGCGTCCGAGGACGCCCTGCGCACAGCCACCATCAAGCACAGACGGGAACGTCTGATGGATGAAGCTTGTGCACTTGTTAGGTCTAAAAGTGGGCTACTAAACCCGATCACTGAACAATTCAGCGACCGAGCCACCTTAGAGACGGCCACCCCAGCGCACAAGCCGGCGGATTCTGACGCACGCGTAGGCAATGGAGCAAGCCGTGGCGAGGGAATCGGATTTTGCCTTCAGGCGCTGCGTTATCGTTTGGGTTTTTCGCGAGCAAGCTCGCTCCTACAGGAGTGGGTCAAGAGTGGGTTGTTATCAAGGTGCGGGTAGCTGGACAATAGATGCCGACGAGCCAGCAACGAAGCACCAGATGTGCGAACGTTTGGTTCGCTCGGCTGGGCTCTACGAACTGCAAGATTACTGATCGGAAAAAAGACCAATGCTAGGGAAAGTCAGCAGTAAATATCTCGTCTGGGCTGCAGTCGCACTTTGCGCGACGCTTCTGTCCGGGTGCGCGGCGTCACGCTACGACGGCAAGCACGCGCCGGACCCGAGTAAGGCGATCATTGTGGGTTCGATTGGTGAGAGCTTTCCGATGATGCAGGCCCATGGGCTGGTGGTTGAAATCGACCAACAGGGCGCACCCGGCACCGCAATACGGCTGACGACCTTGGGCAATGAAGATGATCAGCCATCACCCTCTGTGCTGGGCCATTACTTCATGTATGAAGTGCCGCCGGGTGAGTATGAGTACACGCAGTGGCATTACGTGTATTACGCGGGAAAATCGATGGCGCGCCCTGTGCCTGCGGTTTTCTCGGTGAAGGCCGGGGAAACCCTCTATATCGGCGATCTGCGCGCCGATGCCCTGCGTTTTTGCTTGTCCAACGTGAACAATGCCGAGGACACGGTGCAGGCGCTCAAGCGCAAGTACCCGATGCTCAAGGACCGCAACATCGTGAATCTGACGCCGAAGAGCGGTTTTGCGCCTTGGCCGAGTTCTGATGCTACTGACTTCGGTAAAGGGCTGTGCACGATCTGAATCCGGTAACGGTGACAGTCATCGAACCCGACGCCCATTGATCCACGTTCAAGGAATTTCATGCCATGAAGCGCTCTACGCTACTCTGGGTCGGCCTGTTCGCAGCCCTGGCCTCACTGACCGGCTGCATCAGCGGTCCGGACCTCAAAGGCCAACCATTCTTCACATCACCGGCAGAGCCCCGTGCGGATGAGGCCACGGTGTACTTCTATCGCACGGCGGCCAGCATCGGTGACGGGGTGGCCCCGACCATTCAGGTCGATGGCCGCGCTGTCGGCAGCTTGCCTTCCGGTAGTTTTTTCAAGACCGGCATGCCCGCCGGCAAGCACAGCATCG
This sequence comes from Pseudomonas sp. rhizo25, assembly GCF_031931935.1. Classification (NCBI taxonomy): domain Bacteria; kingdom Pseudomonadati; phylum Pseudomonadota; class Gammaproteobacteria; order Pseudomonadales; family Pseudomonadaceae; genus Pseudomonas; species Pseudomonas sp. rhizo25. The sequence continues at coordinate 96,416 of NZ_JAUJXA010000012.1, forward strand.
CCTCCACCTCGCCACCGATCATCAGCGGTATGGTGAACAAGCGTTTCGATATCAACGTCGAGAATGGAAAGGTGTATTACATCGCCGACCAACTCAGCATCTCTGCCTACAAGGACGGGCAGACCTTGGGTGAAGTCGACGAGGGTAGTTTCGGTGGAACAATGTTTTACTCGCGCTACGCGCTTGTGCCTGCCGAGGAAGCGCTGCGTTCTATCAAGTGGTGCCAGGAGTTGCCGGCAACCGCACGGTAACCGGGCGTCCCACTTCGTCAAAAGCCAACTTGCCGACAGAGAGCAGCCCCACAATACCGCAGCACTGTGGGGTTGCTATGCCAGCGCTTACACCGTCCCGAAACGCACCTCCACCGACAGGCTGCCCCTGTTATCGCTCAGGCCAGCCCCGTAACGTTCGGTCAGGTCGTCATTGATGCACAACTGCAACTCCCCCTGCTGGCCACGCGGCAATTGCGCCTGGTTGCCGACCAAAAACGGCGCGCCGCTGTTGCCGATACGCCCGATCAACGCGCCTTCCGCTTGACCGGGCAAGGTATAGCCGGGCTTGGCGGTCAACCTTGAGTTGCCCGCCGCGCCGACCATGCCGGTGCCCGGGTTGGCCGTCCACTGCCCACCGGTGCACACCGCCAGTTGCCAGCTATGCCCGTTGACCTGCACGCCGGTGCCCTGCCAGGCCTGGTTGGCTTGCACCTGCACGGTACGCTTGAGCAGGTCGCTGGCGACCACGTCGGCGGCCTGGAAGGTCAGCGCGGTGATGGTCAAGGTCGGGTTGGCAGTGCCTGTGGTGGGGAACACGCCGTCGCCGACCAGGAACAGGTTGGGGTGGTCCCAACTGCGCTGGTCCTTGTTCACCACTGACTTGGTGCGGTCCGAGCCCATGCGGTAGGTGCCCATCAGGTGGCCAGCGCCGAAGAACGCGTAGTTCTGGCCGTCGTACTTGAACACCGTTTGCGAGCCGGGCTTGAGCTCAGGGTTCAGGTCGGTCAGCTCGGTGGCGCCCATCAGCTTGGTGATGATATGCGTGGCGGCCAGGCGCGCCTGCTTGAAGCCCTCCTTGGTGTAGTCGGACAGTTCGTAGGTGATCTGTGGCCTGGTCAGGCCCAAACCGTCGGTGAACCCCTCGGCCCTCTCTACCCGGCACAGCGCTTTGTCGGGGTCTTTCTCGACCTGCTCGATCAAGAAGCCCAGGCGGAACTGGCGGGTCAGCACACTGTTGAGCTGCTGCACCAGCGCCACGCCGGACAACGCCTGGTTATTGGGGTTGGCGCCGCCATGGTTGGTGCCGTCGATGAAATCGCAGACCGAGGTGTAGGGGTCGTTTACCGACCAGTTCCAACCCTCGTTGCCGATCTCGATACGCCAGGCGGCACGCTGGCTGCGGAACGGGCCATCGCGCATGTCCTCGATCCCCGAGCTGGACAACGGCCCGCGGAACGGGAACAGCGGCTTGCCTTCGGGCATCAGGCCCCAGGCCAGGTACACCGGGTGATCGGCCAACGCCTGGCCGACCTGGCCGCTGCTGTTGGCGACCCCTTTAGGGCTGTGCGGGCCGATGGAGTTGAGCAGCAGCTTCGGCGTTTCGATCGCGTGGGCGGCGATCACGTAGCGCTTGCCCTGGGCCGTGCCGTTCTGGTGCGTGCCGTTGTTCTGGTACTGGATGAAATCGATACCCGTGACCCCGTTGGCATCGACCTGCACCTGGCTCGCCACGGCCTGGTAGAGGATACGTACGTTGCCGGTATCCAGTGCCTTGGCCATGGTCACGGTGGCATCGTACTTGGCCTGGATCGGGCAGATCGGCGTGCAGCTGGTGTTGCCGGCGCACACCCGGCGGCCGTTGTCGTTCTGCGAGTTGCGCCCGGCCGGAGTCTGCCGCACGTTGAGGGTGATGCCCAGGTACTGCGTGCCATTGATGGCTTTGCCCAGGCCCTGGTCGACCAACGACGGCGGGATGCCGTGCATGCTGTATTGATAGCCCTGAGGGAAGGTCACGCCCAGGTAGGTCTGCGACGCGACATCGGCGGAGACGCCAATCTCTTGCTCGGCGCGGCAGTAGGCGGTTTGCAGGTCGTCGTAGCTGATCGGCCAGTCGACCCCGACGTTGTACGCAGTGCGCATGCGAAAGTCGTTGGGCAACAGGCGCAGGGCCGTGCCCATCCAGTGCCACATGGTGCCGCCGCCTACCCGCTCGTAGGTGCTGGCGAACAGGTGCGGCCCCTTTTGTACCAGGTAGCTCTTCTGCACCTTGTCCGGGTCGTCGCTGCCGGCAGTGATCAAGTCCTGGATAGTCGCTCGCGGGGCGAACTGTTTGGCCGGGGTCTGCTCGGTCTGCTCCGGTGGGTAGGGCGACTCGGGCGACTTGAACACGGCAGTGTAGAAACGCTCCAGGTACTCGCTGCGGTTAGGCGGTATCGCCGGGCCCGACTCGAGCACCAGCACTTTCAAGCCGGCCAGGCCCAACTGATAGGCCATGACGCTGCCGGCCATGCCGGCGCCCACGACGATCACATCGGCGGTTTCGATGTTCTGGGTGTGTAGAGTGCTCATGGCTGCTGCCCTTCCTTGGCGTCGACACCGGTGAATTGCTTGAGGGTCGGTGGCTGCTCGGCCCAGTAGCCGAAGTGGTACTGGCTGTAGCCCATGGGGTGGGATTGGGCGATCTTCCACGCCCAGCTTTCCTTGTAGGCCTGGTCGGAGACCACGCGGGTGTCACCCTTGTGGGCGGTGCCTTGGTTATAAGGCTGGTACCAGCTGCCAAGCAGCCACAGCTTCATGATCGAGCGGGCGCCTTGGGCGATCTGCGGGTCCGAGTTGCCGAGCACGGCGCTGGCGATTTGCGCAGGCGGTTGGCCCTTGATGCTGGCGTACAGCCCCAGCAGGTTGCTGAACGCAGCAGCGCCCATGCCCTGCTGGGCCGTGGCGAAGAACAGCGGCGGCAGTTTGATCGGGTCGGGGGAAGGCGCCAGCAGTTTGGCTGACAGGCCAGTGAGCACAGCGGACAGGTCGATGAAGTCTTGCAGGTTCGGGTCGCTCATGGCATCACTCCTTGGCGCCAGTGGATTGGGCACGTTCAAGCAGGAAGGTGAAATCGGCGAAGCTGGTGCGCGGGGACTGGGTCACCCGGGTGGTCGCGTTGTTGTGGCATTCCATACAGCTGGACGAGGCCTGTGGCGTGGTGCCCTGGTTGTAGGTTTCCAGGGTGGCGTTGGCCAGGAATGACGGGGCAGGCGTGCCCAGCGGGTTGGTTGGCGACGGCAGTTGGCAGTCATCGGCGGGGGCGGTCGGCCACTGGGTGCTGATCAGCTGGTAGTTGGCCCAGACCGTGCCCTTCAGCGCGCCTTGCCACTGCGCGTTGAGCTGGTGGGTCGCGACGGTGAGCGGTATTTCCCGCACGATCTGCGACGGCGTGGCTTTCTTCGACGGGTCCCACGGCCGCGGTGGCGGCTCGTTTATCGGGCGGTCGCTGGCTTGGGCGTCGTAGAACAGGTAGGGGCCCTTGCGCTCGTTCATCGGCGTGGTCTTTTCCGGCACGTTGCGCACGTGCTCAAAGGTCGACCATACCCACTGCGGCGCATCTTTGGTCTTGTGCACGATATGCAGGCCGACCAGCCCGACCTTCTGCGCGCTGCACGACTCGGGGATTACCGCGCCGGTATTCGGGTCGGTGTTGCCGGGGGTGTAGACCAAGGCGTCGACGGCATGGAAGTCCTGCGGGTTGTCGTTGCCGCCGAGTACCTTCCAGGCCGACTTGACCATGATCGCGCCGACCTGCTGGGTCTCCTTCGTGCCGCAGGAGAAGGCAATGCGGTTGTCGGCTTTGGTGAAGAAAGCCTGCTGGCCTTCCTGGCTGTAGAGACCATTGTTGACGATGTCGTTGAACATCGGCTGGTTGACCATGATCGCGTTGCGCGTGTAGGTGCCGTCCTGGTCCACCAGCGGGCCGGTCTTGAACGGCTGGATGAATTCGTCGAGCACACCGGCGACCTTGCCCATCTGTTGCAGTACGGGCAGGTTACCTTTGCCTTGGCAGGCGGCGGGCGGCGGCGTGGCCTGGTCCCAGGCGAGCGGCTTCTGGCCTTGGGGCAGGAAAATCGCGTAGCTCTCCTTCCACGACTCCCAAACCGTCTGCCCCGGCGCGCCGATTTTCACCGAGGTGTCGGCGCTGCCGTCGGCCTTTGCGGGCCAGTTCAGGGCGACGAAGGTCTGCCACGAAAGCACGTCGAAATCGTGTTGCAGGTTGTCCAGGGTGAAGGGAGGGTTGGCAGTGACGTCGAAGGGGATCGCAGGGGACAGCACTGGCGGGCCGGCCGCATCGGCCATGGCGAGCGCGCTGGTGAAGCTTGCACCCAGGCACGCCAACCGTTTCAAGGTTATTTTCATTATCGTCTCCTCAGCAGGTAAAGCGTCGGGACGATGAGGCGTACTGGCCCTTCATGGACCGAATGTTCAGCGTTATCCCTGACGCTAGGCTGAAGGCTAGCCGTTGCGTCAGTACCCTCAGATATATCCGACTAAAGGTAGGGATAAGCAGTATCGCCGCGCGGCGTGGCTTGGAAATCGGATTTTGCCTTCAGGCGCTGCGCGATTGTTTGGGGTTTTCGCGAGCAAGCTCGCTCCTACAGGAGTGACATGTTGGGGTGGTATGGTTGCGCCAGACGATGGAGGACTGAACATGACATTGACTGTCGACACCTTGATTGAATTGGCCATGGCTAACCCGCTCAATGCCCAAATCACGGCGCGCCTGCCGGACCTTGGGGTGCAGCAGTGCATGCTCACCGCGGGTTGCCTGTTCCAGGCGGTGTGGAATCATCAGGCGAATCTGCCGGCTGATCAGGGCGTGAAGGACTACGATGTTTTTTACTTCGACACAGACCTGTCCTACGAGGCGGAAGACGCGGTGATTCGTGCGGCGCAGGGGCTGTTTCAGGACCTGGGGGTGAATGTGGAGGTCAGGAATCAGGCGCGGGTGCACCTTTGGTACCCTGATCGATTCGGCCGGCCCTATCTGCAATTGCACTCGGCCAGGCAGGGGGTTGATCGTTACCTGGTGGCGGGCACTTGCATCGCGTTGGATATCACCACCGGCGAGGTGTATGCACCCTATGGGCTAGAAGATGTGGAGCAGGGTGTGCTGCGCATCAACCCACTGCATCCCGAACCGCAGCTGTTTTTGCACAAGGCCAGAAGTTATCAGGCGCGCTGGCCTTGGCTCAGGATCGTCGAGCCAGGCTTAGCCAAGTAAGCCGCCCACTACACCGCAACTTATCACCACCAGCCAGGGCGGCAGCTTCCAGACCATCAGCGCGACCAATGCGAGTACGGCCAGGGCAAAGTCATACCCGCTGAAAATCGCGCTGGTCCACACCGGCCGGTACAGCGCCGCCAGCAACAGCCCAACCACCGCCGCATTCACCCCGGCCAGTGCCGCCTGGGTGCGCGGGCTTGTGCGCAGGCTGGCCCAGAAGGGCAAGGCGCCGCAGATCAGCAGGAACGACGGGGCGAAGATTGCCAGCAGGGCGATCATGCCGCCGAGCCAACCGCTGGGGGCGTGGGTCATCGAGGCGCCGAGGAAGGCGGCGAAGGTGAACAGCGGGCCGGGCACGGCTTGGGTGGCGCCGTAGCCGGTGAGGAATACGTCATTGCTCACCCACTGCGGCGGCACCACTTCAGCTTGCAGCAGCGGCAGCACCACGTGGCCGCCGCCGAACACCAGGGCGCCGGTGCGGTAGAAGGCGTCCACCAGGGCGAGGACTGGATTGGGCAGCCCGTCGGCCAGGATTGGCAAGCCCACCAATAGCACCACGAACAGCGCCAGCCATATGGCCCCGGCGCGGCGGCTGATGGCGATGGGCAGGCTGTCGGGCTCGGTATGGGTTTGGGGCTTGAACAGCAGCAGGCCGGCCACGCCCGCCGCGGCGATTACCCCGACCTGGCTCCAGGCGGACGGCGCCAGCAGCACGATGCATGCGGCGATCAGCATCAGCGTGACCTTCACTGCACCTCGGCATAGGTTGCGCGCCATGCCCCACACGGCCTGGGCGACGACGGCCACGGCGACGACTTTGAGGCCATGCAAGGCGCCACCGGGGATGGCGGTGCCGTAGTGCGAGAGGCCGACGGCAAAGAGAATCAAGGCGATGGCCGACGGCAAGGTAAACCCGGCCCAGGCCGCTGCGGCGCCGCCGTAGCCTGCGCGGGACAAGCCCAGGGCAATGCCGACCTGGCTGCTGGCCGGGCCGGGGAGGAATTGGCACAAGGCGACCAGTTCGGCATAGCTGCGCTCGCTCAACCATTGCCGCCGAGTGACGAACGCTTCGCGGAAATAGCCCAGGTGCGCAATCGGCCCGCCGAAGGAGGTCAGGCCCAGGCGCAGGAAGATCAGGAACACCGACCAGGGGCTGTCAGGGCGATCGGTAGGTGAGTTGGCCAAGGTCGGGTGCTCTGCTGGTGGGGTAGGCGTAGCCGTTATTTTGCAGACCCTACCCAATTTTCATGACGCGCAGAAGAGAGGGTATTTTTTGGCGAATGCATTGAATTTATGCGCAGGTGTTTGAGTCATTCAAGCATAGCGTTGCTTTCTACCCACTCGACCTCAAGGACTGACCATGACCTTTTTTATCTTCCTCCTGGCCTGCGCCGCCGCCGCCAGTACCGGCGTGATCTTCAAGCCCGGCGCCTGGTACGAATCCCTGGTCAAGCCCAGCTTCACGCCGCCCAACTGGCTGTTCCCGGTGGCATGGACAATCATCTATCTGCTGCTGGCCTGGGCTGGTTACCGCTTGAGCCTGATCCCCGGCAGCCAAATGGTGCTGGCGCTGTGGGCGGCGCAGATTGCCCTGAATACCTTGTGGACACCGGTGTTCTTCGGCGCCCACCGACTGCTGGCCGGGATGGTGATTATCGTGCTGCTGTGGCTCACCGTGGCGGCGATGGTGGTGCTGGCCGTGCGCCTGGACCTGATCACCGGTTTGATCCTGTTCCCTTACCTCGCCTGGTTGTGCGTAGCCGCGGCGTTGAACTTCTCGATCCTGCGGAACAATCGCTGATGGCTTACCAACATTGGCCCGCCAGCGAGCCTGAACGGGCCCAGATGCGACGCTTCAATCAGAAGCTTGGGTGGATGCCGCGCTTTAAAATCCGCAACCGCGTCACGCCGCGTCTGATCCAGGCGTTGTTGCGCGTCAGTCAAACGCTGAAGAAGGCGCCCGTGGCAGAACGCAAAAAGGTGGGCTCGGTGCCGGTGCGCATCCTGCGGCCCAGCGGCAAGCCCAAAGGCGTAGTGCTGGATATCCACGGTGGCGGCTGGGTGATCGGCAATGCGCAAATGGATGACGACCTCAACCTCGGCATGGTCAACGCCTGCGGCGTAGCGGTGGTGTCGGTGGATTATCGGCTGGCGGTGGACACGCCGATAGAAGGGCTGCTGGAAGACTGTCTCACCGCTGCACGCTGGCTCCTGGGGGATTGCCCGGAGTTTGCCAACCTGCCGGTGTTCGTCGTCGGCGAGTCGGCCGGCGGGCACTTGGCGGCGGCCACGTTGCTGGCGCTCAAGCAGTGGCCGGAGTTGCTCGAACGGGTAAGCGGCGCGGTGTTGTATTACGGCGTCTACGACTTGACCGGCACGCCGAGCGTGCGCACGGCAGGGCCGGACACCTTGTTGCTGGACGGACCGGGCATGGTCGAGGCGCTGCGCCTGCTGACGCCGGGCATCACCGATGAGGCGCGTCGGCAGCCGCCGTTGTCGCCGTTGTACGGGGACTTCGCGGGGTTGCCACCAGCGCTGATGTTCGTGGGTGAGTTGGACCCGCTCAAAGACGACACGCTACTGATCGCCGAGCGCTGGGGCGGGGCAGAAGCGCATCTGCTGCCGGAGGCGGCCCATGGTTTCATTCATTTTCCAGTGGCGATGGCAGACAACGTGTTGGCCTACAGTCGCAAATGGATAACGCAGCATCTGCATCAAGTGGGAACTAAAAAACTGATCGCTGAGTCAGGTTAATCAGTTGCGCCTTCTTCCCTTACAAGGATTCCCGCATGCGTGCCTACACCCTGAACTACCTTTTCAATGATGAGCCTCGCACTCACAGCTTCGACCTCAAGCAGCTTGAATTGCCCAAGCATGAGGCGGCGATGCATTTGCTGGCATTGCATTTCGGCGATGCGGAAAACGGCCTGATCATGCCGGCGGCAGATGCAACGCCGGAAGAGGTCCTGGAGCAGGCGCAGGTGGTGGGGATCACCCGGATCGAGGTGGTATGAAGCCACAAATCCAGGTCGTCACCCCGGCGGCTCTGCCCGAAGTACTCAGCTTCGCGTTGCAGGCGCGTGATGAACTGTTCCCAAAGCTCAGCGCAACCGGGGTACCGGATGACCTGGTGCAGTTCGAAGCCATTTACCTGCAGGGCGACGGGCAGTTTCTGATTGCTCGTTCCGAAGGCCGGATTGTTGCGGCGGTGGGTTACCTGCCGTATGACGGCCGCTTTGCACAGTTGAACTACCAGGGCTGCAAGACAGTGGAGGTGGTGCGCCTGTACGTACATCCGGCATTTCGTCGCTGCGGTCTGGCGGGTGAGCTATACCGTTCCCTGGAGGCGCTGGCGCGGGCGGACGAGGTGGAGGTGGTTTACCTGCATACCCACCCGTTTCTGCCCGGGGCGATTGATTTCTGGATCCGGCAGGGCTTCGAGGTGGTGGATGTGGAAGCTGACCCTGTATGGCAGACCACCCATATGCACCGGTCTCTGTAGATCAAATGTGGGAGGTGTGTCAGCTAGGGCGCAGGCGCAGTATTTGCGCGCCGTCGAACGGGTCCGTGAGGTAATGCGCCTGTACCCCGAATGTCTCTTGCAAGCGCTCTGGCGTCAGCACTTCCAACGGCGTGCCCAGCGCTACCAATCGTCCGCGATCCAGCACGGCCAGGCGATCACAGGTCAGCGCCTGGTTCAGGTCATGCAGGGCAATCAAAGTAGTCACCGGCAAGCCTTGCACGCCTTTCAAGATCGCCAGTTGATGCTGGATGTCCAGGTGATTGGTCGGCTCGTCGAGCAATAAAATCTGCGGCCGTTGCGCCAGGGCTCGGGCGATGTGTACGCGCTGGCGTTCGCCGCCGGAGAGGCTGCGCCAGGCGCGGTGGCCCAGGTGGGTGGCGTCTACGTCGTGCAGGGCTTGGCGGACGATGGCGTCGTCTTCGCGAGACCACGGGCTCAGCGCCGACAGCCATGGCGTGCGGCCCAGGGCCACGGCATCGAATACGCGGATAGCGTCGTCGGTATCGGCCTGCTGTTCCACTACCGCCAGCTGTTGCGCGATGGCGCGGCGCGACAACTCACGCAGGCGCTTGGCGCCCAGGCGTACTTCACCACTGGCCGGGATGCGCAAGCCGGCGAGCAATTTGAGCAGGGTGGATTTGCCCGAGCCGTTCGGCCCGACGATGCCGAGGGTTTCCCCTTGCTGCACGTCCAGGTGAATATCGCGCAGCAACTCAGCGTCACGCACCTTGAAACCCAGGCCGGTGCAACTGAGCACACTCATCGCGCGTTCCTGCGGCCAATCAGGATCAGCGCAAACACCGGTGCGCCCACCAACGCCGTGACCACACCGACGGGAATCACCTGGCCCTTGATCAAGGTGCGCGACAGCACATCGGCCGCAATCAAGAACAACGCGCCGCCAAGAGCGCTCGCCGGCAGCAACCGCGAATGCCCAGTGCCCAACAGCAGGCGCACCGCATGGGGTATCACCAGGCCGACAAAACCGATGGAGCCAACGATGGACACCATCACCGCCGTCACCAGCGCAGCGCAGGCCACCAGCACAAATTGCACGCGGCGCACCGGGATGCCAAGGGACGCCGCCGAGTCGCTGCCGAAGGTAAAGGCATCCAATGCGCGACGATGCCACAGGCACACCGCCAGCCCAACGATCGCCACCGGCACCGCCAGCCACACCGACGGCCAGCGCACGCCGCTGAGGTTGCCCAGCAGCCAGAACATAATGCCGCGGGCTTGCTCGGAGCTGGCCGACTTGGTGATCAGGAACGCGGTCAAGGCATTGAAAAGTTGCGAGCCGGCGATGCCCGCGAGGATGATCTGCCCGGTGCCGCTGGACGAGCCACTGGCCCGCGCCAGCAGGATCACCAGCGCAAACGCCGCCATGGCCCCCACAAACGCCCCCGCCGACAGCGACACCAGCCCGCCGCCCACGCCAATCAAGGCGACGAGGACCGCGCCGGTCGACGCGCCGGCACTGATGCCGAGCAAGTAAGGATCAGCCAGCGGGTTACGCAGCAACGATTGCAGGATCACGCCACAGGTCGCCAACCCTGCACCGCAGGCAGCGGCCACCAGGGCGCGGGTCAGGCGATAGTTCCACACCACGCCTTCATCGATGGGGTCGAGCACGAAGCCTGCGGCCCACAGCTTGTTGGCGAGCACCTGGAGCACCACCTGTGGCGAGATGGCGGTTTCGCCGATGGCCACGCCGGCGAGCAGGGCGAGTAATAGCAGTGTGAGAGCAAGCAGGGTCCGTATCATTTCGGCAGGTCATAGCCGTCGATGGCGGCGGCCAGTTGTTCCAGGCCATCGAAGGTACGCAGGCTGGCCTGCAGCGCCAGGGCATCGAGGATGATGATGCGGTTGTTTTTCACCGCGTCCATGTTGCGGGTCACCGGGTCGCTGCGCAGGAAAGCGAGTTTCTTCTTGTGGTCGTCGGCGGGGTAGCGGCGGCGGTCCATGCGTGCGATCACCAGAAACGTCGGGTTGGCCTTGGCGATGGTTTCCCAGCCGACGGCGGGCCATTCTTCATCGGACTGCACCACATTGCGCAGGCCGAGGGTTTGCAGCATGAACTGCGGAATACCCTTGTGCCCGGCCACGTAGGGATCGCTGGCCATTTCGGCGCTGGAGAACCACACCAGCGCGCTGGCTTGCTTCAAGCCTTTGCCTTGCGCGGTAGCGATGGACTTGGCCAGGCGCACCTGTAGTTCGTCGTTGAGCTGCTGGCCGCGATCCTGGACGTCGAAAATCTGCGCCAGTTGGCGGATGCTTTTATAAATCGTGTCGATGCGGAACGGCTCCAGACGCGTGCCGTCGGCACCCACCAGGTTGTCCTTGCCTTCGCAGTCCGAGGGCAGCAAGTAGGTGGGGATCTGCAGCTCATGGAATTGCTCGCGGGTGCCGACCACGCCTTGGGGCCCCACCACCCATTCCAGCTCGGCGGCCACCAGTTGCGGGCGCTTGGCGATCACCGCTTCGAAGCTCGGCTCGTTGTTGGCCAGGCGCTCAACGGTGGCGTCCTGTGCCTTGTACTGCGCCAACACGTTGTTGAACCACAGCGAAGTGCCAACCACTTTATCGCCCACGCCCAAGGCGTAGAGCATCTCGGTGGCGGCCTGGCCGATGGTTACGCTGCGTGCAGGCGCGTGCTGGAAGGTCAGGGTACTGCCGCAGTTTTCCAGGGTCAGCGGGTAATGGGTGGGCGTGGCCTGGGCCATTGCACAGGCACCCAAGCCTGCGATCAGGGCGGTAACGCGTAGCAGCATGGGGTGATCTCCGAGTGCAGCAGGGGCGGTACGGCTCGGAAATACAGCCTCGAACGCTGCCGATCAGGCAGGCAAGGATGTCCTTCCCGGACACCCCGCCGGTTAGTGGTTTTGCTGGGCCGGCAGGTCTCCTGACTGATGCGTCGTTGCCTCGCTCCCGCCTTCCCGGACAGGGTCCAGTGGCAGTGGGGAGCAGGCTCGGCACCTACAGTTGCGGGGGCAGTTTCGATTGACGTCGCGGGCGGCGTTTCGAATTCCCTATTAGTCCCATACGGGAACCGGCGGCGGTATGGTAAGCGATCACCCCCTGTAGGAGCGAGCTTGCTCGCGAAGGTCGTCAACGATAACGCGGGAAACCTGATACGCCGCAGCGCTCTCAGGTGCTTCGCGAGCAAGCTCGCTCCTACAATGGGCCGCTCTCAGAGTCGTATGTCTTGGGGGCCGCGGATCAGCGCTTCGATCCGCGTACCTGTTGCACGTTCTTCATTGCTGAACCCGTCATAGTCGGCCAGATTGGCGAAGCGGATGCCGGTCAATTGTTCGATCGCAATCACACTGCGCTGGTAGGTACGAAGCGGGCCGAACACCAGGTCGAGCTGCCCCAGCTCACGGCTTTGGTCGATCATGTAGGCGCTGGCGGAGGGTTTGCCGTCGTCGCTGAGGTAAGCCACGACTTTCCAGAACGCCTTGGGGATTTTCACCCCACGATAAAGTCGGTCGTCATCGGCGAATACCGGGCCGGTAAACACCGTGGCCCGGGCTTTCCAGCGCTGGGTGTTGTCAAGAATGTAGTCTTCGAGTTCCAGCCAGGTCTTCTGGTTGAAGCCGCTCATTTGCGGCGAGCAGTTGGTGAAATGGAAGGTGTCGAAGTTGGCGGTGTTGGCCTCGTCGCCCCAGTTGGGGTCCTGGCGCCGCACCAGGTGGCCGCGATCCAGGCCGTTGCTGGCGTAGAGGTCTTCACCTACCTGCGCATCCAGGGGCAGGCGACCATCGTAGGCCCAAGTGTCGTTGCTGCGCGTGATGTCCACATGCTTTGAGCCGTCGATATTCACCCCCACGTAGAGCGCCAGTCGTCGGGAACGCGACATAGTGATGGAGAAATGCGTGTAGTCCAGGCGCTTGGGTTGCACGTCGCTCGACAGTGGCTCGCCGACCGTAGGCCATGGCACCACGAAGTCGCTGAGGAAGTCATGGGCATAGCCTGCGCGGTTTTTGAGGTCCTTGGCGGCGGTGACGCGCGGTGTCGCGGTTCTGGCTTCCAGCAGGGTGGGGCTGAGCGCGACCAATGGGCGCAGGTCGGAAAGCCTGGGGCGGTGGGAAAGGTCGATTTTGGCTGTGCGGGCGGGCATGGGCATGTTCCTTATGGGCCTCGGATAAACACCACTGCAACACAAACTCATGACAATTTGGCCCAGGTGGCGAACACAGGTCTATCCTGAAACCGCTACCGGACGTTCATCACACGCCAAAAAGGAGCCAGCTTATGTGTGTTCGCCAGCCGCGCAACCCGATTTTCTGTCTGATCCCACCCTATATGCTCGACCAGATCGCCCGCCACGGGGATAAAGCCCAACGGGAAGTCGCATTACGCACTCGCGCCAAGGACAGCACGTTCCGCTCCTTGCGCATGGTCGCCGTACCTGCCAAGGGCCCAGCCCGCATGGCGTTGGCCATGGGCGCCGAGAAACAGCGCTCGATCTACAGCGCTGAAAACACCGACAGCCTGCCTGGCAAGCTGATCCGCGGCGAAGGGCAACCTGCCAGCGGCGATGCCGCAGTGGACGAAGCCTATGACGGCTTGGGCGCCACCTTCGATTTTTTTGACCAGGTGTTCGACCGCAATTCCATCGACGATGCCGGCATGGCCCTGGACGCCACGGTGCACTTCGGCCAGGACTATAACAACGCGTTCTGGAATTCGACCCAGATGGTCTTCGGCGACGGTGACCAGCAGTTATTCAATCGCTTTACCGTGGCGCTCGACGTGATTGGCCATGAGTTGGCCCATGGCGTTACCGAGGATGAGGCCAAGCTGATGTACTTCAACCAGTCCGGCGCGTTGAACGAGTCGCTGTCCGACGTGTTCGGCTCACTGATCAAGCAGTATGCGTTGAAGCAAACCGCCGAGGAGGCTGATTGGCTGATTGGCAAAGGGCTGTTTACCAAAAAGATCAAGGGCACGGCCCTGCGCTCGATGAAGGCGCCAGGCACTGCGTTTGATGACAAGCTGCTGGGCAAGGACCCGCAGCCGGGTCACATGGATGATTTTGTACAGACATACGAGGACAATGGCGGGGTGCATATCAATTCCGGCATTCCCAACCACGCGTTCTATCAGGTGGCGACCAAGATTGGCGGGTTCGCCTGGGAGCGTGCAGGGCGCATCTGGTATGACGCACTGCGGGATGCGCGGCTGAGACCGAACTCGGGGTTCCTGCGTTTTGCGCGTATTACCTATGATGTAGCCGGGCGTCTTTACGGCGCGAACAAGGATGAACAGAAAGCGGTCAAGGAGGGGTGGAAAGCCGTGGGCATCAACGTTTGACCAGCCGCTTGGGCGGCGAGGAACAGCTATGCGAATCTCAATCAAGGAAAGCGGCGGGGCGGCGTATTTTCCGGGGCTGGCCAAGCCGCGTACGGTAGAGCTGGAGAAGCTACCCGAGCCGGACCAGCAGGAATTGCGGCAACTGATCGAAGCTTCGGATTTTTTTCAGTTGCCACAAAGCACCGTTCCCGAAGCCGGAAACCCCGGCCGAGTGCACTACACCCTGACAGTGGCGGAGGGCGAGCGTGAGCACACGGTCTGTGTGCTCGCGCCGGTGAAGTCGCAGGCGTTGGAAGGGTTGGTGCAGTGCGTGCGCCGTCATATCCGCAGTTGATGCACGACTGGGGTTGCTGCGCAGCCAGCGCAGTCGCCCCTGTCTGGCTATTTGCGGTCCAGCCATACTGTCTGCGCATTGCAGAACTCGCGTACGCCGAAGTGCGACAGCTCGCGGCCGAACCCGCTTTTCTTCACACCGCCAAACGCCACCCGAGGGTCTGACACGCTGAACGCGTTGACGAATATCCCGCCGGTGTCCAGTTGCTCGGCAATATCGCGGGCCTTGGCTGAGTCGGTGGTGAAGATGCTGGCGGTGAGGCCAAACTCGCTGTCATTGGCCAGGGCCACAGCATGCTCGGCATCGCGGGCGGTAATGATCGACGCCACGGGTCCGAACAATTCCTGCTTGAACGAGGTCATCTGATCGGTGACGCCGGCCAGCACGGTCGGTTCATAGTAATTGCCCGCGCCTGGGACTTTGTTGCCGCCCAGCAGCAGGGTCGCGCCTTCTTCCAGGGTCGCCTGGACCTGGCCGTGCAGTTCGTCGCGCAGGTCGAAGCGGGCCATGGGGCCGATATAGGTAGTGTTCAATGTCGGGTCGCCCATCATCAGGGCGCGGCTGGCCTCAAGGAATTTGGCGGTGAAGGCTTCTACCACCCCAGCTTCAATGATCAGGCGCTTGGCGGCGGCGCAGACTTGGCCGCTATTCTGGAAACGGCCGATCACGGCGGCTTGCACAGCAGCGTCGAGGTCAGCGTCGTTGAGCACGATAAACGGGTCGGAGCCGCCCAGTTCCAGCACGCATTTCTTCAGCGCGGCGCCGGCCTGGGAGCCAATGGCGATACCGGCGCGCACGCTGCCGGTGAGGGTCACGGCGGCGATACGTGGGTCAGCGATGGCGCTGGACACGCCGTCCTGGGTCACGTTGATCACTTCGAATACGCCTTCAGCGAAACCGGCTGTGCGCAACGCTTGCTGGATCAGGTAGGCGCTGCCCATCACGTTCGGCGCGTGTTTGAGCACGTAGGTGTTGCCGGCGAGCAAGGTCGGCACGGCGCCGCGCAGCACCTGCCAGACCGGGAAGTTCCACGGCATCACCGCGAGGATCGGGCCCAGCGGGCGGTATTCGATCCGGGCGCTGCCGTTGTCCACCAGGGTCGGCTCAGGGGCGAGCATGGCCGGGCCATGAGCGGCGTACCACTCGCTGAGTTGGGCGCATTTTTCGATCTCGGCGCGGGCCTGGGCGATGGGCTTGCCCATTTCCAGGGTGATCATTTGCGCCATGGCTTCGGCTTGCCCGCGCAAGGCGGCGGCCAGGGCCAGCAGCAATTCTGCGCGTTGGCTGACCGGCTGGCGGCGCCAAGTGCGGAACGCGCTGGCCGAACGGGTGAGGGCGGCGTCCAACTGTGCCGCGGTTTCATAGGCATAGCTGGCGACTGTTTCGCCATTGGCGGGGTTGATCGACAAGGCGTGGGTCTGGTGGGTCATTGCGTTCATGGCACCGTCCGGCTGAATAAGTGGAATGGGGCCAGCGTACGGGGCTGTATCGTTTCTGGAAACTGAATAATATTAAGCAATACATTCACGATTGGAGAATGAAGTGGATCTGGTGCAGCTGGAAATTTTCAAGGCCGTTGCCGAGCAAGGCAGCATCAGCGCTGCCGCGCAGCTGATTCATCGGGTGCCGTCAAACCTCACCACGCGCATCAAGCAATTGGAACAGGACCTGGGCGTGGAGTTGTTTATCCGCGAGAAAAGCCGTTTGCGCCTGTCCCCGGCCGGTTGGAATTTCCTCGGTTATACGCGGCGTATTCTCGACCTGGTGCAAGAGGCCCGCGCTACGGTGGCGGGGGAGGAGCCCCAAGGTGCGTTTGCCCTGGGCTCCCTGGAGAGCACGGCAGCGGTGCGCATCCCCGCCTTGCTGGCGGCGTATAACCAGCAGTACACCAAGGTCGAGCTGGACCTGAGTACGGGACCGTCGGGCACCATGATTGAAGGCGTGTTGTCCGGGCGGCTGACTGCGGCTTTCGTTGACGGACCGGTGCTGCATTCCACCCTGGAAGGCGTGGCGGTGTTCGAAGAGGAGATGGTGGTGATTGCGCCGCTGCATCACGCGCCGATCACCCGCGGGCAGGATGTGAATGGCGAAAACATCTATACGTTTCGCTCCAACTGTTCGTACCGGCACCACTTCGAGCGCTGGTTCTCACAGGATGGCGCAATGCCGGGCAAGATCTTCGAGATCGAGTCCTACCACGGCATGCTTGCCTGCGTCAGCGCCGGGGCCGGGCTGGCGCTGATGCCGCGCAGCATGCTTGAGAGTATGCCGGGGTGTGCGGCGGTGAGTGTGTGGCCGTTGACGGACAGCTTCCGCTTACTGAATACCTGGCTGATCTGGCGCCGGGGCACTGTGTCACAGAGCCTGAACAGTTTCGTAAAACTGCTGGAAGAACGCGGCCTGGCAGCCGCCTGAGTTCAATGTGGGAGGGGGCTTGCTCCCGATAGCGATGTTTCAGCTAACGAATACTTGGCTGAAAGACTGCAATCGGGAGCAAGTCGAATCGTCGCACCGCCCCTCCCACATTTTGTTCTTCATCAGCCGCCGAATTGGAAGGTGCCCATGGCCAGTTTGGCCATGATCGCCGTCGCACCCAGTTGCACCAGCCACAACGCCAAACCACCGAGGAACACCCCCAGCGCCACTTGCAGCACCAGGCTCTTCTGGCGTTTGGCTTGCGGTGCACGTGGGGCGTAATCGTGCAATTCGTCGCGGTCGGCACGCAGGTCCAGGTCGTCGTTTCTCATAGGGCTCTCACAGCAAAGGGGCGGTCAAGGTTCAGTCTAGGGGCTGGACACAAAAAAGGGGAAGCCATGGCTTCCCCCTTCTGTGCAACGCCAGCAGGTTTACAGCACCTGAACGATTGCTTGTGTGACCGCACCAATGTTCGACTGGTTCAGCGCCGCCACACAGATACGCCCGGTGTCCAGGGCGTAGATGCCAAACTCGGTGCGCAGGCGGGTGACTTGCTCAACGGTCAGGCCAGAGTAGGAGAACATCCCGCGCTGGCGACCGACGAAGCTGAAATCATGGCCTGGAGCCGCCTTGGCCAGCTCAGCCACCATCTGTTCGCGCATGCCGCGGATGCGCAAGCGCATTTCAGCCAGTTCGGCTTCCCACTGGGCACGCAGTTCAGGGTTGTTCAGCACAGCTGCAACGATGGCCGCGCCGTGGGTCGGCGGGTTGGAGTAGTTGGTGCGGATCACGCGCTTGACCTGGGACAGGATGCGCGCGCTTTCTTCCTTGGACTCGCTGACGATCGACAGCGCGCCTACGCGTTCACCGTACAGGGAGAACGACTTGGAGAACGAGCTGGACACAAAGAAAGTCAGGCCCGATTCAGCGAACAGACGTACGGCAGCGGCGTCTTCGTGGATGCCATCACCAAAGCCCTGATAGGCCATGTCGAGGAACGGCACCAGGTTCTTGGCCTTGACCACCTCCAGCACGTTTTGCCAGTCGGCCGGGCTCAGGTCGACGCCGGTCGGGTTATGGCAGCAGGCGTGCAGCACCACGATGGATTGCGGGGGCAAAGCGTTGAGGTCTTCGAGCAGGCCGGCGCGGTTGACGTCGTGGGTTGCAGCGTCGTAGTAGCGGTAGGTCTGCACCGGGAAACCGGCTTTTTCGAACAGCGCCTGGTGGTTTTCCCAGCTCGGATCGCTGATGGCGACCACGGCATTGGGCAGCAATTGCTTGAGGAAGTCAGCGCCGATTTTCAGCGCGCCAGTGCCACCTACCGCTTGGGCGGTGATCACGCGGCCAGCGCTCAGCAGGGGGGATTCAGCACCAAACAACAGCTTTTGCACGGCCTGGTCGTAGGCCACGATGCCGTCGATCGGCAAGTAGCCTCGGGCGGCGTGTTGCGCCACGCGAATGGCTTCCGCTTCGGCAACGGCACGCAAGAGTGGAATTTTCCCCTCCTCGTTGCAGTAAACGCCCACACCAAGGTTGACCTTGGTGGTTCGTGTGTCGGCGTTGAATGCTTCGTTGAGGCCCAGGATTGGATCGCGTGGTGCCATTTCGACAGCGGAAAACAGGCTCATTTTTGCGGCAGCTCTATGGGGGAAGGGAGGGACGTGTCGCGCTCCAGCCGAATGCACTAGAGCGGTGCACAAACGGGGAGCTAGTATAGAGGCCATCACGGCTGAGGGCGACAACCGAAACGGCTTTTCGGCGATGTTTTTCGGTTTATTTGTTGACCGTTAGTCTTATTGCAACATTGAAGGGAAAGGTCTTGTAGGAGGATAGCCTTGAAACCCATCACATTCGTCACCACTTCTACAGCTATCATGGTTTTTTCCTGCAACCTGCGATGATTAATCGCGGGTTGCTGAGCTATTTCGTCCCTGGCGGTGTTGAGTCTGGGGTGACTACACGAGGTACGTTATGTCGGATTTCCAGCTCGTCACCCGTTTTGAACCCGCCGGCGATCAGCCGGAAGCCATTCGCCTGATGGTCGAAGGCATCGAGGCCGGTCTGTCCCATCAGACGCTGCTCGGGGTGACCGGTTCAGGCAAGACCTTCAGCATCGCCAACGTGATCGCCCAGATCAACCGCCCGACCCTGGTGCTGGCGCCGAACAAGACCCTGGCCGCGCAGCTGTATGGCGAGTTCAAGGCGTTCTTCCCGAACAACGCGGTGGAGTACTTCGTTTCCTACTACGACTACTACCAGCCCGAAGCCTACGTGCCGTCCTCCGATACCTTTATCGAGAAGGATGCATCGATCAACGACCATATCGAACAGATGCGGCTGTCAGCGACCAAGGCCTTGCTGGAGCGCAAGGACGCGATCATCGTCACCACGGTGTCGTGCATCTACGGCCTGGGCAGCCCGGAAACCTATCTGAAGATGGTGCTGCACGTCGACCGCGGCGACAAACTCGACCAGCGCGAACTGCTGCGGCGCCTGGCGAGCCTGCAGTACACCCGCAACGACATGGACTTCGCCCGCGCTACCTTTCGGGTGCGCGGCGATGTGATCGATATCTACCCGGCGGAATCCGACCTGGAAGCGATTCGCATCGAGCTGTTCGACGATGAAGTCGAAAGCCTGTCGGCCTTCGACCCGTTGACCGGCGAAGTGATCCGCAAGTTGCCACGCTTCACGTTCTACCCGAAAAGCCACTACGTGACCCCGCGGGAAACCCTGATGGGCGCCATCGAGGGTATCAAGGTCGAGCTGGCCGAGCGCCTGGAATACCTGCGTTCCAACAACAAGCTGGTGGAAGCCCAGCGCCTGGAGCAGCGCACCCGCTTCGACCTGGAGATGATCCTGGAGCTGGGCTACTGCAACGGCATCGAAAACTACTCGCGCTACCTTTCGGGTCGCGAGTCCGGTGCGCCGCCGCCAACCCTCTACGATTACCTGCCGCCGGACGCCTTGCTGGTGATCGACGAGTCCCACGTCAGCGTGCCGCAGGTGGGCGCCATGTATAAGGGCGACCGTTCGCGTAAAGAGACCCTGGTGGAATACGGTTTCCGCCTGCCGTCGGCACTGGACAACCGACCGATGCGCTTCGATGAATGGGAGGCCATCAGCCCGCAGACCATCTTTGTGTCCGCCACGCCCGGTAACTATGAAGCCGAGCATGCCGGCCGCGTCATCGAGCAGCTGGTGCGTCCGACTGGCCTGGTGGACCCGGAAATCGAAATCCGCCCGGCGCTGACCCAGGTCGATGACTTGCTTTCGGAGATCAACAAGCGTGTCGCCCTGGAGGAGCGCGTATTGGTCACCACCCTGACCAAGCGTATGTCCGAAGACTTGACCGACTACCTGGCCGACCATGGCGTGCGCGTGCGCTATCTGCACTCGGACATCGACACCGTGGAGCGGGTAGAGATTATCCGCGACCTGCGCCTGGGTACCTTCGATGTGCTGGTGGGGATCAACCTGCTGCGCGAAGGCCTGGACATGCCGGAAGTGTCGCTGGTGGCGATTCTGGATGCGGACAAAGAGGGCTTCCTGCGCTCGGAACGCTCTCTGATCCAGACCATCGGCCGTGCGGCGCGTAACCTCAATGGCCGCGCGATTCTCTACGCGGACCGCATTACCGGCTCCATGGAGCGGGCGATTGGCGAAACCCAGCGGCGTCGCGACAAGCAGATCGCGTTCAACCTGGAAAACGGCATCATCCCCAAAGGCGTGTTCAAGGACGTTGCCGACATCATGGAAGGCGCCACCGTGCCCGGCTCGCGCAGCAAGAAGCGCAAGGGCATGGCCAAGGCCGCCGAGGAAAGCGCCAAGTACGAGAACGAACTGCGTTCGCCGAGTGAAATCACCAAGCGCATTCGACAACTGGAAGAGAAGATGTACCAGTTGGCGCGCGATCTTGAGTTCGAGGCGGCGGCACAGACGCGCGATGAGATTGGCAAGTTGCGTGAGCGGTTGCTGACGGTCTGATTTGCGCTGGCTTTACTGGCCTCATC